>NZ_JBMRBK010000036.1:0-352244 GCF_057351765.1 Trinickia sp. | reverse complement strand
GTCAATACCGATGCGATCGACAACTCCGCGGGCGTCGACTGCTCGGACCATGAGGTCAATATCAAGATTTTGCTGGGACTCGTCGTGGCCGAAGGCGAGCTCACGGAGAAACAGCGCAACGCGCTGCTCGCGGAGATGACCGACGAGGTGGGCGAACTCGTGCTGCGCGACAACTATCAGCAAACGCAGGCGCTCTCCATCGCGGGACGTCATTCGGCGGAGCGCCTCGATGCCGAAGTGCGCCTCATGCGTTCGCTCGAGCGCGCCGGACGCCTCAATCGCGTCATCGAATTCTTGCCGACCGACGAGGAAATCGCCGAGCGCCAATCGGCGCATCTCGGCCTCACGTCGCCCGAGCGCGCCGTGCTGTTCGCCTACAGCAAGATGTGGCTCTTCGACGAATTGCTGGACTCCGATCTGCCCGAGGATCCGCTCGTCGCCGACTTCTTTCGAGATTACTTTCCGAAGCCGCTGCAGGTGCGGTTCGCAGCCGCGAGCGAGCGGCACCCGCTTAAGCGCGAAATCCTCGCCACGCATGTGGCCAACGTGCTCGTCAATCGCCTTGGGTGCGCGTTCGTGCATCGGCTGCAAGAAGAGACCGATGCGAAAGCCAGCGACATCGCGCGCGCGACGATCGTCGCGCGCGATGTCTTTCACGTCGACGCGCTCTGGCGCCGGATCGATGCCCTCGACAACCGCATTGCCGGCGACGTGCAAGCGCGCATGTTCGTCGAGGTGGCGCGGCTCGTCGAGCATGCGGCCCTCTGGTTCCTGCGGCAGATGCAGTCCGGCGGCGTCGCGCGCGAGGGGGCGGACGCTGCGGCGGGCGCTCCCGCGGCGGGCGGTGCCGCGGCGGGCGCACCCGTGGCAGCACTCGTCGAGCGTTGCCGCGAGGCGGTCGAACGTTTGTCTTCACAGCTCGAGCAGCTGCTGCCCGCCGCGGATCGCGAGGCCCTTTCGCAACGCAGGCAGTCGCTCGAATCGGCCGGCGTGGATGGCGAACTCGCGACCTACGTCGCGCGCGGCGACATCTCGGCTTCGCTGCTCGATATCGCCGATATCGCGGCGACGACGGGCGAGCCGCTGGAACTCGTCGCCGGGGTATATTTCGCACTCGGCACCGTGTTGAACTACGGCTTCATTTCCGAACGCGCGAACACGCTCCCCACGCCGACGCACTGGGACGTTCTTGCGCGCGCCGCGGCACTGACGGAATTTGCGCGGCTCAAGCGTACGTTGACCGCCAGTGCGCTCGCCCAAACGGACGCCCAGAGCAAGCGGCCCGAAGCCATCGCCGAGGCGTGGCAGGAAAGGCGCGTCGTGCCGCTCGAACGCTACGGCCGGCTGCTGGCCGAGCAGCGTGCGGGCGGCGGCGCGAGTCTCTCCATGCTGCTCGTGCTGGTGCGGGAAATCGCGGCGCTCGAGCGGGCGTAGTATTTCAGAGCAAAGCGGCAGGGCTTGTCAGATGAATGGTACAAATGTTGCTGCATTGCAGCTTTTCTGAACCGTTCGCGCACTCGTGAAGTCGTATCGTGACCGGACAGGGTCGCATCGTTGCGGCCCTGTCACGTCTGAGGTATGGCCTTCCCCCTTTGTTATGCGCAAATACATCGTCCTCGCGTTGTTTCTATCGTTTTTGTCTTTTTCGGTCTGCGCCGAGCCCGCCGCGAGCCCATCGGCATCTGCGTCGGCATCCGCATCCGCGTCCGCATCCGCTGCCGCGGGCGCCTCGAATCCCTCGCCTGTCACGCTGACGCCCGATCAGGCCAAGCGCGCACTCGACGCGCTGAACGACCCCAAAACGCGCACAAAAATTACCGATACGCTCCGCGCCATCGCCGCGGCCGGCGCATTGAGCGCGCCGCCGGCCAGCGCCGCGTCGGCCGCGAGTGCGGCGTCGCCACCGGCCAGTGGCGCATCGGTCGTCCTGGCCGCCCTTGCCCAGAACGGACTCGTCTCGCAGCTTTCGCGGCAGACCGCCGCCACGATTCGTCATGGGGCGTCGTCGGTGAAGGCGTCGGCAGCGGCGTTGCTCGACGTCCATTCCGTACGTGCCTGGTGGGGATATGAAATCGAGAGTATTCCCGGCCGCGCGCAATTGCGCGACTTGGCGGGTACGCTCTCGGCCTCGCTGTTGCCGGCGTTGCTGGTCGGCGTGCTGTTGGCCCGGCTGCTCAAGAAGCACATCGAGGCGCTCGGCAACCGTGGTGTCGCGCGCGAGGTGCCGGCCGTGGCGCCTGAGGCAGTGCCCGTGCCTGGGGCCGGCACGGCGGCCGACGGCGGGATGACCGCCGGCGGGGCGCAGGCCGATGCCGCTTCGGCGGACGCCATACCGTTGCAGGCCGCGGGCATCGACGCGCGGTCGATCGAATCCGATGCCGAGCGCGCCGCGCGCAGCCAGCGCAATGCGGCGCGCGCGGTGCAGCACTGGTCGCTCTTGCAGCGGCTGCCGTTCGCACTGCTGCACACGCTGTTGAAGGCGGTGCCGCTTGCGGTAGCCGTCGTCATCGCGGTCGTTATGATGTCGTTGCTGACCGATGACGGGACGCCCGAAGAGGCGGTGCTCGACACGCTGATCCAGGTCTACGCGATTGCGCGCGTCGTGGCGCTCGCCTGCGGGCTCTTGCTGGCAAGCGATGCGCCGAAGCTGCGCCTGTTGCCGATCAACGACGAATCGGCCGTGTTCGTCGAGCGATGGCTCATGTGGCTCGTGGCCGTGGTCGCCGTCGGCATTGCGTTGGCGGAGGCTCCGGTGCCGTTGGGCCTCTCGCCTGAAGCGCATCTCGGGATCGTCAAGACGGTGACGCTCGTCGGCCACATCATGGTGGCCGTTCTGATCCTGCAGATTCGCCGGCCCGTGCGGCAATGGATTCGCGACGCCACGGGGCGCACGCGCGGATTCAAGCTCGTGGGCCAGTGGCTCGCGGGTGCCTGGGCCTACATCGCGGTATTCGTCGTGATCGCGCTGTGGTTCATCTGGGCGCTCGATGTGCGCGATGGGTATCGCATCGTGCTGGGGCGCGGCGGGATATCGCTCGGGATCCTGATCGGCGCGCGCCTTGCGGCGATCGTGGCGTCCGGCGTGCTGGGCCGCATGTTCCGTTCGACGAACGGCGAGAAGGGTTCGATCGCGCTCGCGCGGGCGCATCGTTACTATCCGATGCTGCGCGGGATCATCACGGTTGCGATCGTCCTGGCAGCCGCAAATTTCGTTCTGTCGATCTGGGATCTTCATCCTTGGCAGGCATTCGTCCAGAAAGACCTCGGGCGGCGGCTGGTATCGGCGGTCGTGACAGTGGCGATCGCGGCCTTCGCGGCCATTGCCGTATGGGAGGCGATCAATGTTTCGATCGAGCGGCGCCTGCTCAAATGGACGACCGCCGGCGATCTCATGCGGGCGGCGCGCTTGCGCACGCTGTTGCCGATGCTGCGCACGACGCTGTTCATCGGCATCGCGCTCGTGGTCGGTCTCACGGGACTGAGCGAAATCGGCGTGAACATCGGGCCGCTGCTGGCGGGCGCCAGTATCTTCGGCGTCGCGCTCGGCTTCGGTTCGCAAAAGCTCGTGCAGGATTTCATCACCGGCATGTTCCTGCTGATGGAAAACGCGATGCAGGTGGGCGACTGGGTCACGGTGGCGGGCGTCTCGGGTACGGTCGAATATTTGTCGATTCGCACGGTGCGCCTGCGCGGCGGCGACGGGTCGCTCCATACCATTCCGTTCAGCTCCGTGACGACGGTAAACAATTCGAATCGCGGACTCGGCAATGCGTCTGTGAGAATCAACATCGCTTATGGACAGGACGTCGATCTCGCCGTACAGACCTTGAGCGATATCGGCGCTTCGTTACGCGAAGACCCGAAGTTCAAGGATGGCATCGTGTCGGACTTCAGCTTCTGGGGCGTCGATCAAGTCGATGGCGCGATGGTGACGCTGCTCGGTCAGATGCAGTGTCGCGATACGTCACGCTGGCCCGTGCAGCGCGAATTCAACCGGCGCATTCTCGAGATGTTCCGGGCGCGGGGTATCGAAATCGCGAATCCGCTGCGAAGCACGATGGTCGTTCCCGCCCGAGGCGCCAATGGCGCAGTGGAGGAAAACTCGGTGGATGATCCCGCAGGAAGCGCCGACGCGCAGCCGGGGCCGCCCGCACCGAAGCCGGACGGCAGCCAGCATGCGCAGGCCGCACCGGATGCGTCCCGGCGGACCGGATCGAAGCACTAAAAAACAAGTCGTCGAGTATTGGCGTAATCCGCTCGTTATACTGAGCCCGCTGCCGAAACCGGTCCGCACCGACACGAAGCGCGCAAGCGCAAAACGGGCGGTAGACGCAGCAGTACAAGCACAGGCAATAGCGAGCGGTTTTCTTCTTTCCCCTCTCAGGAATTCAACAAGGAACGCCCATGCTCACTCGCTCTATCTTGTCGGCCGCCGCGTTGACGCTTGCCGCATGCGCGGCGACGGCCTCGAATGCGCAGGACAACGCCGACAGTTTCACGGAAACCGCCTCGGCCGGTCATCCGGTCAAGGTCATGATCATTTCGATGTTCGGTCCCGAGGGCCAGGTATGGCTCGATCATCTCGGGCCGTGGAAGCCGATTCCCGTGGCCGGCTTATCGCCCGACTATCCCGAGGTCAATTGCAATCGGCAGGATGTCTGTGTCGTGACCACCGGAATGGGCCACGCGAATGCGGCGGCCTCGATCATGGCGCTGACGTTCTCGCACCGATTCGATTTGCGCCATACCTATTTCCTGATCGCCGGAATCGCGGGCATCGACCCCGCGCAAGGCACGCTCGGTTCGGCGGCATGGGCGAAGTATCTCGTCGACTTCGGCATTCAGTGGGAGCTCGATGGGCGTGAAATTCCGCCGGGTTGGAATACCGGCTATCTCGGCATCAATACGAAAAGCCCTACCGACAAGCCGCCGCTCGATTACCGCACCGAAGTCTTCCAGTTGAATACGCGCCTTGCCGATGCGGCGTTCGCGCTGTCGCGAAACGTGACACTGTCGGATAGCCAACAAGCGCAGGCTGCTCGCGCGAAATACAGTTATGCGCCGGCCAACCAGCCGCCGAAGGTCGTTCAGTGCGATACGCTAGCCGGCGATACCTGGTGGTCCGGGACGCTGCTCGGCGAGCGTGCGCGCGAATGGACGAAGATCATGACCGACGGCAAGGGTGTCTATTGCACGACCCAGCAAGAGGACAATGCGACCTACGAAGCCTTGAAACGTGCGGCCAGCGTGCACCGCGTGGATCTGAACCGCGTAGCCGTGCTGCGTTCAGGTTCGGACTTCGACCGGCCCTACGCGGGCCAGACCAGTGCCGACAACCTGCTCAACTACGCGGATCAGGGCGGCTTCGGTCCGGCCGTTGCCAATTTGTTTCTGGCCGGCAATCCGCTCGTTCAAGACATCGTGACGCACTGGGACGATTGGCGTAACGGCGTGCCGCAACACTGAGCGGCGCACCCGTCGCGGCGGCATCGCGCCGCCGCGGCGAGAACGGCACCCAACTCGGCGTGTCGACGTCCCAATTATCGAGCAGCGACAAGTCCGTATCGAACATGATCCGGCTCGTCATTGACGGGCAAGCGAAACACCCGTGCTGCCTTCGCGGTCCGCGATACGTGCCGCTTGGGTTTGACCTTCGAGCCCGATGTTCGGATAGCTTTGCTTGTTCATCGAAGGCAGCGTGCCATCGCGTTGAGCGGCGGCCACTTCGGCTCGCACTTCGGCACGCGTTTTCGTGCTCGTGCCGATCCACGATTGATCGTTGTAGGTGCCGTTGTGTCCGATGCCGCCATCGGCGAATGCAGCGGTGCTCGCGACGAGCGAAGTCAAAAGGGCGGCGATGAGGGAAGTGCGCTTCATGATGGATGCTCCTGTCTGTTCGATGCGGCGCTGACGATCAGTGCCGCGACAGTTGCAAATGTAGTGTTCGAAGCGCGCTCGATAAATCTACGAATCGTGAATTGATTTGTCGCGCGGACAAAACAATGAAGCGAAGTCACGCATATCGCGGGCGCCGGGAAAAAGCGGCGCCCGCGATCCCGCCTCTTACGCGACCCATTCCGACAGCACAGGCGTATCGAGCGGCTGGGCCGATTCCAATTCCTCGAACGTGCGCTTGCTGCAAGCCTTGTCGAGGCTTTGACGGCCGCTCAGCAGCGGGCAGCGATCGAACACTTCCGCCACCCAATCGACGAAGACGCGCACTTTCGGCGACAAATGACGGCTGTGCGGATAAACGGCGGAAATCGGCATCGGCAGCGGCTTCCATTCGGGCAGCACTTCCTTGAGCGCGCCCGAGCGCAGATGCGGCAGCACCATGAAAAGCGCCATCTGAATCATGCCGAACCCTTCGACAGCGCACGCCACATAGGCGTCCGCGTCGTTGACGGAGATCGAGCCCTCCATCTTGACTTCCACTTCCTTGCCGTCGACGAGAAACGACCAGTTCATGATGCGGCCCGTGCGGCTCGAGAAGTAATTGATCGCGCGGTGCTGGCTCAATTCCTCGAGCGTGCTTGGCACGCCTGCCTGCGCCAGGTAATCGGGCGACGCGCAGGTCACGCCCTCGAACAGGCCGATGCGGCGCGCCACGAGCGACGAATCCTGCAGGGCGCCGACCCGCACGACGCAATCGACGCCTTCTTGCAGCAAGTCGACGGGCCGGTCCGACAAGCCGAGTTGCAAATCGATATCCGGATAGCGCTCGCGGAATTCGCGAAGCGCGGGAATGACGATCGTTCGCCCGAGCGAGCCCGGCATGTCGACTCGCAACTTGCCGTGCGGCTTCTTGTTGCCGTTTTGCAGGCTGCTCTCGGTTTCTTCGACATCGGCGAGAATGCGCACACAGCGTTCGTAGTACGCTGCGCCATCGGGCGTCAGACTGAGACGGCGCGTCGTCCTGTGCATGAGGCGCACGCCGAGATGGGACTCGAGGTTCTGAATGATCGTGGTGACCGAGGCCCGTGGCAGATCGAGCGTTTCCGCTGCCTTGGTGAAACTGTTCGTGTCGACCACGCGAGTGAACACCTGCATGGCTTGTAGGCGATCCATCGTTGCTCTCCGGAGGAAATGACCCACCGCCGCGCTCGCGCCGGACGCCGGCAGCGACATGCAGACAATTGTTCGGAAGCGGTGAATTGTGTTGCCGGATTATAGGCATTTATCGGAATTCCTGCCGAACCCACAATTCGGATCATTGTGAAACTGCCGCGCCTTTGGGCGCTCGACCCATGCGTACTACGCACTCTCGTAGCATTTCGGAAGGCGGCTCGTCCGCCGCGCCTTCGCTCGAGATCAACGAAATTCGGATTGCCGGATATCAGCGCAATATCGCATTGCGGCTTTATCGCCGTGACGGCTTGCGTTCAATGCCGGTCTTGCTTTATTTTCATGGCGGCGCGTTCGTACGCGGTTCGCTTGACGATGGCGATGCGGCCGCGCGTTATTTTGCCGAGCATCTTTCGGCATTGGTCATATCCGTAGATTATTCGCTGGCGCCGAAACATCCGTTTCCAGCCGCGCTCGAGGATGCCTATCGCGCCGCGCGATGGGTCGAAGCTGTCGGGCGCACGTACGGTGCCGGCGGAAAAGTACTGTTCGTGGCAGGGCATTGCGCGGGCGGGCACATCGCCAATGGGCTCGCGTTCGTCGCGCGCGATCGCGGCGAAGTCCGCATCGATGCACAGGCGTTGTTCAGCCCAATGCTCGATCCGAGCATGACTTGCCTTGCCGACGAGCGGCGTGTTGCCTCCGACATCTCGGCGCGCGAATGCGCGGCGAGCTATCGTGCCTACCTGCCGCAAGCCGCGCAACGGCTGCATCCCTACGCGGCACCGCTCGAATCGGCCCGGCTTGCCGGGCTGCCGCCGACGTTCGTCGCCACCGCGCAAAACGACGTGCTGCATGTCGAAGCGGAACGGTACGCCGCGCGCCTCATCAGCGCGGGTGTGTCGACGCAGGTCGTCCGCTATCCGAGCGCATCCCATGAGCGGGTGGGAAGCGATGCTCAGGCACTGCAGGATGCGGTGCGGTTTTTTCAAAGCCGTCTTGCACCGCCCGCAGTCACGATTCGCTGATCAGAAACGTCATACAACAATCAATCACACACCGGAGCTTCCTTATGTCCAAGCAGCGTTTTTCCCGTACACGCATCGCCGGCGCGGTGGTCGCCGTCGCCGTGCTGGCCGGCGTCGGCACCCTGACGGCCGTGCGCGTGAATGCCAATGCGCCGGCACAGGCGGCCCCGATGGCACCGGAAGTCGACGTGGCCGCGGTTCTCGACAAGACCGTGACCGACTGGCAGGAGTACTCGGGCCGGCTCGAGGCCGTGGACAAGGTCGAGGTGCGCCCGCTCGTCTCGGGCACGATCGTCTCGGTCAACTTCAAGGACGGCTCCCTCGTGAAAAAGGGCGACGTGCTGTTCGTCATCGATCCGCGTCCCTATGCGGCCGAAGTCGATCGCGCCCAGGCGCAGCTTGCCGCCGCGAAGGCGCGCAACGGCTACGCGCAAAGCGATTGGCAGCGCGCGCAGCGTTTGATCGAGGACAACGCGATCGCCAGGCGCGACTTCGACGAGAAGAAGAATGCCGCGGTCGAGGCCGCAGCGAACGTGCAGGCCGCCGAAGCCGCGCTGGAGACGGCGCGCATCAATCTCGGCTATACGAAGATCGTCGCACCCGTGTCCGGCCGTGTTTCGCGCGCCGAAGTCACGCTCGGCAACGTGGTCTCGGTGGGCTCCGGCACGCCGCCGCTCACGACGCTCGTTTCGGTGTCGCCCATCTATGCCTCGTTCGATGTCGACGAACAGACCTATCTGAAGTACATCGGCCGTGCGCGCACGGGTACGTCCGTGCCGGTCGAGCTGGGGCTGGCCGATGAGGCGGGCTATTCGCGCAAAGGCGTCGTGGCGTCGGTCGACAACCGGCTCGATACCGCATCGAGCACCATTCGTGTGCGCGCGCGTTTCGACAATCCGGACGGCACGCTCGTGCCGGGTCTGTACGCGCGCATCAAGGTGGGCGGCGGTGCGCCGCATCGGGCGCTGCTCGTCGAGGAAGCGGCCATCGGTACCGATCAGGACAAGAAGTTCGTGCTCGCCGTCGATGCGAAGGGCCAGGTCTCGTATCGGCCGGTCTCGCTCGGCGCCTTGCACGGCAATCTGCGTGTGATCACGGCCGGTCTTGCCAGCGGCGACCGTATCGTCGTCCACGGCATTCAACGGGTACGCCCCGGCGCAACGGTGCGGCCGCACGTGGTGGCGATGGACGGTGGCGACGATAGCCAGCCGGGCGCCAATCAGACGGATGCCAATGCCTCGAATGCCGGCGACTCGTCGAATTCGTGAGTGGTCCGTTGCGCTCGAATTCGATGCGCTCAATTGAACAGAACGCGATATGAACATTTCAAAATTCTTTATCGATCGGCCGATCTTTGCAGGGGTGCTATCGGTTCTGATCCTACTGGCGGGCGTGATCGCGCTTTTCCAGTTGCCGATTTCCGAGTATCCGGAAGTCGTGCCGCCTTCGGTCGTGGTCCACGCGCAGTATCCGGGCGCGAATCCGAAGGTGATCGCCGAAACGGTGGCTTCACCGCTCGAGGAACAGATCAACGGCGTCGAGAACATGCTCTACATGCAGTCGCAGGCCAACAGCGACGGCAACATGACGCTCACGATCACGTTTCGCCTCGGCACGGATCCGGACAAGGCGCAGCAGCTCGTGCAAAACCGCGTCTCGCAAGCGCTGCCGCGCTTGCCCGACGACGTGCAGCGCCTGGGCGTGACGACGATCAAGAGCTCGCCGACGCTGACGATGGTCGTGCACCTGATCTCGCCCGACAATCGATACGACATGACGTACCTGCGCAACTATGCGCTGCTCAACGTCAAGGATCGGCTCGAGCGCATTTCGGGCGTGGGCCAGGTGCAACTGTGGGGTGCGGGTGACTACGCCATGCGCGTATGGCTCGACCCGCAGAAGGTGGCCGAGCACGGATTGACGGCGAACGATGTCGTTGCCGCGATCCGCGAGCAGAACGTACAGGTCGCGGCGGGTGTGATCGGCTCCTCGCCGACGGGCCCTGGCGTGCCGCTGCAGTTGTCGGTCAACGCGCGCGGCCGGTTGCAAACGGAAGAGCAATTTGGCGCCATCGTCGTCAAGACGTCGCCGACGGGCGGTGTGACGTATCTGCGCGACGTGGCGCGAGTGGAACTCGCTGCGTCCGAGTATGCCCTGCGTTCGCTGCTCGACAACAAGCCGGCCGTTGCACTCGCAATCAACCAGCAGCCCGGTGCCAATTCGCTGGCGATCTCCGATCAGGTCCGCAAGGATATGGCCGACCTGAAGAAGGACTTCCCGGCAGGTATCGACTACAGCATCGTCTATGACCCGACGCAGTTCGTGCGCTCGAGTATCGAGGCCGTGATCCATACGCTGCTGGAGGCGATTGCCCTCGTCGTCATCGTCGTGATCGTGTTTCTGCAGACATGGCGCGCGTCGATCATTCCGCTCGTCGCGGTACCGGTTTCTATCGTCGGTACGTTCTCGCTGCTGCTTGCATTCGGGTTCTCGATCAACGCGCTATCGCTGTTCGGTATGGTGCTCGCGATCGGTATCGTCGTCGACGATGCGATCGTGGTCGTCGAAAACGTCGAACGCAACATTGCCGAGGGGCACAGTGCGCATGCGGCGACCGTGCGCGCGATGCGAGAGGTGAGCGGGCCCATCATCGCCATCGCGCTGACGCTCGTTGCCGTGTTCGTGCCGCTCGCGTTCATGAGCGGCTTGACGGGGCAGTTCTACAAGCAGTTCGCGATGACGATCGCGATCTCGACGGTGATCTCCGCGTTCAATTCGTTGACGCTTTCGCCGGCCCTTTGCGCGATCCTGCTGCGCAGCCACGATGCGCCCGAGGATTGGCTCACGCGCGTCATGAATCGTCTTTTCGGCGGCTTCTTCCGCGGTTTCAACAAGGTCTTCAAGCGCGGTTCCACCGCGTATGGACGCGGTGTGCGGAGCGTGCTCGGTCATCGGACCATGATGCTCGGCGTCTATGCGGTGCTCGTCGGTGCGACGGTCCTCGTCACGCAGATCGTGCCGGGCGGCTTCGTGCCCGCGCAGGACAAGGAGTACCTGATCGCGTTCGCCCAACTGCCGACCGGCGCCACACTCGATCGCACCGAGCGCGTCATTCGCGAGATGGGCGATATCGTCGCGCAGCAGCCGGGCGTCGAACACGCCGTCGCATTCCCGGGGCTTTCGGTGAACGGCTTCACGAACAGCTCGAGCGCCGGCATCGTGTTCGTTTCGCTCAAGCCGTTCAAGGATCGCGGTTCGCGCGCGCTGTCGGCCGGTGCGATCGCAGGCGCGCTGAACCAGAAGTTCGGCGGCATCAAGGACGCGTTCGTTGCGGTGTTCCCGCCGCCGCCCGTGTTGGGTCTCGGCACGCTCGGCGGCTTCAAGCTGCAACTCGAGGATCGCGGCGCGCTCGGCTATACGCAACTCGACAAGGCGACGGAGGCGTTCATCAAGCGCGCGCAAACGGCGCCTGAACTCGGTCCGCTCTTCACGAGCTACCAGATCAACGTGCCGCAGCTGAATGTCGATCTGGATCGCGTGAAGGCCAAGCAGCTCGGCATTCCCGTCACCGATGTCTTCCAGACGATGCAGGTCTATCTGGGCTCGCTCTACGTGAACGACTTCAATCGCTTCGGACGCGTCTATCAGGTTCGCGTGCAGGCCGATGCGCCGTTCCGTTCGCGGCCCGATGACATCGGGCAACTGAAGACGCGCTCGGCGTCGGGCGAAATGGTGCCGCTGTCCTCGCTGGTCAGGGTGACGCCCACGTATGGCCCCGAGATGGTGGTGCGCTACAACGGCTACACGGCCGCCGACATCAATGGCGGGCCGGCGCCCGGTTATTCGTCGGGGCAGGCGCAGGCCGTCATCGAGAAGATCGCGAAGGAGACGCTGCCGCGCGGCGTGAAGTTCGAGTGGACCGACCTCACGTATCAGCAGGTCCTGGCCGGCAACTCCGCTATCTGGGTGTTCCCGATCAGCGTGCTGCTCGTGTTCCTCGTGTTGGCCGCGCTCTATGAGAGCCTGACGCTGCCTCTCGCCGTGATCCTGATCGTGCCGATGAGTGTGCTCTCCGCCCTGGCCGGTGTCTGGCTGCTGCGCGGCGACAACAACATCTTCACGCAGATCGGATTGATGGTGCTCGTGGGCCTCGCCTCGAAGAACGCGATCCTGATCGTGGAGTTCGCGCGGGAGCTGGAGCACGACGGTCGCACGCCGATGGCCGCGGCCATCGAGGCGAGCCGGCTGCGGCTGCGGCCGATTCTGATGACGTCGATCGCGTTCATCATGGGTGTCGTACCGCTCGTGCTGTCGACGGGGGCCGGCTCAGAGATGCGGCATGCAATGGGTATTGCGGTGTTCTTCGGCATGCTGGGTGTGACGCTGTTCGGGCTCATGCTGACGCCGGTCTTCTATGTCGTGCTGCGTACATTGGCGGGCGGCAAGATCCACGTCGCCGGCAAGGACTCGAAGGACGAGACCGATTCGAAAGTGCGCGAGCTCGACGTGACCGACGCATAAGGCTTGGGAGAAAAAATGAAACGATTGGAAAAGACGGCCGGCGCACGGGGCACGACAAGGGGTGCCATGCGGATGCTGGCGAGCGGCCTGTTGATGGCGCTATTGGCAGCATGCTCGCTCGATCCGGCCTACAAGCGGCCGGACATGAACATCCCGAGCGCGTTCAAGGAAGCGCCGCAGGCGGATGCAACGGCGGCATCGGGGGCACAGGGGCAATGGAAGCCTGCGCAGCCCTCCGACGCCCTCTCGCGCGGCGAATGGTGGACCGTGTTCGGCGACGACACGCTCAACCAGCTCGAGCAGCAGGCGCTCGAGGCGAACCAGGATTTGAAGGCGGCCGCGGCGCGCGTGCGGCAATCGCGGGCGGCGCTCGGTTCGGCTCGCTCGGCCTGGTTCCCTGAAATCGACGCGGGCTTCGGGCCGACGCGCGAGAAGTTGTCGCCGGCTTCGCAAGGCCTGCCGCAAAATGCCAACGTGCCGCCGCTGACGCTGTGGCGCGCGCAGTCGACGGTGTCCTACGAGGCCGATCTGTTCGGGCGGGTCAGCTCGAACGTCTCCGCCGCGCGGGCCGACTCGCAGCAAAGCGAAGCGTTGTTCCGTTCGGTCCAGCTCGCGTTGCAGGCCGACGTGGCGGCGACGTATTTTTCGCTGCGTGAGCTCGACGCCGAGCGCGATCTGTACAACCGTACGATCGGGCTGCGCGAAGAGGGTGTGAAGCTCGTCAAGCGCCGCTTCGACGAGGGCGAGGTGAGCGAGCTCGATTTGTCGCAGGCGAACAACTCGCTCGCGACGGCGCGTGCCGAAGCGGTGGGCGTGGAGCGGCAACGTGCGGCGGCCGAGCACAGCCTTGCGATTCTGCTCGGCAAGACGCCGGCGGAGTTCACGTTTGCGCAGCAGCCGCTCGTGCCGGTCACGGCGCGTGTGCCGGCGGGGTTACCCTCGGCGTTGCTCGAACGGCGGCCCGACATCGCGGCGGCCGAACGTGCGATGGCGGCGGCGAACGCCCGCGTGGGTCTGGCGAAGTCGGCATTCTTCCCGAAGCTCGATATCACCGGGGCATTCGGCTATGAATCGGCGGGGCTTGGCGAGCTCTTCATGTGGTCGAGCCGGACGTTCCTGCTCGGGCCGTTCGCGGGCACGGCGCTCACGCTGCCGATTTTCGACGGCGGCCGGCGCAAGGCTCAACTCGCGCAGGCGCGCGCGCAATTCGACGAGGATGTCGCGCTGTATCGCTCGCAGGTGCTGACGGCGTTCAGGGAGGTTGAGGACAACCTTGCCGATTTGCGATTGCTCGACGATCAGATTCGCGCTCAAGGCGATGCGGTGAGTTCGGCGCAGCGTGCGGAGCATTTGTCGCAGACGCAGTATCGGGAAGGGCAGGTCAGCTATCTGGATGTGCTCGATAGCGAGCGATCGGTGCTGGTTGCGCAGCGGCAGGCGAGTCAGCTCGCGGGTTCGCAGGCGGTGGCGACTGTTAACCTCATTCGTGCGCTCGGTGGCGGGTGGGGCGATATGAAAGGGAGCAGTGCAACCGATCAGGTCGCTAAGCGGTAGATGAGCTTGCCTGAGCGATAACGCATGGACGCCGCTCGAGCCGTTATCGGCTGGGTGGCGTTTTTTTCGCGCGTGTGTAGATGATTTCGCCGGCACAGGCAGCCGCGCGCTAAACCGATTCGATGCCTAGCGCAGGCTAACTTTCCGACTTCAAAAACAGCTCATGCGTTGGCGCAAAATGCGCGTAGAGCGGCAAAATAGCAGCCCCCATTGCCCGCGCATCGGTGCCGATCGCCCCTTCGAGCAACTGCGGCCGCACCATCCCCTCCCATTCGATCCTATCGAGGTCGCGCTGTGTGCGGCGCATGAGCTCGCGTACGAGTTGCCGATCGATCTCGCCATCCACCACGACCGCTTCGAGATCGATGAGTGCCGCCGAAGTCGCGACGGTCGAGGCAATGGCCCCACTGGCTTCATCGAGCCAGCGGTCCGTGACAGGCCACACCTCGGCGTCGAAAGCCCGGTGATCGTGCGCTGCCGCGGCAGGTGCTCCTCGTTCGCTCATACGCTGTTCGAGCACGAATCCCGACGCCGCATGCAGCAACTGCCGCGGTGCGTGTCCGTTGCCGGCCGATAACGGAATCGAGCCCACTGCGCCCGCATTACCATGCGGTCCGCTATGCAGCCGCCCATCGATCACAAGCCCGCCACCGATAAACGTGCCGATAAAGAGATAAAGAAACGTCCGAATCCCACGCCCTTGGCCCATGACGAGTTCGGCCGCGCAAGCGGCGGTCGTATCCTTCGCGAACTCCACAGGCAATCCGGTCATAGCCGCAATGCGCGTGCGAATGTCGATGGCATTCCAGCCATCGAGCACCCCAGGGGGCGCGCCGAGAAAATCGCGCCAGCCGCCCAGCCAGAGCGGTGCCGCCACACCCATGCCAACCACCTTGGCGGCCCCCTCCCCAAGCGTCGTCATGACGCGCCCAAGGTTGCGCTCGAGCGTGGGAAAAAGCGTCTGCGGATCCGGATAGGCATACTCGAACACTTCGCGACTGCGGACATGCCCGACAAAATCGAGCGCGAGCACATCCAGGCTGCGACGCCCGACTTTAATGCCGATGGTATAAGCGCCGTCCGGCTCCAGCGCGATCGGCACAGAGGGCTGCCCAATACGTCCGCGCACACGCGCCTGCTTGACGAGCAGCCCATCGTCGATGAGCCGATCGACGATCATCGACGCCGTCTGCATCGACAGCCGCGTGAGGCGAGCGACATCGGCCTTGGCGAGCGATCCATGGAGTCGGATCGCCTGCAACACGATTCGCTCGTTGAACTGCCGCATGCCGACCTGATTCGAGCCGACCGGCCGTGTCGCCGGGGGATGCGCGCGGCTCATCGTCGCCGTGCCGCTGACGCGATCGCGCGATCGAAAATCATGCGATCGCCTTGACGTCGGCTTCTTTCGCGCCGGTCATGATGGCTACGGCTTCCGACATATGGATGTCTTCCTTCTTGACGAGCGCGGCGCGCCGGCCGAGACGCTGGATATGGATGCGATCGGCGATCTCGAAGACATGCGGCATGTTGTGACTGATCAGGATCACCGGCAGGCCACGGTCGCGCACGCGCCGGATCAACTCGAGCACCATGTTGCCTTCCTTGACACCCAGCGCGGCCGTCGGTTCGTCGAGAATCACGACGTGGCGCGCGAACGCGGCGCTGCGCGCCACGGCCACGCCCTGGCGCTGCCCGCCCGACAGTGTTTCGACGGCCTGCCGCATCGAGCGGATGCCGATTTGCAGGTCCTTCATGTGCGAAGTCGCTTCCTCGAGCATGCGGCGCTTGTCGATCATCTGGAGGATCGAGCCGCGCCACCCCGGCAGGCGGCGTTCGCGGCCGAGAAAAAGGTTTTCCGCGATCGTCATCGCGGGCGCTACCGCGAGTTCCTGATAGACGGTCTCGATGCCTTTCTCGCGCGCATCGAGCGGGCTGCGGAATTGCACGCGTGCGCCATCGAGCAGGATTTCGCCCTCGTCGGGCACGAGTGCACCGGAGAGCGCCTTGATCAGCGACGATTTGCCCGCACCGTTATCGCCGATGACGGCGAGGATTTCACCGGGCAGGACCTCGAAATCGCAACCGTCGAGCGCGGTGACCTGTCCGTAGCGCTTGACGAGGCCCCGGGCCTGCAGCACCGGTGCGGCCGAATGGGAAGAGGGTGTCGACATGGCGGTTCCTTGATGAAAACAGGCGCGTCAGGCGCGGCGATGCGAGAGCTTGTCGGCCGCAACGGCCAGAATCACGAGAACGCCGGTGATCAATACCTGATATACCGACGAGACGCCGATGAGCGTCAGCCCGTTGCGGAATACGCCGACGATCAGTGCGCCGAGCAGCGTGCCGATGATCGAGCCGCGGCCGCCGAAGAGGCTGGTGCCGCCGAGCACGACAGCCGTGATGCTGTCGAGATTCTCGGTCTGTCCGGCTTGGGGGTCGCCGACGCCGGTTCGCGAGACGAGCAGCAGGGCGGCAATGCCATAGATGAAGCCGGCGATCGTATAGACGCAAACGAGGATGCGCTGCGACGACAGACCCATGAGCCGCGCCGCTTCCGGGTTGTTGCCGAGCGCATAGAGATGCCGGCCGGGCACGGTATTTCGGAGTACGAACCAGGTCGCGAGATACATGAGCAGCGCGAGCACGGTCCCATAGGTGACCTCGGCCGGGCCGATCGAGAACGTGTTGCCGAGGAACATCATCGCATCGGGCAGATTCGAGACTGTTTCGGCATTCGAGTAGATCTGCGTGAGCGCGAATGCGATGTTCAGCGTGCCGAGCGTCACGATGAAGGACGGCAGCTTGATGCGCGTGACCAGTACGCCGTTCAGGAGTCCGAACAATGCACTGGCGCCCATGCCGCAGAGAATCGCCAGTACGGGCGGCACGCCGAGGCCCACGGCGAACTTCGTCATGACGATGGAGCCGAAGGCCATCACCATGCCGCACGACAGATCGATACCCGCGGTGAGCACGATCAGCGTCTGGCCGATGGCGATCACGGCGACGACCATCGTCTGCTGCAGAATCAGCGAGAAATTCTGAAACGAAAGGAAGCGATGAGTCTGCGTGAAGAAGAATGCGCAGGCGGCGATCAGTGCGATCAGCGGGCCGGCTTCGGCGATGGTCGGCATGCGGTGCTGATGCGGCCGCGAGACGGGTGCCGGTGCGACCGGCGGAGCGGATCGAGTCGTCATGGTGCGTCTTCTCGTCAGTACGGGGGATAAGACATGGCGCGGACTTCGTCAGACGGCCCGAAGGCCGCGCCGGAGGGAGGGCTTAGCTGCCCCAGCAGTTCTCGAGGCCGAACTTCGTGTCCTTGCTGTCCACGCCTTGCATCGGCTTGTCCGTGATCAGCGTCACGCCGGTATCCTTGTAGCCGCTGACCTTCTTGCCGGTCTTGGCGTATTCGGATCCCGCTTCCACGCCGAGCGCCGCCATCTTGAGCGGGTACTGTTGAGCGGTCGCGGCGATCTGGCCGGCCTTCACGTTGCGCACGCCTTCGCAGCCGCCGTCGATCGAGACGATCAACACGTCTTTTTCCTTACCGGCGGCCTTGAGCGCGCGATACGCGCCGGCTGCCGCGGGCTCGTTGATCGTATAGACCACGTTGATGCCGGGGGCCTTTTGCAGGCAGTTTTCCATTGCCGTTTGACCCTTCGCACGGTCGCCGCGCGTGTCCTGGCTGCACACGATGCTCGGATCGCCTTCCTTGATGCCGAAGCCCTTCAGGAAGCCGTTATGGCGCAGAACACCGACGGAAATCCCGGGTGCGAGATCGAGCGTGGCGATCTTGGCGGGCTTGCTGCCGAGCGCGGCTTTGGCGTATTCGCCGATCAATTCGCCGGCCTTGAAGTTGTCGGTGGCGAACAGTGCATCGGTCGCCTCCTGCGGATCGGTCGGCGTATCGAGCGCAATGACCATGACACCGGCCGAGCGCGCCTTCTTGATGGCCGGAACGATGGCTTTCGTGTCGCTCGGTGTGATCAGGATCGCCTTCGCGCCCGCGGCCGTCATGTTCTCGATCGCATTCACCTGGCTCGCGTTGTCGCCGTCGAACTTGCCGGCGGCCGTTCGCAGTTCGACTCCGTCTTTCTTCGCGGCGTCCTCGGCACCTTGTTTCATCTTGACGAAGAACGGATTGGTGTCGGTCTTGGTAATCAGACCGACGACAACCTTGTCGGCCGCGTGAGTGCCGCTCGCGCAGAGCGCTGCGGCAACGGCTGTGGACAACATGGCGGCGCGCGCGAGCGCGGCACAGGGGCGAGTCTTCATCAAGGGTTCCTCCTCCGATGGGTGCAGCGGTTCTTGTTCGTGATGGATTCGAAGACTAAATCAACTTGCGTGATTTAGTACAGCAGCGCGGGGGCGAGGAGTCAAGAAACGCAAAATGCTGCGGTGCGGCAAAACCGTGGCAGGCAAGCGCGCATTGCGGCCTTATGAAAAGGCAGCAGCGCGCTCATGTTGCTTTGCGCAAATGCGATTGCCGGCTACGGGTAAATCCGGAGGAAAAAGCAAAGAAAAAAAGCCCGTTCGAAAGAACAGGCTTTTTGAAATGAGAGCGTGAAGCGCTCGCGTGGCGGAGACGATTGGCGGCGGTTTTACGCCGCGCAGGCGGTTTGGACCGCTTCTTTACCCGCGGCGGCTTTCTTCGTCTTGCCGGCCCTCGAAGGCGGTTGACACGCGCCGCATACGACGTTTTGCTGAAGGTCGTGCTTGTGCGCGATGAATTTGCCGCTGCAGCGGCAGCAGGGCGTGAGCTGAAGCATGTCGGCGTCGAAAAAGCGCACGAGCGTCCAGGCACGCGTGAGATCGAGCACCGGCTCGCACTCGCCATGTCTGCAGTGCTCGAGATAAAGCCGGTAGCCCTTGGTCAACGCGTCCAGATGCGAGCAGCCCGCTTCGTTTTTCAGGAAGAGGTAAGTGTTGTAGAACAGCGACGCATGGATGTTGGCCAACCAGGTCATGTACCAGTCCGCCGAGAAAGGCAGCATGCCTTTGGGCGGCGAGGCACCCTTGATCTCGCGATAAAGGCGAATCATCCGATCCCGCGACAGCGACAACTCGCTTTCGAGCACCTGCATGCGCGCGCCCAGTTCGATCAGGGCGATGGCGCGAAAGACTTCCTGGGCGTCTTCGGTGAGGCTTTTTTTCGGACCCATGACGCGCACCTTAGGCGAATTGTTCGACTGGCTGACCCGCGAGGAGGATCGCGGTGTGCGTTGCGGCGACATCGGTATTCCTGGCCGTCTGCGTGAGGGCCGAGAGCATCGAATGGTCGTTGAAGCGGAAAAAGCACAGCAGCTGGTCCGACGAGGCCAGCTTGACGCATTGCGCGAGCGAAAGACCGGCGAGCAGATCGGCCAGTTGCGACGACAGGCCAAGGCGGAACATGCCGATCGCCTTGTCCTCGCGCAGCATGCGCTGCGCGAGCATGATGTATGACAGGTTAATTTCGCGGATTGAATCCAGCGTCTCGCCGTTGCGGTCCATTTGTCACGCTTCCGAAGCCCCGTTGGTTTATTCCGGTAATTTGTACCGTGTAATTCTTTCTTTTTGCGACCGACAACGTTTGCTCGACCGCTTGAGTAACTTTGATACAAGGAGTTACATTTCGTAACAACCAATGAAGCGCATTGTACGAACTGAACCTCGGTAAATCAATCCCTTCCCATAAAATGTACGAAAAATTTATCTAAGGGTTTTCGGCAATTTTTTCGCGGAGATGTAACAGGAAAAGTTGACCGAGCTCGCTCAGACGTTTGATTTCGTTAGCGAAACGCGGCTCGGTCAATGGAAGAGGAAAAAAATGCGGGGTGGGGCGCGGCGGCGCGCGCTGTGGGGATCAACGAGTGCGCAAGCGCAGCGTAGTGCTGGATCTATTTGCGGCGCCGGCGCCGGCGCCGATAGCCGCCGGCGAAGACGGCAGACGCGGGCACCGTGCCCAGGGTGACGCTGACGGCGAGCGCGTCAGGCGAGGAAGTTCAGCAGCGCTTCGGTAAATGCGGGCGCAGCTTCGACGTTGGACAAATGCGCGGCATCGAGCGTGACGAGTCGCGCGCCGCGAATGCGATCCACCATGAACCGGGCATCGGCCACCGTCGTAACAGGATCGTGCTCGCCTGCGATCACGAGGGTGGGGCACGCGATGCGTTCTATATCGTCGCGCAGGTCCGTGTGGGCAAGTACCTCGCAGCCGGCTATGTAGCCCTCGGGCGAAAGCGTGCGCAAGCGCCCGGTCAGTGCGTCGACGGTCGATCCGTGCGCCGCCACGAATCCCTGCGTGAACCAGCGCGCGGCGGAGCCTCCCGCCACTTCGTCGAGCCCGCGCGAACGTACCAGCTCGATGCGCTCGCGCCAGCCGTCCGGTTTGCCAATGCAGGCCGCCGTATTGCAGAGCACGAGCTTGTCGATGTGCGCCGCAGCATGGATGCCGAGCCACTGCCCGGTCAAGCCTCCCATCGAAAGCCCGACGAAGTGCGCGCGTTCGATGTCGAGCAAGTCCAGCAGCGCGAGCACGTCGCGTCCGTAATCGTCGATGGCGTAAGGCGGCGGGGGGAGTGCCGAGCGGCCGTGTCCACGCGTGTCATAGCGCAGCACGCGAAAGGTGCGCGCGAGGACTTCGACTTGCGGATCCCACATTTCGAGCGTGGTGCCGAGCGAGTTCGACAGTACGACCACCGGGGCGCCCGCGGGTCCCGCAAGCTCGTAATGAAGCGTCGTCATGATTGGGTGTCTCCGGTCGATGGCGTCGCCGATCATACGCGCTCGATGATGAGCGCGATACCTTGGCCGACGCCGATGCACATCGCGCACAGCGCGTAGCGCCCTCCGGTGCGGGCAAGCTGATAGGTGGCCGTCGTCGCGAGGCGGGCACCCGATGCGCCGAGCGGGTGCCCGAGCGCAATCGCGCCGCCATTTGGATTGACTCGGGCATCGTCGTCCGCGAGCCCGAGGCTGCGCGTCACGGCGAGCGCCTGCGCGGCGAACGCTTCGTTCAATTCGATGACATCGATGCGATCGAGTGCGAGCCCGGTCTTGTCCAAAACCTTGCGGACCGCCTGAGCGGGTCCGAAGCCCATGATGCGCGGCGCGAGGCCGCTCGTGGCCATCGCGACCACGCGTGCTCGCGGACGCAATCCGAAGCGCGCAGCCGTTCGTTCGTCGGCGAGCAACAGCGCGCAGGCGCCGTCGTTGACGCCCGATGCATTGCCCGCCGTCACGGTGCCGTCGGGACGCACGACGCCCTTGAGCTTGGCCAGCGCTTCGAGCGTCGTCGCGCGCGGGTGCTCGTCCTTGGTCACGACGAGCGGCTCGCCCTTTTTCTGGGCTACGTGAACGGAGATCAGCTCGTCGTCGAAGCGCCCCGCTTCCTGGGCGGCCGCGGTGCGCATTTGCGAGCGCAGGGCGAAGGCGTCCTGGTCTTGACGGCTCACGCCGAACTGCGTTGCGACGTTTTCCGCGGTCTCCGGCATCGAATCGACGCCGTGCATCGCTTTCATCGCCGGGTTGACGAAGCGCCATCCGATCGTTGTGTCTTCAACTTTCATCGAGCGGCTGAATGCGCTATCGGCCTTGCCCATGACGAACGGGGCCCGGCTCATGCTTTCGACGCCGCCCGCGATGACGAGGCTCGTCTCGCCGGTCTTGATCGCGCGTGCCGCGGTGCCGAGCGCATCGAGCCCCGAGCCGCAGAGCCGGTTCACGGTGCTGCCCGGAACCTCGACCGGCAGGCCGGCGAGCAGCGCGGCCATGCGGGCGACGTTGCGGTTGTCCTCGCCGGCCTGGTTCGCACAGCCGTAGATGACGTCGTCGACCGCCTGCCAGTCCACGCCGGCATTGCGTTCGACGAGTGCCTTGATCGGCAATGCGGCGAGATCGTCGGCGCGAACCGTGGCCAATGCGCCGCCGTAGCGGCCGAATGGGGTGCGCACGGCGTCGCAGATATAAGCGTCGTTCATGGGTGTCTGTCCTTTGGCGTTCGTGCGGATGCTTTCGTCAGGCAGCGCGCGGTGCGTGGATGAGCGGTACGGGCGTCACGTTCTGCAGCGCTTCGAACGAAAGGCCTTCGACGATCTCGATCACTTCGAGGCCGCGAGGCGTGATGTCGATGACGGCCAGATCGGTATAGATGCGATCGACGCAGCCGATGCCGGTCAGGGGATACGTGCAGCGCTCGACGATCTTGCACTCGCCCGTCTTCGTCAGATGATCGGTCATGACGAAGACTTGCTTGGCGCCGATCGCGAGATCCATGGCGCCGCCGACGGCCGGAATCGCGTCCGGTGCGCCGGTATGCCAGTTCGCGAGGTCGCCCGAGGCCGAGACCTGGAACGCGCCGAGCACGCAGACGTCGAGATGCCCGCCGCGCATCATCGCGAACGAGTCGCCGTGATGAAAGAACGCGCCGCCTTCGAGCAACGTGACGGGCTCCTTGCCCGCGTTGATCAGTTCGGGGTCCTCATGACCGGGAGCCGGAGCTGGCCCCATGCCGAGCAGGCCGTTCTCGCTATGAAGAAAGATCTCGCGGTCTTTCGGCAGATAGTTCGCGACCTTCGTAGGCAGACCGATGCCGAGATTGACGTAAGCGCCTTCGGGGATGTCTTGCGCAACGCGCCGGGCGATGTCGTCGCGGGTCCATTTGTTCATGCTGAGCTCCTTACGCGGCGAGCGCCGCGCTGCCGGCCACGGCAACCACGCGCTTGACGAAAATACCCGGGGTGACGATGGCTTCGGGGTCCAGTGCGCCGAGCGGCACGATCTCGCTGACTTGCGCGATCGTCGTCGTCGCGGCCATCGCCATGATCGGGCCGAAATTGCGAGCGCTTTTTCGATAGACGAGGTTGCCCCAGCGATCGCCGCGGTGAGCCTTGATGAGCGCGAAGTCCGCCTTGATCGGATATTCGAGCACGTAGTGGCGGCCGTCGATTTCGCGCGTTTCCTTGCCCTCGGCCAAAAGGGTGCCGTAGCCGGTCGGCGTGAACACGGCGCCAAGACCGGCACCGGCCGCCTGGATGCGGACCGCGAGGTTGCCTTGTGGGACCAGCTCGAGCTCGATCTCGCCGGCGCGGTAGAGCGCATCGAACACTTGCGAATCCGCCTGACGCGGGAACGAGCAGACGATCTTGCGCACGCGCCGCGCTTTGAGCAGCGCGGCCAAGCCCAGTTCTCCGTTGCCGGCGTTGTTGTTGACGATGGTGAGGTCTTTCGCGCCCTGCGCGATGAGCGCGTCGATCAGCTCGGCCGGCTGTCCGGCCGTGCCGAAGCCGCCGATCATCACGGTCGCGCCGTCGAAGATGCCGGCTACGGCCGCTTCGAGCGAAGTAACGGTTTTGTCGATCATGGTTGCCTGCCCGGTGAGTCAGAGCATGTGCTCTGGCGGAGTTGACGGGTGTCAATGTAGGGCGGCAGGTCGCCTGGCGTCAATGGCGATTATCGGAAAATTGTTCGGTGATCGAACAAATGGCGGTTTGGAGCCGTGAAAAACCCTATCTGCGGCGCACCGACGTTCGATTGCCGCACATATAGGCTAGAATTCGGCCATTGAAACAGGGGGTAGCGATGTCTGCGCATTCAGAAACCGGCTCGCGGCCGGCCGATCCGGAAACCGAGGCGAGCGCCGAGCCCGAAGCGGGCGCTGCAGCGGTAGTCGAGTCCGACCCGGATTTCATGACATCGCTGGCACGGGGGCTCTCGGTCATCCAGGCCTTCTCGGCTCAGCGCCGCGTATTGACGACTTCGCAGATCAGTCAGCGCACGGGCATTCCGCGCGCGGCCGTCAGGCGGTGTCTGCATACGCTCGGTAAGCTCGGCTTCGTCAGTGCCGAAGACGGCCGCAACTTCTCCTTGCGGCCGCGCATCCTCGCGCTCGGTCATGCGTATCTGGCGTCGACGCCGCTCGCCAACGCGGCGCAGCCCGTATTGCGGCACATGAGCAATACGCTCAACGAATCGAGCTCGGTCGCCATTCTCGATGGCGATGAAATTCTTTATATCGCGCGAGCTTTTACTTCGCGAATCATGACGATCGACCTGCACGTCGGCAGCCGGTTACCGGCGTACTGCACGTCGATGGGCCGGGTACTGCTTTCGCATCTGGGTGTCGATGCGCTCGACGCGTATTTCGAGCGCGTCAAGCTGATTCAATACACACCGCGCACGATCGTGACGCGCGAGGGCTTGCGCGAGGCGCTCGATTCAGTCCGGCGCAACGGTTATGCGATCAACGATCAGGAGCTCGAAATCGGACTGCGCTCGATCGCCGTGCCGATCCAGGCGCCCGACGGTCGCGTGGTTGCGGCGCTCAATGTCGGCGTTCAGGCCGCGCGCATCTCCGTGGCCGAAATGGAGAGTCGTTTCCTGCCGGTGTTGAGGGAAGGCGCGCGCGAGCTGGGGCTGTTGCTCGTTTGAGGTGGCTGCCGGAGCGGCCCGTCAGCTCCGCGCGCCCACGGTTCACTGTCCTGGCGCGTACAGATCGAGCAGCTTGAGCGTCACGCCATTGGTCCAACCGAAGCCGTCCTGCAGCGGATACTCACCGCCACCTCCGCCCCCTGCGTTCGGCCCCTCGACGACGTATTTCTCGACGAGTTTTTGCTGCGCCGCATAGACCTGTTTGACGTCGGCCAAAAAGCGCGTGCCGACGTCTTTGGCGAGGTCGTCACGCCCGTAGCGGCGAGCGCCTTCGATCGTCAGCCAATGCAAGGGCGCCCAACCGTTCGGCGCATCCCATTGCTGGCCGGTTTCGAATGTCGTCGTCGCGAGACCGCGCTCTTTCAGCAGGTTCTGGTTGACGGCCGACAGCGTGCGCTGCGCACGCTCGGGCCATGCGACACCGGCAAACAGCGGATAAAGCGCGGCGGCGGAAAGGTTGTCGCGCGGCTTGCCGAGCCGCCAATCGTAGTCGCCGTAGTAGCCGTTGCGATTCCACAGATAGTGATTGATGCCTTCGGCCCTCCGCTTGGCCCGGCCGATGAACTCGGCGACACAGCGAAAATCGCGCGCCACGCCGCAGCCTTTGACGATGGTGATCTCGAGCCCGAACATCAGGCTGTTCAAGTCGACCGGAACGATCGACGTCGTGCGAATCGTCGTGAGGTTGCGGTTATCGCCGAACCAGCGCGAGCTGAAATCCCAGCCCGACTCGGCAGCGGCACGCAGATCGCGATAGACCTCGTTGGCGGGACGCGACGTGACCTGCTGCGCGGTCTTCACATCTTCCAGATACGATTCGTCACGCGGCGTATCGCGTTCGTCCCAATAGCGATTGAGCACCGTCCCGTCCTGCATCACCACGACGTTGCGCGTCGCCTGCCCACGCTGCGTCGCGTTTTCGCCGGTCATCCAGTAGGCGTACTCCTTGCGCAACTGCGGCAGATATTTCTGATAGACGCGTGGGCCCTCGTTGTTGGCGGCGAGCGTGACCATCTGCGCGAAGAACGGCGGCTGCGAGCGGCTCAGGTAGTAAGTGCGATTGCCGTTGGGAATATGGCCGAAGCGGTCGATCTCATAGGCGAAATCGTCGAGCATGTCGTCGACGAGCTCTTCGTGCCCCGACTCCTGCAGGCCGAGCATCGTGAAGTAGGTGTCCCAGTAGTACCCCTCTCTAAACCGGCCGCCCGGCACCACATACGGCTTGGGCAGCGCAATGAGCGAGCTGAAGGGCGGGGCGCTCGTCGTCGTGCGCGTCAGTTTCGGCCACAGCCAGTTGATATGCTCGCGCAATGACTGTCCGCTTGGCGGTGTGATGGGCGGTTCGGAAGGCAGTGTGAAATTGGCGAGGACAAAACTTTTTAAATCGAAATTCGGTTGATTCTTTTGCTGTGCGTAAAGCTGCAGGATAGTGGCGGGATCGCTGTTGGGCGTGGCATCGACGAATGTTTTCTGATCGTCGAAGATTTGCTGCGTCTGCACGGCGACGAATAAATCGCCATAGAGTTCGGACGGGGGTGGCGGCAGCGTAGCCAGCGCATCGGCGCGGGCCAGGCCGGCGCCGGCGAGCCCGGCCAGCAACAGCAGGGCGGCGAGCTTCGAAACGGTACGCTGCGGGAATGGTTTGGCTTGGGAAAAACGCGGACGAGAACAACGGAATTCGGACGATGCGAACATTGCTCCTCCTGATCGATGACGATTGGTCGCGTCTGGTCTCCTCTTTTTCGTAGTCGTGCCCGGAATCGGGGCAACGCGATTTTGCCAGATCGCGCATAAAAGAAAATCGCCGCCTGATTTTTAAAAAACAGGCGGCGATTTCGAATGCGGGAAAACTGCCGGATCGAATCAGGTTGTCTCGATGCCGGTTTCGTCGGAGGAGGCGGATGGGCTCTCCGATTCCAGGCCCTCGCCGAACCACGGGACGTCTTCGCGCAGCGTGCGCAAATAGGCTTCCCAACCGCGGGGATTGCCGTCGAAGAGATGGTGGCGCACGGAGAGCGCGAGCGCGTCGCGATCGAGCGAATCGTCGAGCAGCAGTTGGGGCCACAGACAGAAGGCATGCAGCACGTTGGCACCGAATTCACGCACCGTCATGCGTTCGAAGACGTATTCGACGAACGGAACATCGGCGAGCAGTTGTTGCGTTGCGATCAACTCGCCGATCGTTTCGTCGCCGCGCTCGTACTCGAGGATGTGGCTCAACGTCTGCAAAGCCGCGCCGAGATGCAGCAGCAGGGCCCGGCGTTCGAACGCATCGTTCATTCCAGTTTCCTCCCGCGGTAGTGACCCGCCGTGAGCGCACAGGCGAGGCACGGACAGTTCCGTCATTGTAGGCGTATCGGCCATCGACCTGGATCGAATCTTGAATGTCGAAAGCGGGTTCGCCGCGCTCGATGCAACTTGCCTCCCGCCAGCGAGTCCCAAGCAGAGTTTTCGGATATGGGCGGCGGGCACAAGTCATATGAATGGAGCTTTGAGACTGGAGCAGGTCAGCATCGTCGTCGTGGACGATGATCTCGCCAGCAGGGAATCGCTGGCACTCCTGCTCGAATCGGAGGGCGCGCGCGTAGTGACCGCCCACGATGCGGAGGAAGGTGTCGATGCCATCTTGCGCACGCGGCCCGATGCGGTGGTGTGCGACATCGATTTGCCCGGTATGGACGGGTTTTATCTGATCCAGCGCATGCGCGACGACGAAATCCGCAGCGATCGGGCACCCGCCGTCGCGGTGGCGGTCACCGGCCATTCCGGCGACGCCTACCGCCTGCGCAGTATCGGCGAGGGATTTCAATATTTCATGACGAAGCCGATACAGCCCGCGCAATTCGTCACATGGTTGGCCGATGCGATAGGCGAGCGCACCACGGACTAGCGCCAACCGCCATACGGACGCCGGGCAGACCTTTATGCGTCCGAGGTAGTTTTTGCAAATTTTCCTGTCAAAGTTGCGTTTCGATTGGACGCCGCGCACTGGGCGAGTGCGAACGGCGCGAGGCGAGCGCGCTGCGGCCGTATTTTTTCGAGCAGCAGTTGGCCTGCGGCAGTGCCATCAACTGCGGCGACCGGCGGATATCGCATAGGCATACATCATGCTTGAAGGGTCATCCAATACGCTACCGTGCGCCCGCCCTCAACGAATTCTCATCGTCGTCGCTTATGCATTCGGATCTCCCCGCCTGGGACGCTCGGCCAACGTCGTCGGTGCCGTCTGCGCTCGAAGCGCCCTTCGAGGAGCGTTTCCGGATTCTTATCGAATCGGTCCAGGACTACGCGATTTTCATGCTGGACGCCGACGGATATGTCATCAGCTGGAATCCGGGCGCGCAAAAGATCAAGGGTTATGCGGCCGACGAGATCATTGGCCGGCACTTTTCGACGTTTTATCCCCCTGAGGACGTAGCCCGCGGCAAGCCGGCGGCCGAGCTCGCGGCGGCAGCCGCCGATGGTTCGGTGGAAGACGAAGGCTGGCGCGTGCGAAAAGACGGCTCGATGTTCTGGGCCAATGTCGTCATCACCGCGGTCTACAAGAACGAGGATGGGGTGCGCAAGCTGTGCGGGTACGCGAAAGTCACGCGCGACATGACGGAGCGCAAGCGGCTGCGCGACCTCGAAGCGGCGAGTCAGCACATGAACGAGTTCCTCGCGACGCTCGCTCACGAACTGCGTAACCCGCTGGCGCCCGTGACGAACGCGTTGAGCGTCATGATGCTCGAGCCGCTCATCAGTCCGACACTGAGGCAGTGCCGCGATCTCATCGACCGGCAGATCGCGCATTTGACGCGACTCGTCGACGATCTGCTCGACGCCGGGCGGATCACCACGGGCAAGATCGCGCTGCGGCTCGCACCGGTCGATCTGCGCGAGGTCGTGTCGCGCTCGGTCGAAATGATCCGGCCGCATGTCGCCTTGCGCCAGCAACGCGTGGACGTTCATGTGCCCGAGGAGCGCGTCGTCGTCAACGGCGACATGGCGCGGCTCGTGCAGATTGCGCAGAACGTGCTCAACAATGCGTCGAAATTCTCCGAACACGGCGGCCGCATCGTCGTGTCGGTTACCGAGGAGAGACAGACGTTCGCCGTTCTTCGCGTCTCCGACAACGGATGCGGCATCGAAGCCGGAGCGCTCGAATCGATTTTCGATCTGTTCGTGCAGGCGGACCACCGGCTCGAACGCACGGAAAGCGGGCTCGGCATCGGTCTTACGTTGTGCCGGTGGCTCGTTCAGATGCATGGCGGTGCCATCAGTGCCTCGAGCGATGGCCCCGGTTGCGGCGCGACTTTCACGATTCGCTTGCCGCTTTACGGGGCGCAGTTTGCGGCGAACGACGACGCGCGCATGGGCGCCGCGGCCCCCAAGGACCTCGAGCCGGCGCTGACCATTCTCATCGTCGACGACAACCACGATTCGGCCGACAGCATGGCCATGCTGCTGCGAATGAGGGGCCATAGCGTCGATGTGGCCTACAGCGGTGCCCAAGCGCTCACGTTCGCGCACGAGAACGCCCGCATCGACGTGGCGCTGGTCGATATCGCGATGCCCGGGGCGGACGGCTTCACCGTGATGCGCCGCCTGAAGGAGACGCCGGGGCTGCAGCGCGCGCTATTTGCCGCCATGACGGGGTTCGGCCAAGCCAGCGATATTGCCCGCTCGCTCGACGAAGGCTTCGATGTCCATCTTACGAAGCCGGTGCAGTTGCCGCTCGTCGACGCCTTGCTGCAGCGTGCGATCGAACGGCGTTCCGCGCCCGGGCAAGCCGGTGTGTCGGCTTGATCGCGCCTACCTGAGCGCTGCGCAGGCTTACGTGAGCGGTCGATCGATATGTTTTTTGAACGGCGCGCGCTGCGCGAGCCTCTGATACCAGCGCTGGAGGCTCGGCATGGGCGGGCGTTCGATGCCTTCGAGGCCGAACCAGCGCTTCGCAAAGGCGCCAAGGACGATATCGGCGATCGTGAATTTGTCGCCTTCGATGTGAAAGCGGCCTTGGAGATGCTCGTCCAGCAGTTTCCATCGCTTCGTGAGCGTTTGCAGATTCGCCGCGAGTGCGGCCATATCGCGGTTTTCCGGCGGCGTGCGCACCAGGGTGGCGAAAACCGGGCGCTCCGCCGGCTGTAGCATCGAGAGCGACCAGTCGAGCCACCGGTCGATGCTGGCGCGCAACTTCGGTTCGCTCGGATAGAGCGAGCTCGACGCGCCGTATTGCATGGCCAGATAACGCAGAATCGAGTTCGATTCCCACAGCGAGAACGTTCCGTCGACGAGTGTCGGAATCTGTCCGTTCGGGTTGAGCGCGAGGTAATCGGCATCGTCGACGTGGCCGAACTGCATGCCGGCATCGATGCGCTCGAACGACAGACCGAGTTCGTCGCAGCACCAGAGCACCTTTTGCACGTTGACCGAGTTCGCACGTCCCCAAATCTTCAGCATCTTCAAAAGCCTCCCAGTGAAAAAATGCGGCGCCCGAAAAGGAGCCGGCGCGCGCGGTTTGTACAATACGCCGAATTCGAACCCTGACGCGAGAACCCGTTCCCCATGGCCCGCCTGATTCCCGACGATTGGAAGAACGTTGCCGCAACCGGCGCGGCCGAGCGCGAGCGCGAGACGCTTGCGCTGCTCGAAGCGATGCTGCCGGCGAGCTACACCGTTTATCACGGCGTGCATTGGACGCGATTGAATCGGAGTTTCTCCGTCTTCGGCGAGGCCGACTTCGCGATCGTGAGTCCGGCCGGCCGCGTGTTGCTCGTCGAGCAAAAGGCCGGTTTTCTGCGCGAGACGCCGAAAGGCCTCGTGAAGGTCTATCTGCAGACGGAACGCAACGTCTCGGTCGAACTGGCTCGCACGCTCGAAACGATGCATCGCCGCTTTACCGCGGCCTTCGGCACCGGTACCTATGGCATCGAGGGCTTGCTTTATTGTCCGGACTATATCGTGAAGGACACCGCGATTGCCGGACTCGCGCCCGAGCGGATCGTCGACGCCCCGCGCAGGGAAAGACTCGTGTCGGTCATCCTCGACGCGTTGCCCGCCGACGAGCCGCGTTTGCCCTGCGCGCCGAAGATCCACCACTATCTTGCCGACGAGCTCTCGCTGACACCCGATGCGAGCGCGCTGGTCGGACAGGCCGGCACGCTCGTCACGCGGCTTTCGGGCGGGTTGGCGACGTGGGCGCGCCGCCTTCAATTCGAGCCTTTCCGGCTGCGCGTAATCGGCACGGCCGGTTCCGGCAAGACGCAGCTCGCGGTGCAAGTGATGCGCGACGCCGCGGCGAGCGGCAAGCGCGCGCTTTACGTCTGTTTCAATCGCCCGCTCGCGGACCATATCGTGCGCGTTGCCCCGGAGGGGGCGAAGGTCGCGAACTACCACCAGCTTTGCGATTGGATCGCGCGCGACGTGGGCCGTGCTCCGGACTTCCAGTCCGCCGACGTCTTCGCGCGTCTGGAAGCCGTTTTCGCGCAAGCGCCGATCGGTGAGCATTGGCGCTTCGACGTGCTGATCGTCGACGAGGGCCAGGACTTCCAGGAGCCGTGGGTCGAGGCGCTCGCCCGTCTCGTGCGGCCCGTCGGTGCATGGTGGTGGCTCGAGGACCCGCTCCAGAACCTCTATATGCGCGAGCCGGTGGCGCTACCCGGCTGGACGGTACTGACGGAAACGACTAACTACCGCAGCCCGCGCGACGTGCTCGATTACGTGCGCGACAAGGTTGGCGACGCGGCCCCGCGCGCGGCGGGGCTCGGTTCGGGCAGCCCCTTCGACGGTTCGCAGGTCGTTTTGACGTCTTACGAGGATTCGACCCCCTCGGCCGTCGTCGAAGCGACCAAGCGTGCGATTACGCAGGCGCTCGCGCTGGGCTTCCGGAAGCAGGACATCGCAGTGCTTTCCTACCGGGGCCGCGAAGGCTCGGTATTCACGGCGCTCGATCAGCTCGGGCCCCATCGCCTGAAGAGTTTCACCGGCAAGTACGACCTGTTCGGCAGCCCTGAATACCGCGACGGCGACGTCCTGCTCGAATCCATATACCGCTTCAAAGGGCAGTCCGCCCCCTGCGTGATCCTGACCGAGGTCGATTTTGACGCGCTCGACGAGCGAGCGGCTCGCAAGCTCTTCGTCGGCGCCACACGGGCGACGATGAAATTGATCGTCGTTGCATCGCAGCGTGCCTCGGCATCGCTCGCAGTACCGCAGTGATCGGACCGGGACTTCCCGGTTTCGGACGGAAACGGGTTTCCATTGCTCGCGCGTAAATCGAGCGTTCATCTATGAAACTTGAGGCGATCATTTGATCCGTTCGAAATCAAATGCAACGCATGCTCGATTGATTTAGATCAAACCGGTAACCCCGGCTCCAAAAAACGATTATTGGCTTCCACGTATATTGTCCCTCGTCGTACATGCGATAAGCTGAAAAACGGGCGCGTATAAAATAGTATTGTTTCAGTGGTGCGGCCGTCGGCGGCCCGTTCCAAGCCCTACTGGACCGGCGCGGCGGGCGAAAGCGAAGCCGCGGCGGATAGGAACTCGAGGGTAATCGCCAGCATCAGGATTACCCTAAATCCGCTTGTAGAATAAAAATTCTATGGGTAACCTTTGTCTACCCCTTGCGTTAATCGATGAGGGGGCAAACAGCAGGTTGTTTCGATAATTCGCTTTTCCGTTCGCCCGCGAACATTCCGGCATTATCGATTCGGATCGATAACTTTTGACGGGGCGCAAATCTATGTATACAGGATCATTCGATCGGCAGGAGCAATTTTGCTCCGGCGATGTCGTGACGCTGAAGACGGGCGGTGCACGTATGACAGTCACGCATGTCGGCTCCACCGACGATGGCGGCAGTTGGTTGCTGTGTCAATGGTTCGACGAGCACGGCGAACTGCGCCAGGAAAAGTTTCTGCAAGATGCACTGTCGCTCGAACCGCGCTCCATCTCTCCGGGACTCGTTCGGCTTCGCGCACACGCCGGCTCGGCCCGCTCCCAAGCGTAGCCTCAAGTCCGCTTGAACCGCGCGCGCCGCACTGACGGCGTGCCCGGTCCGTACCTCACCGATCCTCAGCTGTTCTGTCGCGAGCCTCTCTGCGCGCCACGCGCGCAGCGAGCGCTTGAGAGAATGCGACCATCGTGTGCATGCGGCGTTTGCGCACCACCTCGTGTTCGACACCGGGAGGGGGATTCGGCAACGTCGCCCAATAGAGCGCGATCAGCCAGCCGAAGCCGGTCCAGCCAAGGCATGCGTTGAAAAGGGCAATCGTCAGAACATCGCGGCGGCGCCGGCGATCGGCGGTGATCGCCGGCAGGAAGTACAGCGCGAGCGCCGCGAAAACTTCGATGCCTTCGATGATCTCATCGAGCATGGTTCGCGCTAATCGACGGTAGTGAGCCGATTGTCGCGCGTTCCCGGCGTTCGTGCACGACGCGGCGGCAGGCACTATCATGTGCGCTTTGACCGATTGCGACGGTGCACTGAGCCATGACAGCAGCCGATGCCACGCAACCGCCGCTCGATCGCGGCGCCCTGAGCACATTCGTCGAGCGCAAGTGGGACGACGAGATCGTTCCCGCCTTGACCGATTACATCGCCATTCCGGCAAAGAGCCCCGCGTTCGACGCGAACTGGTCCGAGCACGGCTATCTCGAGCGCGTGGTAGCCGATGCGGCGGCCTGGGCCGAGGCGCAGCGCGTGCACGGATTGACGCTCGAGATCGTGAGGCTGCCGGGGCGCACGCCGGTGATTTTTTTCGAGGCGCCTGCCACGCGTTCGGGTAGCGGCGAGTCGATCGTCCTTTACGGGCATCTCGACAAGCAGCCCGAGTTCGAGGGCTGGCGCAGCGATCTCGGGCCGTGGACGCCGAAATACGAGGACGGCAAGCTCTACGGGCGCGGCGGCGCCGACGACGGTTACGCCATCTATGCGAGTATCTGCGCGCTCGCGGCACTCGATGCGCAGGGCGTGGGTCGCCCGCGTTGCGTCGGCCTCATCGAGACTTGCGAGGAGTCGGGCAGCTACGACCTGTTGCCCTATGTCGATGCGCTGCGCGATCGGCTTGGCGACGTCGGTCTAGTGGTCTGCCTCGATTCCGGTGCCGGCAATTACGATCAACTGTGGCTGACTACATCGCTGCGCGGCCTCGTCGGCGGATCGCTCGAAGTCGAAGTGCTCGACGAAGGCGTGCATTCGGGATCGTACGGCGGTATCGTCCCGTCGAGCTTTCGCGTCATGCGCCAGCTTTTCGAGCGGCTCGAAGATGCCTCGACGGGCAGGTTGCTGCCGCAGGCGTTTCATTGCGCCATCCCCGAGAACCGGCTGCGAGAGGCCGAGGAGACGGCGCGGATCCTTGGCGACGAGGTCTGGAAACCGGCGCCCTGGGCGTGCGGCCAGGACGGCAAGCCTGTGTTGCCGGTCACGACGGACGCGCGCGAAGCGCTGCTCAATGCCACCTGGCGTCCGTCGCTTTCCGTCACCGGGGCGGCCGGGCTCCCGGCGCTCGCCAGTGCCGGCAATGTTCTGCGCCCGCGCACGGCGTTCAAGCTGTCGTTGCGCGTACCGCCGCTTGTCGACGCGGCGCGGGCGGTTGCCGATCTCAAGGCACTGCTCGAACTGGATCCGCCTTACAACGCGCGAGTGACATTCAAGCCCGAGGCCAGCGCCGCAAACGGCTGGGATGCGCCTGAGCTCGTTCCCTGGCTGGCCGATGCGCTCCAGCATGCGTCGCAGGCTCACTTCGGCGCGCCGTGCGCGTTCATCGGGCAGGGCGGAACGATCCCGCTCATGAATATTCTGCAAGCGGGATTTCCGCGCTCGCAGTTCGTCGTATGCGGCGTATTGGGCCCGAAATCCAATGCGCACGGACCGAATGAGTTCCTTCATGTCCCCTTTGCCAAGCGGCTGACCGCGGCGATGGCCGAGATCGTCGCCGCGGCACCCTGATCCCGATCGAGCGCCTTCCCGCGCTACCGTATGCTCGACCCGTTCGTCGGGCGAGCCGAAACACGAACGAAACAATAAATAGTGGAGAGTTCGACGTGGGGACGTTGATTCTTGGCTTGATCGTCTTTCTTGGGATGCACTCGTTACGTCTCGTCGCGGAGCCCTGGCGCAACGCGAACTTCGCCCGGCTGGGCGAGACCCGTTGGAAGGGCCTTTATTCGATCGTTTCGATCGCCGGTTTCGTGCTCATCGTCGTGGGATACGGCATGGCCAGGCGCGCGCCCGTCGTGCTATGGGCGCCGCCTTCCGGTGTCCGTCATCTGACGGCGCTCATCGTCGCCGTGGCGTTCGTGCTCATTGCCGCCGCCTATGTGCCCGGCAGCCGCATCAAGCGCATCGTCGGGCACCCCATGTACGCCGGGATCGCGCTATGGGCGGTCGGCCATTTGCTCGCGAATGGAACGCTTCAGGCGCTCGTGCTGTTCGGTGGATTCTTTGTCTGGGCCACCGCCGGATTGCTGGTGTGGCGCCACCGGGATCGGCTCGCGCACGTGCGCTATGCCGCAGGCTCCGCGGCCGGCGACTTGCGGGCGGGGGCGGTCGGCCTCGTCGCATGGGCGCTTTTTGCATTCCTTCTGCATGGCTGGCTGATCGGCGTTCGTCCGCTCGCCTAAACCCAGCTCTTTCTTTCCCCGTCCGCCGGCATTGCGCCGGCCTCTCCGTCCGCTCCGTCCGCCGCTTCGCGCCGCGCTGCGGCGCCTCCCTGCCTTCGTTCCCACTCGAATCGGTAAAAATACCCAAATCTGTCGGTAATGTCGGACTAGTCCTACGGCAGTTCGGTATATCCTACGCGACTCTCCGTCCTGCGCCGATTGTTACGTCAGTTACATTAAGTAACAATCACGCTCATAACAAAGGGTGACTGCCCTCTGTTGCAAGGATTACCGGCTCGCGTCCGCTTCACACCCGCACGATCCCCGGATTCAACGCAACGGCAGATCGATAAGAGCGCAAACGTTTGGCACTCCTAACTAAAAACGGGGCGCCATTTCGCGGGGAAGACCATGCAAGAAATGATTCGCGAGGCGCGGCCCTCGCGCGGGGATGCTTTTGTCAAAACAGTGCGGCGCGTCTGCGTTCCACTGGCGATACTTTCGGCGCTCGTGCCGGTGGCCGCCTCGGCGCAGACCGCGCTGAGCTATACCACTTCCTGGATCGGCAACACGTTCGGCTATGGCGATGGCAAATGGGTCCAGCTCGATGTCGAAGCGATGGCGGTCGGCACCGACGGAACCGTTTATACCGATGCGCCGTGGGACGAGAGCGGCAGTGAGATCAGTGCCTACAAGGCCGGTACGAAGGTGGCCTATGCCGGGCAGACGCACGGTTGGGGCAATGGGGGCGGCGACGCCGTCGCCGTCAACGGTACTTATCTTTATGCGGCAGCGTCGATCGGCAACCAGAACGGGACGCTCGTCGGCAGCGGTTATCCGTCGAGCGGGTCGCAATGGTTCGGCATTACGCGCCGCACGCTTTCGAATATCGCGCAGGGCGCACCGTTCGCAAGCGGCGTCGGCAACCTGGCCAATCCCGCCAAGAACAGCTTTCTCATTCTGAATACCGTAGCGAACGGCACCGACGCCGGCATTCGCGGCCTGGCCGCGACCAGCGCCGCGCTCTACGTAGCGAATACCTACAAGAACCAGATTCAGGTGTTCGATGCGAACACGATGGCGCCCGTGCGCTCATGGAGCGTGCCGTCGCCGGGCAATATCCTCATCGATACCGATGGATCGCTCTGGGTCATCCAGGGGCTCGCGACGAACCGCACGGTGAATCACTACTCGTCGACGGGCGGTGCGTTGGGCGCCGTGACGTTGCCGACCGGCACGGTGCCAGTCGGTCTCGCCTTGTCGCCGTCGAACCAGATATTGATTGCCGATGGCGGCGCGTCGCAGCAGATCCTCGTCTATGGCAAGACATCGACGGGCGGCCTGCAGGCGGTGACGGGGATCGGTACGCGCTACGGCATTTTTGCGTCGACGCCGGGTGCGCCGGGCGACTGGCGCCTGAATGGCGTCACGGGCATCGGCTTCGATGCGAACGGCAACCTTTATGTTGCGCAGAACGGATTCGGTCCGCGCACGCTGGGCTCGACGCAAAACGGCGAGGGCACGGTGCTCGAAAGCTACAACTGGTGGACCAAGGCGCTGAACTGGCGTCTGCAGGGTCTGCTTTTCGTCGATGGCGCCGCGATCGATCCGGCTTCGCCGAACGACGTGTTCAGCGGCTCGAAGCATTTCAAGCTCAACTATGCGGCCAGCGCGGGTCAGGAATGGTCTTATGCGGGTTTCACGCTCAACCGGTTCCGTTATCCCGACGACCCCGCGTTTCATACGACCCGCGGTGTGCGCGGCGAGCCGCTCGTGCGCCGCATCAACGGCGTGCGCTATCTGTATACGCAAGATATGTATTCGCATTACCTGAGCGTCTATCGATTCGATGCCGCGACGAGCGGCGAGGTGGCGATTCCTTCGGGATTGTTGTCGCAGAATCCGATTCCGGGTGGTTGGCCGGCAGGCCAGCCGACCTACGGCGAATGGATGTGGCGCGATCAAAACGGCGACGCAACCGTGCAGGCGAGCGAAATCCAGACGAACCCGGCAACGGGCAACAGCGTCTACAACGGCTACTGGTGGGTCGACGATGCGGCCAACGTGTGGCTCGCGACGGGGGGCAGCGGAATTCGCGAGATGCCGCTGCAAGGTGTCGATTCCGTCGGCAATCCGATCTACAGCTACAGCACCGCGAAGACGTTCCCGATGCCGCAGCCGTTCACGAGGATATCCCGCATCGTCTACGACTCCTCGAGCGATACGATGTACATCTCGGGCTACACGAGCACGGCGCCCTACGACTCGGCGAATTGGAAATCGATCGGCCGGGTGCTGGCCCGCTACAACAACTGGAGTTCGGGTTCGCCGCAACTGCAATATGTGATCGCCCTTGCTTACAGCCCGACGCTGAGCCCGCCTGTGATCCCCGTCAGTCTCGCGCATGCCGGCAACTATGTATTCGTCGCGGAGGATACGACGGCGAAACTCGATGTCTACGATGCACGCACGGGCCAGCAAGTCGGCTCGCTGGCGCCGGGTGCAACGGTGGGCGGCATCAGCGGCTGGATCGACACCGAAATGGGTATCAGCGCCGCCGTGCTTTCGACCGGCGAGTACATCATCCTCGCCGAGGAAGACGCTCGTGCCAAGGTACTCATGTACCGGTGGAAGCCTTGATTGCGGCGCGCAAGCCCGTGGCGGGCCGCGGAAACAGCGTGTAGACCGAAAGGGCGACGATGCCGGCAACGAGCCAGACGATCGTCCATGACGTCCCCGACAGCAGGTGCGCGATGACGAGCGGTGTGACGAACAGGCCCGCATAGACGACCGTGTTCGCCATGCCGAGCGCCGTTCCGGCACGCGTCGCGCCGGCCAGCGTCGCAAGCTCGGTATAGGCCACGCCGTGCCAGGCCGACACGCAGATTCCGGCCGCCACGAGCAGCATCACGAGCATGCCGACCGGGACATCATGGCCTGCGCCGGTGGCGGCCGCGAGGATTGCGAACGATGCAGCCGCCACGAGCGTCGAGCCGCGCAGGTAAGCACGCCGATTGCCGTGGCGGTCGGTATGGCGCCCGCTCCAGACGCGCATGACCATTGCGCCGAGCTGAACGGCGGCCATCGTTACACTGATGCCCGCTGTACCCAGTCGACCGAAGTCGTGCAGGAACACGCTGCCGAACGTGATGACCGCGAATTGCGGCGCGCACAGAATGCCGATGGCGAGCGCCACACGCCAGATCTGCCAATCGGCGAGCGGACCTAGCGTCGATGTCGGCGCCGGTGCCGACGAACTGCCCGCATCGTCCATCGGGGGGCGATGCAGCCAGCGCCACGTAAGCACCGCGGCCATCGCGCACATCAGCGCGAGCGTACCGTACACGGCGGCAAAGCCGTACGAGGAAGCCAACCACGGCAGCAGCGATGCGCCGATTCCGCCGCCGAGCGGCACGGCCGTCTGGCGGATGCTCATGGCCAATCCGCGCTCGCGCTCGCCGAACCATCTCATGACGGCCCGACCGCTCGAGCCGTTCACGCTGCCGCCGAAGACGCCCACGATGCACATGCCGACCGCGATCAACGCGAGCGGGGGAACCGAGGTACCGGAAGGCACGCCGGCGAGCAGCAGCATAAAAAGAGCGAGGGCGAATCCGGCCAAGCCGATGAGCAGCACAGGCCGGTCGCCGAAGCGATCGGTTGCGACGCCCCACGGCAACTCCGAAACGGCGAGCCCCAATCCGATCGAACCGAGTACGACACCGAGGCCCGCGTTATCGAGGCGATAATCGGTCCGCATCCACACGCCCGTCGTCGGGATGCCGGCCGCTGCCGCGGAGAAGGCTGCGTTGGCCACGACGCCCGCCGCCAGAACTTTCCATCGATGCGAGGCGCCGAAGGTTTTCGGCTTCCGTGCTGCATGACCCATCCAGTGCAGGTTCATTCCCATGGCTCCCAATCGTTCGACATTCGATGTTTGACGGGCGCAGTGTCGCACTCTATGATCGTCCCGAAAATCGCAAAATTTTGAAGCAGTAGTTCGGAAAACCAGGACGATCGAGCGAGAGCCGCCATGAGTCATATCAACTTCGATGTCGCCATGCTGCGCAGCTTCATCATCGGCATGGACCTCGGCAGTTTCGCCAAGGCAGCCGAGCGCGTGGGGCGATCGACCTCGGCGGTCAGCGCGCAGATTCGCAAGCTCGAGGAGCAGACCGGCACACCGCTCTTTCTCAAAGCGGGGCGCGGCCTTGCGCTGACCGAGGCCGGAGAGGTTTTCCTGCGTTACGCCCGGCGGCTCGTCGAGCTCAACGACGAAGCTCTCGCCGCTACGCGCGGGACCGACTTGCAAGGGTGGGTGCGCTTGGGGCTTCAGGAGGATTTCGGCGAGACTTTGCTGCCGGCCGTGCTCGGCCGTTTCGCGCGCGCGCATCCGAAAGTGCGCATCGAGGCGCGCGTGGCGCGCAATACCGATTTGCTCGCCCGGCTCGACGCCGGAGAGCTCGACCTCGCCCTCGTCTGGGACGACAGCGATCTGTCCGCCCAGGCTCGGCGAGTGACCGGCAGGTGCGTCGAAGTCGCGAAGCCCGCGGTGCAATGGATCGCGTCCGATGCGTTGCAATGGACGGCCGAGCGCGGCGAGCCGCTGCCGCTCGTGCTGTTCGACGGTCCGTGCACGATCTGCGGGATGGCCACCGCGGCACTCGATCGTGCCGGAATCGCATGGCGCGTCGCGCTGACGAGTCCGAGCCTTGCCGGACTATGGGCGGCCACGGCGGCGGGGCTCGGCGTCACGATGCGTACGCACTATGGCTTGCCCCAGGGGTTGCGGCCGCTCGACGCCGATGCATGCGGGTTGCCGCGCCTGCCAGCCTTGTCGCTCGTGCTCGTGCGGGCGTCCAAGGCGTCGAGCGCGCCGGTCGAGCAGCTTGCCTCGATCATGTTCGACGCTGTGCGGGGTTACGTCAGCCCGCTCGCCATTGCGGCGTGAGGCGGGCCGAACATCGTTGGTAACAGCGGGCTTCGAGGGGGCATCCGAACGCGGCTCACGCGCGCTGGGGTGCAGTGGCGGGCGGCGTGCCTTCGTGGAAGAGGCTGACGAGTTGCGCCCGCAGCTCCGGGGAGTCGACATGGTGATGGATTGCAACGGCGTGCTGCACGGCGGCTTCGACCAGCTCTTCATCGGAGTCCGCCGCCAATGCGACGGTACAGTTCATCTCGCTTGGAAACTCACGGCAATCGATATATTTACGCGTCATGGCATTGCTCCTTGTGCGAGTGTGCGTGGGGAGGGCGGTGTGCGCCATCGCTGGCGCCCGCCGGTTCGAGCGGCCGGCCTTTCTTCAGTGTTTTGAAGGGAATATGAAAGCTTGCGCTCGGCCTCTATGTGATAGGCCTTGCCGCGCCAAACTGGAAGAACGTAAACCCGGAGCGGCGCTCAGCCGCGCGAGCCGCGCGCGATTTCGTCCCCTGCGTTGGGCTCCAGACGGCGTGTGATCGGAATCGAGCCGAACGAGAAAAGACCGACGACGAGGAATGCCGGCCAGAAGTCCGACCACGTCGCGTGGGGATGGCCGTGCGCCGAGCGTGCAATCTGCACGACGATGCCGCCGATCGTCACGCCGAGACCGAGCGACATTTGCTGGACGACGCTGCCGAGGCTCGTCGCTCGCCCGACGTCGCGGCTCGCAATATCGGCATAAATCATCGAATTGAGGCTCGTGAATTGCAGCGCGGGGAAAAACCCGCCGAACAGCACGATGATCCAGATGAGCCAGACGGGCGTGCCCGGAAAGAACGAGCCATACGCGGCGATCGCAACGCCTGCAAAGACTGCGTTATACATGAGCACGGTGCGAAAGCCGAACGTTCGCAGTACGAACGAAGTCAGCGAGCGCATGAACATGCTGCCGAACGCCGATGCGCAGGTGATGAGGCCCGATTCGAAGGCGGACATGCCGAGCCCTTCTTGCAGCGCGAGCGGCAGCAGAAACGGCACCGCACCGAGCCCGATGCGGAACATCGAACCGCCGAGCACGCTGGCGCGGTAGGTCGGAATCCTCAGGAAGCTCAGATCGAGCACGGGTCGGGCGGCGCGTTGCGCGTACAACACATAAAAGGCGAGCAGCAGCACACCCGTCAGGCACATTTCGTAAGCGGTCCGGTCTTCGATCAGTTCGGCGCCGATGAACGACATGCCGAGCAGCAACAAGGAAGCGCCAATGGCCGAGAGCAGGAAGCCGAACCAATCGAGCGGGCCCGGATGCGGTTCGTGCGTGTTGGCGATGTGGCGGTTCGTGAGATAGATGCCGAGTATGCCGATCGGCACATTGATGAAGAAAATGAGGCGCCAGTGCAAATACGTGGTGATGAAACCGCCGAGCAGCGGCGCCGCGGCCGGCGCAAACATTGCCGGCAGGCTCAGGTAGTTCATCGCGCGCACGAATTCGCTTTTCGGCACCGAGCGGAAAATGATGATGCGCCCGACCGGCACCATCATCGCGCCACCGATACCCTGTAAAAAGCGTGCAAGCGTGAAGAGGGGCAGCGAACGCGAGGCGGCGCACAGCAGCGAGCCCGCAATGAAAACGCCGATGGCAGTCCGAAACACGGTGCGCGCGCCGAAGCGGTCCGCAAGCCAGCCGCATATCGGGATGAACACGCCCAGACCCACGACGTAGCTCGTGATCGCCACTTTCAGCGCCACTGGGTCGGTTCCGAAATCGCGTGCCATCGAGGGCAGCGCCGTGACGATGATGTTGGCATCCGCGCTTTCCATGAACAGCGCACAGGCAACGATCAAAGGCGAGATGAATGCTTGGATGGCAAGCGGCATGAAAAAGCGGCGTTGCGGCGGCGGGCACAAAGCACGAATTATGCGCCGAGTTTGCCGCATGCGCGCGCAACCGCGCACCCCAACATCAAAATATCGGTTGCGCGCGCAACGAGCTCAATGCCGAGCCATGGGCCCGATGTGGTTGGGCTACCGTGCGAAAGGATGCCGCTCGATGTAGGCGGCAAGGCGGGCCATGTCGAAACTGCCCCAGCCGGTCGGGTAGTCCCAACCGCTGCCTGCGACGTAGCCGTTGCCGTTATACCCATTGTTGCCCGCGGTGACATCGTGCACGAGCGATGGCGTCGCGCCGACCGAGGCATAGATGCTCGACGCCGGGAAGCCGAGCCCGTTGTCGCGAGCCGATTGCAGCCGCGCCCAGAATCCGACGAAGAGCGGCGACGAGAGACTCGTTCCCCCGACCTGCATGACCTCGCCGCCGACGCGGATCAACGCTCCGGTGCTTTGCGCGGCATCGAACGCGATGTCCGGCACGGCGCGGTTCGTGGGTCGGGGGCTGACGGCCAGCGAGCGCTGCCACGATGGCGCTGGCAGATAGGCGCTCAAGCCGCCGGTCGATGCCCAGAGCTTGCCGTTCTGATCGAGGCCTTCGTTCCAGACCGTCTCGCTCGCGTAGCCGCCGTTGCCGCCGGTGAAGAGTGTCGTGCCGCCGACGGCAATGACGTGAGGCGACGAGGCCGGCCATGACAGCGAATAGGTGCTGCCGTCCGGGTATCCGCGGTTGTTGCATTCGTAGGCGCCCTCGTCGCCCGACGAGACCGAGAAAGTCTGGCCCTGCGCCACGGCGGCTGTGAAGATCTGTTCTTCGGTCGCGAGCGTTCCGTCCGCGTTGGCATCGGCTTCGCACCAACCCAGCGAGACATTGATGACTTTCGCCTGGTTGTCCGTGACGGCCTGGTTGAACGCCTGCGTGAGGCCGGCGTTGCCGGCGTCGAGATCGGCTTCGTAAAAGACGAGCCCGCCGAGCGCACCGCCGGCCGCGCCGACGATGCTCTGGCTGTCGAGGTCCCATTCGACCTGGCCGTCCGGATCGTCCGCGTAATTGCCGTCCGGGTTGCCTGACCGGACGGCCGAGACGTTCACCGGGGGCAGATTGTTGGCGCTCGTGAACTGGCTCAGATCGGATGCGGCTTGATTGGCACCGCCGATCGTGATGATGCCCACGGTGGTGTTTTCAGCGCTTGGCAGCATCGCCGCGTTGTAAATGCCGGGGAATTCGAGCGGATCGTGACCGATCGCCGTGCCGCCGCCGGCACTGGCTGGCGGCGTGCGCGGGCCAATGCGCGCCATCGTGTGGGCGCGTGTGATGTTTTGCAGGCCGAGCACGGCCATGACCGATTCGCCGAGGGCTTGCGGCACCTGCGCCGCCGCGGCATTGGCATACGCCGCCCGCCCGTTTCGGCGAAAGTGCACGAGCGGGGTACGGAATGCGGTTTTCACGGTGCCTGCGGTGCCGTCGGCGGAAATCAGCATGCGGTTTTTCGACACCTGGATGTTGATGAATCCGTTTTGCCGCAAATGGGCGACCACGCGCTCTATTTGCCGGGGCGTCGGAGCGAAGCGCTCGAGGAACGTCTCGGGTGTCAGGAACTTGTGATAGTTGGGATCGGCGGGACGGGTGACCGCGGCGGCCAGGTCGCGCAACTGTCCGAAGTCCCGCGCTTTCATGGCCACGACGATGTGTGCGGCCTCGCCCGCCTTCGCTTCCCGCGTGGGCTCGACGGCGAAAGTGCGCAGTTGGCGCGGGTTGAGAAAGCCGCGTGTGGCGGTGGCAACCCATTGGGGGTTCTCGTGCAAGGCGGCGGTGCGCGCAGCGGGGTTCGCATCGGGCGCTGCCTCGATAACGGCCGCCGTCGCCTCGACCGACACTGACGCGGCGGCAAGTGCCGCTCCGAGGCACAACGGCGATATCGACCGCATTAATTTTGCTCTCGATTTCAATTCGACCTCCTAAGGGATTGCGCTTTGCCAGGAAAAAGCCGGCATTCGTTTCAAGCTGCTCGATCGATTCTGATGAGCGCATCCAACGTAAGAGACAAAAGGTTTGCCGTACAGCTGTCAGATGTGTGAGGGAGCGTCCTGCGCGCCGCGCAGAGGGCTATGGGGACTGCGGCGACCGTGTCTTATCGATAAACGCGTATGCGAATTTCGTCGTTTTTATCGCCGATATAAACCGTATATCCGATTTGAATCGCATTCCAGTGATCGGGAATATCGCTTGATACATGCGAAACCCGTGTTCTGAATATCGAGTGCTTAGTGTTGGCGAGCCGAGGGCGGCCGGGCTATCGATATGAGGCCGCATTACCGATCGCGGGTGTGCTTGTCATTCCCCGTGTTCCGAGATGCTCGCTCGGACTGGCTGGCGACCGTCCTGATTCCAATTCCGCCTCGGCGTGCGTACGCGCCATCAACGTCAACACGTTGACGAACTGATCGCGGGCCTCGCGCAGAAACTCACTGGTCAACCGCATGGTCCTGCGCGACTCGTCGTGCGAGAGCGCCCCACGCGCTTCCGCACCATTGAGCACGTTGCGCACGTGCGACTTCGACAGTCCCAGCATGTTGGCCACAGCCGCGCCGCTGATCGCGAGGTCCAACGCCTCGTCAACCGGCGTGCGCGCGGCGAGACAGGCCTGATAGTGCGCACGCAGCAGCGCATAGGCAATGCGTTGCCCGCATTCGTGATCCTCGAACCATTGCCACTGCGTAAAGCGCTTGCCTGCTTCGGCCACGCCGTCGATGACGATGATCGATGCCCTGACGAAGCGCTCGAAGTATGCGTTGTCTTCATCCAGCCGGTTCGCGCATTCGGCCGGCATGATGCCGATGGCATGCGCGAGTTCGAGATGATGCCGCAGCCAAGTCCTCAGTCCCTCGACGACCCGCGGGCCGGGGACGAGGAACTTCTGCCTCCGGTCCGTCGGGTCCGGCTCGACCGACACGAGTCGTGCCACCTTCGCGATGCCGATGAAAGCGGCCAGGGTGCGACCGCTGCCCGTTTGCGCCTGCAAGCTGGCCAGGGTGGGACGCGGCCCCACGCCGGCTTTCCAGTCGAAATGCGCAATGACGAGTCGTCCCATGGCGTGAGACTGGAACACGCGCGCAAAGATCTTGTTGATCAGCCGCTCGCCCACGAACAGTTCGAGCACATGCTCGGTATGGCGCAGCACGGCGCGGGCATAACGATCGTCGTCGATCATGAGGTCCTCACGTTTTCATGAGCGTAGCGCAATAGATGCAAAGTTTGGACTTGTTGCGCGCTTGTCCGTCGTCCGATCATTGACACGCTTCAACCCACAACGAAATCACTGACGAGGGGCCAGCCATGTCAAGCCATGACGTTACCGACGCACCTGCCGATACCGACGATCTCGGCGCACCGTATAGACCGGTTCGTTTTCGCATTCGCTCTGCACTCGCGGGGGGCCGTCCAGTGGGCACCCGCTTTTTCGACAGCGCTGAACATTGGTCCATCGTCGACGGCATGTCGCTGCCGATGGCAGATGGCTCATTCGCCGATGCCGCCACCTATGAATTCAAATTGAGCAACGGTGCCAAACTCAAGTTCGGGCAGATTCTCGCATTGGCCGGCGACTTCTACGCCATTCCCACCAAGCCGATTTCGGACCAATCCGACACGGAGCGCGCATTCAAGGATGCGTTCGATACCCTCGACCATGGCGACACCGGCGAGATCGGCCGGATTCTCGCCATCATGCAGGAAGAGTTCCAGGCGTTGACAGAAGCGATTCTGTCGGGCGATCCGGCCCACGTCGCCTACGAAAAGTTCGGCGATAAATGGAATGCCCAATACAACCAGGCGACGGGCGGCTCCGGCAAATCGAACTACTACCAGTCCATCGGCGACTGGGGCCGCTTTATGTGGCTGGTCTCCTACAACTGGGATCATTTCGGCGAGCATGCCCGTGTCGTCTATTCCGCAGGGCTCTCGCTCGCGATGAAGACGGCGGCCGAAGGCCACGGCCAGTCCGGTCCCGCTGCCAACACGGCGCTGTTGCGAGCTTACGTGTACCTCGCTTTCGCGTGCCACTATCTGACCGACAGCTATTCCGCCGGTCATCTGCGTACGCCGCGCCGGCATATGCATGATTTCAACGCGGCGCATACCTCGACCGTTCACTTCGCGCCCGATGCATGCTCGAACCTGATGCACAACGAGGACAGCTATAACGGCCTTTGGGTGCGCAACGAGGCGGGCGACCACTGGATCGCCTTTGGCGACGGCCGGTACTTCGACGAAGCCAACCGGGCGAACCGAAACGTCATGCGCGCGGCCCTGCGTGAAGCGATTCGCGACGTCTACGAGGCATTCAAGCGCGGCGCATTGCCGGCCAGCGCCCGGTCGCACCGCTTGCTCCCAGATTTGCCGCTCAGCGCCGATGACAAGAACAATTACTCGCCGCTCTTCACCGTCGTGAAACCGGGGGAGATGGCTTATCGGCGGGAATTTCCGACCGACCCCAAGGCCTACCGATGGCTGAAAGTGGGCGACGGTTATCGGCGCTGGGTGGGTACATTGCTCGACTTTCACAGCATCTTCAAAATCGCGATGCGAGGCGCGCCGCCGAAAACTGGAGAAAGCAGCGGCCCGAACGTGCACGACCGCGATGACGTGGCCGCCTGGCTCGCGCAGGGAGGCCTGCTGCAATCGCAAGGCGTTCCGTTACTGACCGATGCGACGCCGTCGTCGCTGGAACACGGCGGCCGACTGTGGGTCTGCGTGAAGCAGGGCAGCCAGTTGCTCGTCGGGACTCATACCGGTCAGTGGAGCGAGTTCGAGCCGATCGGTGTTGCCGATGCGTCGACGGGCGGTTGTCTCGTCGCTCATCAAGGCGTGCTCCACTGCTTTTATGCCGATACAGGCGGAGCAATTCAATGGTTGCAGCATCGAGATGGCGCATGGTCGTCCCAGGGGCCGGTGACCGCGCAGGGACAGATTGCGCTGACCGATGCGATGCCGGCCGCGGTTTCGCTCGCGCTCAGCAATCAGTTATGGCTGGTTTGGAAAGCACGCGGCGATAGTTTGCTTCACCGCGCCTGGCGTCAGGGACCGGACTCGCACTGGTCGCCGTTCGACAACATGTACGGTGTGGGGCAACCTCCCTACGCCGCGCGAACCGACGATCAACCGATTGCGGTGTACACGCCCGGCCAGGCGTACTTCTACTACCGGTCGCACAACGGTTACTCGTTGTACTGGCTGACACTCGTGGACTATACCGACGGCGCGCTGTCGACTTTCGGCAATCAACCCGTCGCAACGGCCGATGGGTGGCAGCCCACGACTACCGGTGCGGTGGCGGCGGCCTCGGCGGGCGCAGCGAACCGCTCGCTGATGGTCTTTCCCGCGCACTCGGACGGGCGCCTTTCTTCCGTTGCCCAGTACCAGGGCAAGCAGTCGAATGTTCCGCAATTCCTGGTCGACAGCGTCGTCACTTCGGACGGCCATCCTCTAAGGAGTCGCTTCACGCCTGCGCTGACGCACTTCGCCGGCAAATATTGGCTGCTCACCGTCGACCCCGATTCGCGGCAAGTCATGCTGGCTTTTGGTTTGCAATAGACAACGCAAGGAAAAATGCCCGCCGGTGCCGGTCATCGGCGGGCATCGCGCCTTGTCGCGGTATCGTAAAAACGCGCCAGGTCTCGTTTGAGCTCGTGCAGCGCCGCATCGTCGAGGTAGATCATGTGGCCGCTCGCATAATGCGTGATCTCTATGTGCGAGCGCAGCGAGGGCTCCAGGCCCAGATGGGCCAGGTCGTATTCGGTCGAGAAAAAGGGCGTCGCGAGATCGAAGTAGCCGTTGGCGGACAGCACGCGCAAGCCGGGATCCTGTCGCATCGCTTCGGCGAGGTCGCCCGCGGCATAGGGCACTTGGAGCGTTTCGCCCCACCACATGCGATGTTTCGAGTTCCAGGCGCTGAGTACCTTGCTGTTGAAGACGAGGTAGGGCAGGGGCGACTGGTAGTTGAGGTCGCGCGCGAGGTGCTCGTGGAAAGCCGCATCGAACGCGCTCACAATGTATTTTTCCGACGGATCGAAGTCAGGCGAATCCAATGTCGAATCCGCTTCGATTCCCTTGAAACGCCCATCGTAGCGGCCGACGCTGCGCGCCTCGTCGCGCAACAGTACCTGGCGGAACTGAGATGGCCGTACACGCAGGTGGGCGGCGATCACATATTGCACGTCGAGTCCGGTGTAGTGCGCGAGCTGCGCCGCGACGGCATCGCGTTCGCTGTCAGGCAGTGCGTCTCCCTTGGCCAGTGCCGCCGAATAGGGCCCCGCCGCGAATGCGCGCACCTCGTCGAGAAATGCGGGCAGATCGGCGGCGCCCGTATCGCGGATTTTGCCGTGGTACCACGCGACGGCTGCATACGATGGCAGATAGCGCACACTGGCGAGATCGTAACCGGGCGCATGCACGTTCGCATTCAGCACCGACGAAAGCAGTACGACGCCGTTGACTGCGATTTGATGCTGGCCCAGACGGTAGGCGAGCATGGCGGCCCGCGTCGCGCCGTACGATTCGCCCATCAGAAACTTCGGCGAGTTCCAGCGCTGGTTGACGGTCAAATACCGGTCGATAAAGCGGACGAACGCGTCGAGATCGCCGTCGACGCCATAAAACTCCTTGCCGCTTCCGTGGCCGATCGGGCGCGAGAAACCCGTCCCCACCGCATCGATGAACACGAGATCGCTCTTGTCGAGCAGGGAATCGGGATTGTCGGCGAGCGGGTAGGGCGCGGCCGGCGTGGGCGCCGGGCTTTGCGTATGCACCCGTTTCGGCCCGAGCGAGCCGATGAGCAGAAAGATGCTGCTCGCGCCCGGGCCGCCGTTGAAGAGAAACGTCACCGGTCGATGTGCGGCGTTGCCGCCGCGCGCCGTGTAGGCGACATAGAACATGCTGGCGTCAGGCTCGCCTTTTGCATCGCGTATCAGCAGCGTGCCCGCGGTTGCGCGATAAGCGATCCGGTGGCCGTCGATGCCGATCGTGTGCTCCGTGACCTTCGATGTTTCGTTCGGCGCCGGCAATGCGGTCGATGCCGCCACGGCGGCGGAGGCCCCGGAAGCGGTCGACACGGCCGCTGCCGGCGCCGCATGCGCACTGACGGGCGTGTCGGGCGGAGCGGCCTCGTCGTCGGCCGCGTGCGCGAGCGGACTAGCGAGGCAAAGCGCCGTCGACAGGCAGGCAAGGATGGCGCTCACCGGGCGCGCATGGCGGCTCGGAAACGCGGTGCGCAGGGCCGGGCGATGCGGTAGGCCAATGCAGCGAGGACGCATGGAGACTCCCGACAAAAAGTGGGTCCCGTCGGGCGTCGCGCTCGTAGGCAAACGCTGACGGAGTCAATGCAGCATAGATCGTGGAATCGATCCTATAACATGTGGTCCCATCGTCCCCCAGATGCGAGCGTTTCCGATGTCATCCAATCATCCTCTCCTTTCCCCGATGCGCGACACCCGCAAGGCGCAGCGGATCGCATGGCTCGTGCTCAACGTAGTGCTCATCGGGCTTGCGCTCTGGGTGATACGCGATTTCATCGGGCCTGTCGTCTGGGCTGCTGTCGTCACCATCGCCCTGTGGCCGCTGCTGTTGCGGATATCCGGCCCGCAGCACGAGCCGCGCAAGGCCAGCGCGATCGCGCTGCTGCTGACGATCGCCGTCGGCTTGTTCGTCGTCGTGCCGGTGGTTGTCGTCTTCGCCCAGACCGTGAGCGAGATGCATGACCTTGCCGCATGGTTCAAGGACGCCATCGCCAACGGCATTCCCGTGCCCGCCTTTCTGCCGAAACTGCCGTTCGGTAGCCAGGTCGCCGACTGGTGGAGCGCCAATCTCGCTCGCCCCTTGATCGGCTCGCCGGCCATGGAGCAGTTGCACGGCACGGCGACGGTCGTCACGGTCGGCCGGCACGTCGGCTTTCTCGCGCTGCGCGGCATCGTGCACCTGGGCTTCATGCTGCTGGTGTTGTTCGTTCTTTTGAGGACCGGCCCCCAGCTCGCCGATCAGTCGGTCAGGGCGGTGCGGCGTCTTTTCGGCATGGCGGGCGCGCGCCTTGCCGTGCGGATGGCCGCGGCGGTCCGCGGTACGGTGACGGGACTCGTCGTCGTGGGCTTCGGCGAAGGTGCCTTGATCGGCATCGCTTACGTACTCGCCGGTTTGCCGCACGCCGCTGCGCTGAGCCTTTTGACGGCCATCGCCGCGATGTTGCCGTTTTGCGCGCCGATCGTCTTTTGCGTTGCCGCGCTGTGGCTTTTCTCGCATGGTTCGGCGACGGGCGCGTTCGCCGTGCTGGCGACGGGCGCCGTCGTCGTATTCGTGGCCGAGCACTTCGTGCGCCCGGTGATGATCGGCAATACGGCGCGATTACCGTTTTTACTCGTGCTGTTCGGAATTCTCGGCGGCGCGCAGACTTTCGGGCTCGTCGGCCTCTTCATCGGACCCGCATTGATGACTGCGCTCGCGGTGGTGTGGCGCGATTCGGCGCAATAGGGCGGGGCGTCGCGACGCACACGGCGGGCTCCGGCACGGCCGGCGCGCCCGTGCCTGTCCCAGCGCGCATTTTCTTTTCGGCCGCCCAAAAGAGATCCGCGATCGCTCAGGCGGCACGCCAGAAAACGCGAAGCGTCCGCCCTTCGGTCAGACCGTTTGCGGCACTGGAACGCGCAAGCTCACGTTGAGGCGATTCCATGCGTTGATGGCTGCGATCACGAATCCGAGCTCCGCGATTTCCTCGTCGCTGAAGTGCTCGCGCAACCTCGCGAAGGCTTCGTCGCTTGCATCGCTCGTCGCGATCGTGGTGACGATTTCCGCCCACTCGAACGCGGCACGCTCGCGTGCGTCGAAGAACGGTGCCTCGCGCCAGCCCGCTACGGCGTTCAGGTGACGCGGCTCGACGCCGAGCTCGATCAGATCGCGCCAATGCATGTCGATGCAAAATGCGCAACCGTTGATCTGCGAGACCCGCAGGAATACGAGATCGATGAGCCGTTGGCCCAGCAGGTCGCGCCGCAAGCCGGTCGAGAGCTGATACAGGGTCTGAAATGCCTTCGGTGCAAGTTTGCGGTAGTCGATACGAGGTGAAGCGGTCATGACGTTACCCTTTTCGATGAAAGCGGAGTGCCGCACCGTGCGGCCTCCATACCTTCAAGACGGTAGCGCCCGCGCGTTTGTGACAGTGCGATTCGCCCGCTTGCTCGCCCAACGAGCCGCTCCGGGCGGTCATCGCTGGAGCGGGGGAATGTGGGCAAGCTTGTCGGGGTTGCGCACGAGATACGCCGCGACGATCCGCTCGCCGTCGACGACGAACGTCTGTGCCGATTCGAGCTGGCCGTCGACATAACGTAAAAGGCCTGCCTCGCCGTTGATGCGTGCCATGCGATAGACGATTTGCGGGTAGCGCCGGTAGGTCGCCCAATAAAGATTGGCGATACGATAGGCACCGCGCAAAATCTTGAGCGTCGACGGCACCTTGCCGCCGCCATCCCCGATGAGCTCGACATCGTCCGCGAGCAGCGCCTGGATGGCATTGCGATCCCCGGTTTCCGCGGCTTTCTTGAACTTCGCCACGACGCGCCGGTGCGCTTCTTCGGAGACATCGAACCTCACACGCTGTTGCCGCACCCGTTCCACCGCACGATGCACCATCTGCCGGCAGGCCGTTTCGCTCTTGCCGAGCAGCGCGGCGATCTCTTCGTAGTCCTGATCGAATGCCTGACGCAACAAGAACGCGGCCCGCTCTTCGGGAGCGAGTCGCTCGAGCACCCAGAGCAGGGCGACAGAAAGCTCGCTTGCGAGCTCCGCAGCCGTTTCCGGCGTGCGCTCGTCGATTTCGACCAGCGGTTCAGGTAGCCAGGATCCCACGTAATGATCGCGTTCAGCCTTGGCGGCTCGCAGCCGGTCGATCGCCAGGCGCGTGACGATCGTGACGAGCCAGGCCTCGGGTGACTGGATTACGGCGCGATCCGTCTGATGCCAGCGCAACCAGGCGTCCTGAAGTACGTCGTCCGCGTCGGCACGTGTACCCAGCATGCGGTAGGCAATGGCGAAAAGACGCGGACGCAACGCGTCGAACGGATCGGGGGCTGAACTGGGATGTGGCGTATCCATGCTGATGAGCGGTGTTGCCGCCGGTGACGACGAGGGGACACTCTCAAGACGAGGGCGGCCCCGGTTTTGTGACAGCTGGGCCGCTCCACCCGTCCGCCGTCCGCGTCATCCGCGCGTTCCGTGTCGTCCGTGCCGCTAACGTGGCGCGATGAGCCCGAATTCACTGAGCAAGACGGCATCGCGTTCGTGCGGCGCAACGCTGCGTGACTCCATTTGGCCCCGTGCGATGATCTTGAACGTATTGTCGAGGAGAATTATGCGCCCTTCGTCCGTCTGCCGGACGGCAACCAGGTGCTGGACGAAGATCGAATCGGGATGCTTCGAATTCAGAAAATTGGCCGGCACGAAGTCGACCCATTCCTGGGGAGAAAGATCGAACTCGTATTGATCGGCCCATTTCCCTTCCACGACGGTTCGCAACAGATACCGATCGTCGCCGATTTTCTCGAGCCGATAGGTATCGAAGTCCTGGACGACGTCCGTGTCGGGGCGATCGAGCGATAGGGGCGCACGGATACCATGGCTGCCGAAGCCGAGGTCGAAAAGCCACCGCTCGCCCTCGAACGTGAGAATGAGCGCCATATGCGTCTTCGGCCGGCGGCTCGCATAGGTGCGCGGACGAGCGCCCACCATACGATAGGGCACGCCAAGCGCCTGCACCGCCATGGCGAACAGCCCGTTGACCTCATAGCAGTAGCCGCCTCGCCCGTTGTCGAGAATCTTCTCGACGATGTCTTCAGGCACGAGCGAGACGACCTTGCCCGCCTGCACGTCGAGGTTTTCGAACGGCACAGCGCGCAGCTGGTGCCGCATGATTGCCGTCAGTGTTTGCCGATCGGTCGCTTCCGGACCCCGGTAGCCGATCCGCTCGAAGTACGCGCGCAAGGAAAAATTCGTGGCTTCCATGATCCGCTGCCTGCTCAATCAGGTCTGCATCGAAAAGAATTCCGTCGCGACGGCGAGCGCATGCTCGACCGCTTCGCGATCCACATCGAGATGGGTCACCCAACGCTGGCGCGTCGCGCCATATGCGGACGTGATGCCGATGCCGTGATCGGCGAGATACGCGGCGAATGCGCTTGCGTACCGCGGCGCGATCTCGACGAATACGATGTTCGTATCGGGCTCGGCAACCGTCACGCCGGGCAGCTTGCCCAGCCCCAGCGCCAGCGTTTTCGCGTTCGCGTGATCGGCGGCCAGCCGGTCGACGTTATGCTCGAGCGCGTAAAGGCCCGCGGCGGCCAGAATGCCGACTTGTCTTAGGCCGCCGCCCAACATCTTGCGCAGGCGGCGCGCCTTCGCGATCAGCGCGGCTGAGCCGACGAGCACCGACCCAACAGGGGCACCGAGCCCTTTCGACAGGCAGACCGAGACGGTATCGAACGGTCGCGCAAGCCTGGCGACCGGTTCGCCGAGCGCGACGGCCGCATTGAACACGCGCGCCCCGTCGAGGTGGCAGGCGAGCCCGTGGCGGCGCGCCAAGGCCGCCGCTTCTTCCATATAGGCGATCGGCAATACCTTACCGCCGATGGTGTTCTCGAGAGCCAGAAGCCGCGAGCGGGCGAAGTGCGGATCGTCGGGCTTGATCGCGGCTTCGATGTCGGCCAGACGCAGCGTGCCGTCGGCCTGATTTTCGATCGGTTGAGGCTGGATGCTGCCCAGCACCGCCGCGCCGCCCGCTTCCCAGCGGTAGCAGTGAGCCTGCTGCCCGACGAGATACTCGTCGCCGCGTTCGCAATGCGCCATCAGCGCGATGAGGTTCGATTGCGTTCCCGACGGAACGAAAAGCGCGGCTTCCTTGCCGAGCCGCCCGGCGAGTTCCGCTTCGAGGCGCTTGACGGTGGGGTCGTCGCCGAATACGTCGTCGCCGACGAGGGCTTCCGCCATCGCGGCGCGCATGCCCGCGTCGGGCCGGGTCACGGTGTCGCTGCGAAAATCGTACTGCGGTACTGCGGTCATCGTTTGCTCTCCGAATACGCTCGCACTACTTGATAGACGACCGGACCGCCTGCAAGAACCGGTCGATATCGCCGGCCTCGATCGCGCCCATCGTCGAAATACGAAAGACGCTGTCGTACAGCGCACGCTGACCTGGATAGATCACGAACCCGTGCGCCTTGAGCCCGTCGTGGAACGGCTCGAACGGCACGCCTTGCGGCAGCCGATAGGCGCGCAGCACGACGGACGAACGTTCGGGCGGCAGCACGGCCTCGATTCCGAGCGCGGCCAGCCCGGCGCGGGCTTGCTCGGCGAGGGCCGCGTAACGCGCATGACGCGCCTGCCAGCCGCCTTCGTCGCGGAATTCGCGCAACGCTTCGACGAGCGCATAGTAAGCGTGCACGGCCGGCGTGAACGGCGTGTTGCGCTCGGCTTGCAAGCGCGCCAGGCGGCTCAGATCGAGGTAGTAGGTCCGGCTCACCGCGTGTTCGAGCGCATCGTGCCGGGCAATGACGAATGCCGCTCCGGGCACGCCGTGGAGACACTTGTTGGCGCCGGCCGCAACCGCCGCAATCGCGCCGCTCGCGAAATCGATTGCCTCGGCGCCGAAGCTGCTCACCGCGTCGACGAGCAGACGCACGCCTCGCTCGTTGCAGAGCTGGCCGATTGCGTCGATGTCATTGAGGCGCCCGCTCGTCGTCTCGTGATGGATCACGGCAACGTGCGTGATCGCGCGATCGGCCTCGAGCTGCGCCGCGATGCGGCCGAGATCGGGCGCGGCCGTCCACTCATGGACGAGTGCGTCGTGCGCAATGCCGTACTGCCGCGCGATATCGACGATCCGCTCGCCGTAGATGCCGTTTTGCACGACGAGCAGCTTGCCCTCGCGCGGTACGAGCGAGGCAACCATGCTTTCGACGGCGGCCGTGCCCGATCCGGTCAGCACGGTGGCGGACCATGTCGCGGCGTCAAGACCGTAGACGTCGAGCAAACGCGCGCGCGCTTCGTCCTGCAAGTCGTAGAACTCGCTTTCGCGATGGCACAGGTCGGTTCGGAGCAGGCTTTGGCGGACGCGCTCCGTCAACGTTACGGGGCCAGGGTTGAGCAGCAGCATCGATCACACTCCGGTAGGGGCGCCGAGATGGCGCATGAGCCGCGTCTTGACGTCGACCGGGGAGACGGTGGGCCGCGGTAGTCCCTCGGGCGTACCGCGGCGCACGGTCAGTCGCGCGAAGCGGGGCGCGTCGGGCAAGCTCGGGCCGGCATCGTCGAAGAGCGCATCGATCACGCTCGCATCGTCGCCCTCGATGGCCGACGCGTAACCGCAGGCGGCGGCAATCGCGGCGAAGGAGACGTGCGGCGAGACCGTGGCCTGGCCGCCCGTCGAATCGTGCACGCCGTTATCGACGAGCAGATGCAGCAGATTGCCCCGGCCGTAAGCGCCGAGCGTTGCGAATGCGCTCATGCGCATCAGCGCGGCTCCGTCGCCGTCGAGCGCGACGACGCGCAAATCGGGCCGCGCGAGCGACAAGCCGAGCGCCAACAACGTCACGCAACCCATCGAACCTACCATATAGAGCTGATTCGGGCGGTCGTCGATCGCGTAGAGTTCGCGTCCCGAGAAACCTGTCGATGCGAGAACGACGGTCGAATCGGGCGGCGTGAGCTCGATGACGCGCTGTAACGCCTCGTGCCGCGTAGGCAGCGAATCGACCGGCAGCCCCCGCCACTGTGCGCGAGGTTGGCAATGGGTCGCACGCGCGACGGGCTGCCCGCTCAGCGGATACGGCGCGACGCTGCCTTTTTGCATCACTAGAGCATACGGGCGGCCCGTCTCGTTCATATGGGCGACGGCGCGCCCGAGCGCGGGCTCGATCTCGTGCACTTCGCAAGGAAAGCGCTCCCACGGTATTTCCATCGTCTCGAGCAGTTTCGGCGTGATCGGACCCATCAACGCGTGCTGCGGCTCGTCCGACACGCCGGGCTCTCCGCGCCAGGTGACGATCAGCAGTTGCGGCAGCCGGAACGTCCAGGTCAGCGAAGTCAGCGGACTCACCGCATTGCCGAGCCCGGAGTTCTGCATCATCGTGACGGCCCGCACGCCGTTGCGGGCGCCGAGTGCGATGCCTGCCGCGAACGCCACGGCGTCCCCTTCGTTGGCCGCGCTGACATAGTGCAGTCCGGGGTCTTGCAGCACATAGTTGATGAACGGTGTCAGAAACGAACAGGGCACGCCCCCGTACCAGTGGAACCCATGCCGGCGCGCCGCCTCGACGAACTGTTGCGCTTCGATCACCGCGGGCCTCCGTTGGCCCCGCCGTTGCGCGCGGCGCCCAGCGGCGCTTGTGAGTGCGCGAAATCGCCGGCGCGGCGGAAATCTTCGAGATCGTTGACGCCGCACCAATGCCCGTGCACGTACTGCACTTCGATGCGCTCGCCCGCGTCGATCAGCGCATTGATCAGCGCCGGCATATCGAGCGCGTCGAAATCGGGCTGCTGCCGCATTTCGTCCAGCATGGCCGTCAGCCGGGCGCATCCGGCGCCCCGCACGCCCAGCAGACCGATCCATCGGCCATGGGCAGCGGCATCCGCATGCGAGCCGGAGCGGATGCGCTCGAGATAGGTTTTCTGTCCGAACAGTGCGCGGTCGTCGGCCGCCGAGCAGTACGCGAAATCGCGCACACTGCGGTTCGACGGTTGCGTCTGAGACGAGTCGACGACGACCGTGAACGGCGCATCGCTTTCGACGAGATCGCGCAGGATGTAATGGCGAAAGAGCAGATCGCCGTACGAGATAACGGTGTCGCCGGCGAGCGCATCGCGTGCGCAGGCGAGCGATGCGAGTTCGCCGGTTTGAGCGTGCTGCTCGTTGACGACGAGCCGGATGCCGGTCGGCTCGATCGCATCGGCGCGATAGCCTCCGACCACGGTGATCTCGTTGACCCGTTGCTGCTTGAACGCGTCGACGAGCCAGCGCAAAAGCGGTTTGCCTGCGACGGGAAGCATGACTTTCGGTCGGTCTTCCGTGACGGCTTCCAGCCCGCGGCCGCGGCTGGCGGCCAGCACCACGGCGCCGCCGGCGCGCCGTGTGCTGGACAGATAAAGGCGCTCGGCGCTCGAGTATTCGTCGGCGTCTTGCAGGCGGAAGATCTCGTCGACGGTCGCGATGCGTTCTTCCACGTTCACGAGCGTTTCGCTGTCGCGAATCTCTCTTGCTACCGCCTGCATCGACGACGCGGCGGCACGGATCAAATGATTGGCCCAGATGACGAGGCTGATGCCGGCCTTGCGGAACACCTCGGTAGGCGTGCTGTAGTACTTGGTCGGCACGATGACGAGCGGCGCACGGCCCGCCCATTCGCGCGCGAAGGTCAGGATTTCGTCGGGACGCGACAGTTTGCTGTGGATGAGGATCGCATCGGCACCGGCGGCGCGATAAGCTTCGGCACGCTTGAGCGCCTCGTCCATGCCCCACCCGGCGATGAGCGCTTCGACGCGCGCGACGATCGAGAAATCCGCTTCGCACTGCGAATCCTTGCCGGCCTTGATCTTGCCGCAGAATTCGTCGATATCGGCCAGCGGCTGGCGCTCGCCGCCGATGAAGCTGTTCGTCTTCGGAAACTGCTTGTCTTCGATGCACACGCCCGCAATGCCGCGCTGCTCGAGCTTGCGCACCAGCCGGCGCACGTTGTTGAAGTTGCCATAGCCGGTATCGCCGTCGAGCAGGATCGGCAGATCGCTCGCATCGGCCATGAACTCGAGTGTGTCGACCACCTGCGTCCAACTGGCTTCGTTGTTGTCGCGCACGCCGAACTGCGCGGAAATGGCGAGGCCCGAGGCCCAGATGCCTTTGAAGCCAGCCTCGCGCACGATGCGCGCGGACAAGCCGTTATGTGCCTCCATGATGAATTCGAGCTCCTGGCTCGCGATCATCTCGCGCAGCCGCGCAAAACGGGAGCGTGCCGGGGCGGAGTTCATCGGTTCGCGTGCATTCATTGAATGGCTCCTGCAATCGGTGCGAGGCGCGGCAGCACTTCCTGCTCGGCCCGCTTCACATCGTTGGGAAAGTCGATTTCGACCCAAGGCATGCCGGTGACATCGGCCACCTCGAAACGGTTGCCGCTTTCGAGCAGCAGATCGCGTACGGCTTCCTCGTGCGGCATGTTGCTTCGGCCGTCGTCGACGTATTGCGCGACGATCTGCGCGAGTCGCCGCGCCGTGTCTTCGCGAAAGCGAAAAAAGCCTACCGATTCGCCGATCGTGTCGTAGTCGAGCCCTACCGCGAGCTGCTTGCGAAGCTCGATGGGCACGCCGTTCTTGAGACAGAGTTTGACCGGCTCGTCTCCCGCCTCGAAGTCGCGGTCGAGCAGCAAGCGGTTCGCGCTGGCACCGGCCGTCAGGGCCCGCAGGATCGCTTCGTCGTAGAGGACATCGGCATCCATCAGCAAGACGTCGCCGCCGCGCGTGAGCGCATTCGCAACGGTGTGAACGGTCAGGACGCTGCCGAGCTCGTAGCGCGGGTTGAGCACGATTTCGGGCGCCGGCTGCCACTCGATGCGCGCCAGTTCGGCGCGCACCTGTTGCGGCTCGAAACCGAGCGCAAGGACCACTTCGGTGACGCCCGCGCCGCGCAGTGCACGCAGGTGGCGCTCGAGCAACGTGATGCCCTGAAAGCGCAGCAGGCATTTCGGATGCTGCTCGCCGGCCGGCATCTGCAGACGCAGGCCGAGCCCGGCGGCGAGAATGATCGCTCGCATAGCGATTGTCTCCTTGCAAGGGGCCGGCTGAAGTGACCGGCTCGTGAAGTCGAAGCTATAAAATCGATGCCCGGGGCCGCGGCCCGTCGTCATCGACCGGCCCCGTTGCGGCTGCGCGGCGTTGCCGCCATCTGCGTTCGCTCCAATGCAGATAAACGAGGCCGGGCAAGCCCAGCGCGAGCTCGCGCGCCCGTTTGGCCAGCGAGAGCGCCAGCGCGGTTTCGGGCGGCAGCCCCACGAGCGGTGCGAGCAGCAGGTAGCCGCCTTCCTGTGCGCCGAGCGAACCCGGAATAGCAAATGCGGCGCCTCGGATGGCCTGCCCCACGCTTTCGAGCAGCAACGCATCGAGCCAGCCGACCGGATGACCGAGAAAGCGCAGCGCAAGCCAGACTTCGCCCGTGCCGACGACCCAGCCGGCCAGGCTGAAGGCAAACGTGGCCGCCACGCGGCCCCGGCGAAGGTAGAGCGCGCGTACGTGTTCGTCGATGGTATCGGCCCGCGCGGCGAGCGCGCCGCCATCGCGCTTGCCGAACACCTTCGACGCCGCACGCACGAGGCGGCCGAATACGCCGCGCTGCTGGGCGATGAAAAATGCCGCGACGCAGACGCCGAGCGCAACGCCCGCGATCAGCATCGCCATGCGCACGCCCGGTGTGGCCAAGCGGGCCGGAACCGCCGCGACGGCCGCGAACGCGGCGAGTCCGAGGCAGGCGAAGACGATTTGCGCGACGGCCTGCATCGTGGTGCTGACCGTGACGGCCGCGGCGGCGCTCGGCATCGGCATGCCGCGTTGCGCCAGATGACGGGCCATCAGCACCGGGCCGCCCAGCTGGCCGGCCGGCAACAAGCTGTTGACCGATTCGCCGGCCCAGCGCGCGAAAACCGTATCGGTCAATGTCGTATGCCGCGTCGCGAGCACGCGAATCGCACCCGCATCGATGACGAGCGGCAGCAAATGAAAGAGCGCGACGAGCGCGAGCCCCCATCCGGCCGCGGCGAGCGTACCGGCCACCGCGCCGAATCCCTGCCATGCAATGAGCGCAACGAAGACAGCGGTGCCCAGCGAGAGCAACGCCAAGGCCGCCCGGGTCATGCGGAGTCCCCCGGTCCGCCGCCCGCGCTCGCGCGCAGCGATGGCTTGCTGAACACCTGCCGAAAGCCGAAGTAGGCAACGGCGTCTTTCATGTTCGAAATGAAGCGCCGCCAGGGGCGCATGCGCGCATCGGTGACGTATTCGAACGTGAGCGAAACACGCATCTCGTTGGCACCCGCGGGCGTGATCCGGTGTCGCAGCTTGTCGCCGTCGAACAGGACGAGCGCTCCTGGGGGATATTGAATCGAGCCGGCGACGGGTGAGACGTTCGGCGTGCGAGTATGCAGCTCGTAGTCGAGCCGGCACGACGAATCGTCGACGACGCCGAGCAACACCGTATAGCGCGTGCCTTCGTAGTAGGAGGTGTCGTAGTGCCAACCGATGTGATCGCCGGCGCGCGTGTAGTAATAGAGGGCGTAAGCGTGGGGGTCGTCCCCGGGCGATGGCAGCAGGCGGGCGCCGGTGATCGATTCGAGCCATGCCATCAGTTCGCGCGAGCGGTAGAGCTCGGCGATGAACGGCGCGAGCCGGTCGATCGTATGACGGCTGACGCTGCCGCCTTGCTTGTGTCCGGGCAGATAGTTGCGATTGACGGCCGGCAACAGCGCGTGTGCGAGAGCGGCCAGTCTTGCGGTCACCTCGGCCGGCAAGAAATCCTCGAGATAGAGGAATGCGCCCTGTCGCGCGAACTCGCGCTGCAATCCAGCGGGAGCAAGCCGATCGAGTCGCGCGGCCAACTGCCGATCGAGCGAGCCGGCATCGGCGTGATTTTGCGGCATCGCGGGCGCTTCGCGCGTGGCCAGCGCGTTATCTTCGGAGGCGGGCCCGCTCATCGCGACATCCGCAGCTCGGCCGCTTGCCGCGCAGGGCGCCCCCGCCGCACGACTCGCCAATAATCGAACGTGACCCAGACGGCGAAGAGCGGCGCGCCGATCGCGGCCGCATCGATGAACGGTTCGATCCCATGCGCGAGCGTGACGAGCGGCAGCAGGTACAGCACGTCTTCGGTCTCGAAGCCGACGGCGAATGCCTGGCGCGTCCCCGCCTTGCCGGCGATCGATTCGATGCGCATGCGCAGATAGAAAATCAGCGCGACGGCAACGCCCGCGATCGCCCCCAGCGCAATGGGCAACGCGAATGCCGATTCGCCCGGTTTCGCGATCCCGACGCCCATCGACACGAACAGCGCGACGGTGACGAGCGCATCGCTCGCGAGATCGTAGAGATGCCCGAACCGGCTCGACTTGCCGCTGATGCGCGCGAGCTCGCCGTCGGTGTGATCGATGAAATTGGACAGCACGATCAGCAACGCGCCCGCGTTGGTCCACGCAAAATCGCCCATGGCGAGACCGGCCGCCCCGGCCAGGCCCGTGAGGAGCCGCAGCGTCGTGAGGTGATTGGGCACGATGCGCGTGTCCTTGAGCGGCGTGACGAGCCAGCGTGCGAGTCGAGCGTCCCAGGTACGCGGCGGCGGGACTTGCGGGGCGGCTTGAGCGTTCGTATCGGCGCAATTATCCATCCGTGCAAATATATACGGTTTTCACTTTTAGTGCGTTCATCCTTGCATCGCGCGATTACGGACTGTTGCAGCGAGAGATCGATAAAAACGGTAAAGTGCGTGCCTTCAGGCGCCTTCGAGTGCGTCAATGTCGGCTTCGTCGCGTTGCCGGGAACGGCGGATCGCTCGTTGTCCATCTGCGCAATCCGCCTCGTCGCGCGTTTCGCCGGACGGTTCGATCGACTCCATCCACTTGCATGAACAAGTACCTCGTCACTGCCACCGCCGTCGCTATTGCCGCTGCGCTGCCCCAGGCGGGCGCATGCGCGCCGCTCGACGACGCGCTCCATTGCAATGTGTCCGCCCATACGTTTATCCACAGCCTGATCGACGCCGGACAGATCGACGGCGAGCCGACGCGCGTGGAATCGAATTCCATCAACGCTTTCAACCTCGTCAAAGGGGTGGACTTGCGCGCGTTCGGCTACCCGGTGTTCGCGATAGTCGGCTACGAGGAGGGCGATCCGATTTTTCGCAAGGGCAGCGGCACGCGTCTTTCGCGTTCCGCGTACGGCGCCGTGGTATGGGGCTCGACGCCCAAGGTCAAGGCCTCGGTCGACGCGGCGCACAGCAATGCGATCGTGCACCACGTCGCGCCGTTCATCACCGCCATTTTTTGCGATCGGGATTGAGGCCCGCGTTTACCGCGGGCCCAGCGTCGTGTCAAACGGTCGTTTGATGGGCGAGTGGCGATTGGGCAACGACTCCGTGCGCGGGGCTCGTCTCCCGATAGACGCAACGGATCAGTCATGCCACCATCGCTCCATGAATGACTGACGGCGTCAGGCCGGCCAAACAACAAAAGCGCAACAAAAATGACCCAAGCGGACGGTTGGGAGGCTTCATGAAAAAGCATATCGTGGCGCTGGCGGTGCTGACGGCATTCGCCGGGCCTGCGGTCGCGCAGAACAGCGTGACGCTTTACGGTCTGATCGACGAAGGCTTCGACTTCACGAACAACGTGCTCGGTCATCACGACTACGAGTTGCAAAGCGGGTTTGTGCAGGGCAGCCGATGGGGGCTCAAGGGCACCGAGTCGCTGGGTAACGGTCTCAAAGCGGTGTTTCAGCTCGAAAACGGTTTCAATCTGAGCAATGGACGTCTGGGCCAGGGCGGCCTGATGTTCGGCCGGCAGGCTTATGTGGGGCTGGCCAGCGATTCATACGGCACGCTGACGGTAGGCCGCCAATACGACTCGGTGGTGGACTTCCTCGCGCCGACGACGGCCAACGGCAGTTGGGGCGGTCTGCTGTTCTCGCATCCTTTCGATAACGACAACACCGACAACACCTTCCGCGTCAACAATACCGTCAAGTATTTGAGCCCTGATTTCGCGGGCGCGCAATTCGGCGGTACTTATAGCTTCAGCAATAGTACGAACTTCGCCAATAATCGCCAATACAGCATTGGCGGGCAATACGCGAATGCCGGATTGCTCTTTGCCGCGGCTTACTTGCAGGCGAACAATCCGTCCGCCAATGCAACGGGCGCGATCGGCAATGGCGGCGATACCAATTTCGTAGCAAGCCGGCTGCGTATTTTCGGCGCGGGCGTCAACTATACATTTGGCCCGGCGACCGCGGGCTTCGCCTATACGAATGCGGACGTGCGCGATCCGACTGCCAATGGCTATCTCAATCAGATGACGACGGGCGAGACGCTGGCGCCGGTCACCGGGCCGCTGGCCGGTGCGGCCGTGACCTCGATCCGGTTCCAGAACTTCGAGATCAACGGCAAGTATCAGCTCACGCCGACGCTCTATGTCGGCGCGCAATATGTTTACACGCTGGAGACGTACAACACGGCGCTCGGCAGCGCAAGGCCGAAGATTCATTCGTTCGGTTTGATGGCCGATTACAACCTTTCCAGCCGGACCGATGTCTACATCCAGGGCGCGTTCCAAAAAGTCGGGGGCGACGCGACCGGCTCGAGCCTCGATAATGCCTACGTGCCGGGTGCGGCCGACTTGTCGGGCAGTTCCCGGCAGGTGGTCGGCCGTGTCGGCCTTCGCCATAAGTTCTGATCCTCCGACGCAGTTCGGGGCGGGTGGCCCGTTGTTTGCGAGCGCGCTGACGAGACGCTGGTCCGATGCCATCGCAGGCCATTCGAATTGAGGAGACGCGAATCATGACCCCGACACAAACGCTTGCCGCTCAACTGATCGAGGCGCACCGCACGCATCGGTTGATCGATGCGGGATCGATCGCTGCGTTGACGCCCGCGGATGCCGAGGAAGCCTACGTCGTCCAGCAATCGGTGCTCGCCGAGTTGGGCGGATGCGCCGGTTACAAGATCGGAGCGGCCTCGCCCACCGCCGAGCCGTCCTATGCGCCATTGCCGGCGCGCCGCGTTTTCGGCGCGGCGAAGGGCGTGCGCCTGGCCGACTACACGCGGCTCGGGCTCGAACTCGAGATCGCGTTCAGCTTTGCCGAGGATATCGACCGGACGTTCGCCGAGCGGGCCGAAGACACGCTGGACGCGATCGATACGATGTCGGTGGTCGTCGAGGTGGTCGATAGCCGCTATGAGGGGTGGCCCAAGATCGATCCGCTGCTGCAATTGGCGGATTTGCAGAACAACGGTGCGCTCGTGATCGGGGATTCGCGGCCCTACGACAAGAATTTCGATTTCGCTTCGCCGCAGGTCTCGTTTCGCTGCGGGGAGCACGAGATTTTCAGCGGCCGCGCGAAGCATCCCGCGGGCGATCCGCGCCGCCTCGTCGCATGGCTCGTCGCGCAGACGCTGCGAAACGGTCATTCGATTCCCGCGCGTACCGTGCTGACAACGGGCTCGTACACGCCGCTTTATATGGCGAAAGAGCCCGCTCGCGTGCACGGCACGATCGAAGGGTTCGGGAAAATCGAGTTCGAGATCGCATAGCACGCCAGCGTGCAGCGGTTCGGGAAGCCGCGCTGGCCGCTTCCCGAAATCAAAAACGCTGCGGCTGCGCGCCTCTCAGTTCGCCGTGGCGGCCTCGCCCGGCAGCACCTTGTTGCGGCCTGCGGCCTTCGCGTGATAGAGCGCCTCGTCGGCGGCCTTGATCACTTTGGCCGCATCGGTTTGCTCGTCGGCATCCCGTTCCGGGTCCCAGGTCGCAAAACCGATGCTCGCCGTCACGCGGCCGAACTCGCTACTCGCATGGACGATGTCGAGGTTCGCAATTGCGTTGCGAATCCGCTCGGCGATTTGAGCCGCCTCGTTTGCCGGCGTGTCGGGCAGCACGATCAGGAACTCCTCGCCGCCGTAGCGTGCTGCACTGTCGTTCGGCAAACGGATGTTCGCGCTGATGCAGCGCGCGACCTCGAGCAGCGCATTGTCGCCGGCCTGATGCCCGTAGGTATCGTTGTAGGCTTTGAAGTGATCGATATCGACGAAGAGCAGCGAAAGGGCGCGCCGTGCGCGGCGCGTCTCACGCCATTCTTGCTCGAGGATTTCACCGAGCATGAGGCGGTTGTTCAACCCGGTCAGGCCGTCCACGCGGGCGAGCAGCTGCAATTCGGATTCGGCGAGCAGGCGCCGCCGCAGTTGGACGCTCAGCATGATGGCGAGTGCGACGAACGCGAGCGCGAGCACCACCATCAGTCCGAGGACCGGCAGCGCCCGATGCTGCCAGCTCGCATAGATATCGTCCTCACCCTGGGCCGTCATGATGATGAGCGGCAACCCTTTCAGGTGCTTGAAGTAGTAGAGCCGGCGCACGCCGTCGATCGAAGCGGTGTCCGTAAAGGTGCCCTCGGGCGCCGACATGAAGCGGCGAAACGTGCTGGCAGACCGGATATTGCGACCGATGATCTTCGGATCGAACGGTTGGCGCATCACCATGACGCCGTCTTCGCCGATCAGCGACATCGAGCCGTGCGGCCCGAGAGCCAGCCCGGCGAACAGGTCGTGAAAGTACTCGAGATTGATCGCCATGAGCGCGATGCCGGCGAACGAGCCATCGGGGCGCGAAATCCTGCGGCTCAACGCAATGCTCGGCGAGCCGGCTCGCAACTGGGACTGGAACGGGTCGCTGATGTAAAGACCGGCATCCGGGCGATCCCGGTGGACCTGAAAATACTCACGGTGGTAAAAATTGCCATGCCGGGGCACGGGACCGACCGCATCGAGGACGATATTACCTTTCTCGTCGAGCACCAGCACCGACCCGAGGTATTGGGCCGTCGTCGCGCGATCGAAAAGCACGTCCTGGCGCACCTGCGGCGGCAATGCCATCGTCACCGGACTGCTTACACCGTCGACGACGGCTTGCAGCGAGAGCGCGTAAATCTCGAAATTGCGCGTAATGTCTCGCTCGGCAATCAGCGCGAGGCTTTTAGAAATATCTTCGGCGCGCTCGAATGCGCTGAGCCGCCCCTGATAGAGCGAGACCACGGACAGTGCAACCATGATCGCGGCGATGACGATTGCGCCGAGTACAACCCCGCTCGGCCCGCCCCAGCGCGAAAAGACGCTTCTTATTCGTCTGATTCGCGCGCGCATCGTTTTACCGCCATGTGTCTCCACCATTCGGGTGCATTCTCGGACTTCGCTGAGATTCGATCGGATTGACCCTACGATATGGATATATGCGCTATTGCGTCAAGCGGTCCGTTCGATCCAAACGCGTAGGGCCGCGCATTTTCGCACACTCGAGAATGCGCATCGCCGATGCGTCTATCTGGTTTCTTGAGTGATGCGTTTGCGCAACACCGGAATGAGCCGCTCGTCGGGCATCGCGCACGCCGAAAGCGCGGGGACCTCCGGAAAGGCGATCTGTGCGATGGATGTCAACACCTGGCCCGGGGGCGCTTCGACGAGCACCGATGCCCCCAGTTCGACGATCGATGTCAGGGCGTCGAACCAGCGCACGGTATAGCGCATATTGGTAGCCAGATCTTCGCGGATCGCGTCCGGGGCGCGCAGCGGCCGCGCCCGACGATTGCCGATGTAGAGCGCGCGAGGCGCATGAAACGGAATCTGGGCCGCATACGACGACAATTCGTCCGATTGAGCCGCAAGCAGCTCGCAATGCGACGGGACGCTGACCGCGAGTCGCTTGGCACGATGCGCACCCGCTTCGAGCGCACGCGCATTGAACGCTTCGAGTGCTTCATCGGAGCCCGCGACGACGATCTGCCGGGGAGCGTTGACGTTGCCGACGTAGACGCGCACTGCATGTTCCCGTGCCACCTGATCGGCCAGTGCCTCGACTTCGTGCTCGGTCAGCCCATCGATGGCGGCAAGGCCGTAGCCGCCCGGGTAGGCGGCTTCCATCAGTTCGGCGCGCCGCTTCACGAGCGCGAGCGCGTCTTCGAACCCGAGCGCGCCGCAGGTCACCGCCGCCGCGTAGGCGCCGACGGACAAGCCGGCGCACATTGCGATGTCGAACCCCTCATCGGCGAGACGGCGCGCCGATGCCACACCGGCCACGACGAGGCCGATCTGCACCGCCACGCTCGAGCGCAGCGCATCTGACGTATCGAGCGAGAGGACATCGATCGAAAGCGCCGCCGATGCCTGATCGACGGTCTCCCGGATGACCCGATGTTCGGGCAGCCGGTGGAGGAAGCCGGGGCTTTGCGCGCCCTGGCCCGGAAAAAGACAGGCGAGCATCATGCGCCTTGCACGGGCGATGGGTCGACCGGCTGTGCCGACCAGGGATTGTCGACCAGGCACGGGCCGTTCGGAGTCCTGAGCATCGTGCGCGGCTTGGCCGCGGCCCACTCCGAAAGCGCGATGGCGCCCGCCGGCGTTTCGAGTTGAACGTCGATCCGTGCGCCGGCCATGGCCCCTGCCGCCTGGATGTCCGCGAGGAGGGCGGCCGCCTCGCCCGGCGCCACTTCGTCCGGTGCGCGCACGAGTAAATCGAGGTCGCTCGATGCGCTGACGGTCGGTAGGCGCGTGGCGAGCTCGAAACCCGCGCTGCCCGTCGGCCCCCACTGATAGCGCGCGAGGCGGCGCACAGCGCGCAGCCCGGCGAGTGCGACGAACGCGCCGAGGCCGCGGCGGTCGGCGGACGGGGCGGCGGCCAACAACTGCTCCGGGCCGACGATTGCTTCGATGTCCTCACGCCTCGCGTAAGCCGCATAGCGTTGCGTGCGCACGTCGCCGCGGATGCCGATGGGAATCGCGGCGTTGGCGTAGACCGCCCGGCGCACCACGGCAAAAGGTATGCGGCTCAGCGCCGCGTGCGCCCAAGCGGGCGCGTCGCTCGCCAGCGGTGAGCGATTCAGTTTCAGCAGGTCGTGAGGGCGTGCCATCGTGAATGCCGCTCCCGCGCTCAGGCCGCGTCCCATTGCGCTGCGAGCCGTCGTCGTACCTCGATGGAAGCCGCGCGCGTCGATCGGGCCGCTTCGTTGTCGAGCCGGCGGGACAGGTCGCGCTCGCTGCCGTCTATGCCGGCGATGGCTTCCACGAGCGCGTCGCGCACGCGTTCGATCTGTGCGGCGGTGGGCGCATCCGCATCGACATCCGTGACGAGACGATCGAGCAGGCCGAGTTTGGCGAAGGCCGATAACGCGTACGACATCGGCGTGACGGTCTCGCCGAGCGCGTCGAGCGCTTCGACCGAGCGGCGCGTGACGCGCGCCGCCGCATCCTTGCCCATCGCGTGGACCATCGTGCCGGGCGCGTCGAGCGCGAGAATCCGGTTCGCTTGATACCCGTGCGCGAGGAACGCGCCCGACATCGCCGGGCCCACGATCAGCGCGACGACACGATGCCCTGCGAGCCGCGCGCTGGCATAGGCATCCACGGCTGCTGCGCAGGCGAGATGAATGCCGAGCATTTCCTCGCGATAGCCGTAGGCTTGGCTCTTGACGTCGACGATCGCGACGATCGGACGCGGCCGTGCGCTCGCGGCATCTTCGTCGATGGCCTGCCGCACTGCGCGTGCGAGCAGCCATCCCTGCTCCAGTCCGACCACGTTCTCGCGCGCGCGCACGAAGCGGTTCCGTTCGTCAGGCACGACGGCGATGAAGCGCGTGCGCGTGCCGCCAAGCGGTGCATCGGCACACCAGACGGGGGCCGGTGTCGCCGGCTCGCCCGCGAGTGCCCGCATCCAGCGCTCGCCGCGGGTCAGGGGGGCTTCGTTCATTGGGACTCCTCACGATTCGCTTGCGGCGCGGCGTGCTGCTCGCAAGCCGGCTCATCGCATGCGTCTTGCTGGCCGCAGGGGCGGAACACGGCGCGCATCGCCTCGGGTGCGACCGTTGCCGGATCGATGCGCGCGAGGCTGTTCAGATAGCGCTGGACCGCCTCGCTGCGATGCGGGCCGGCCACGCCTTGCGAAAAGGCGACGTGCACCGCCGTTGCGATCGCGCTGGCGTCGTCCTCGACGAGCATGTCCGCAAAACCCGAAGCGACCCGTTGGGCACCGCCGATCAATTGCCAAATGCGCAGACGATCGGTGGCGTCGAGTTCGTCGATGCCCGCTTCCTGTTCGATGACCTCCGGGCCATTCATGCCGAGGCGCCCCTGCCGCGTCATGACGAGCCGCGTGCAGAGCGCGGCGGCGAGCGACATGCCGCCGAAGCACCCCACCATGCCGGCGATCACGCCGACGACGGGGACGTGGCGGCGCAACGAGACGATGGCCGACTGGATCTCCGCGATGACGGCCAAGCCGAGGTTGGCTTCCTGCAGACGCACGCCGCCTGTTTCGAAGACGATGACGGGGCGCACGGGCCGCCCGTTTTCGCAATCGCGCAGCGCCAGCTCGAGGGCCCCGGCGATCTTGCTGCCCGCCACCTCCCCGATGCTGCCGCCCTGAAACGCCGATTCGATCGCCGCCACGACGGCCGGTGCGCCGTCGATGGTGCCGCGCGCGATGACGACGCCGTCATCGGCCTGGCAGACGATGCCTTGCAACGGCAGCCAGGGGGAAGTGAGCCGATCGAACGGTCCCAGGAGTTCGCGGAATGTGCCCGGATCGAGCAGGGCGCGGGCGCGTTCGCGCGCACTCAGTTCGATGAAACTCTCGCGCGCGATGAAGGGCGCGGCCGTGATTGCCTGATCGGTCATCGCGGGGCTCCCGGGGCAGCCGCGCCGCCAGCGTCCCGCGCCGCTTGCACGGCCTCTACCGCTTCGGCCAGGCGCAGCGAAACGACACCCGGCGTCGCGCCGAAATCGTTGATTTCGACGCGCACGGCGCCGTCGAAGCGCGAGAAGAAGCGATCGAGCACGCTCTTCCAGATATGGCCGTAACCGTCGACGCTCGTTTGAACGGCGACCTGCGTGCGCATTGCGTCGTTCGGCCACAACAGCACTTCGAGATCGCCCGAACCGACCACGCCAACATGCGCGCGCGATGTCACGACCTGTTGCGCGGGATACTCGAACGTTAAATGCTCCATTCGTCTGGGCTCCTGCCGGTGCCGTACCGCACCAGCTTGTCGATGAAGAGGGTGGCTGCGAGAAGATCGGCCGCACCGCCCGGCGATGCGTTCATCGCGACGAGGCGGCGGTCCAGCCGGTAAAGCGCCGCCCGGCCCGCCAGGCTCGCGCTGCCGCCGCAGGCGAGCACTTCGCGTGCGCCGCGTTGAGCGGCCTCGAGTGCCGGCGGGCCTGCGCGATGCAGCAGACAGGTGTCGTCGAGCGAGACCATGATGGCGAGCAGGGTGTCGATGCGCGCGGCGTTTTCGCCGTGACCGCGTCGCCGCGCCGCCTCGAGCGCGGGCAGTCCATGCTCGATGACGTGCGGAAAGCCGTCTTGTGCCTCGCGGCGCGCGCCGCCCACGCCATACCGTTGGCGAACGCGTGCACCGTTGCTGTCGGCCGGCAGCAGCGGCGCCGCGTAATCGGGGAAGCAGGCGATTCGCGCACCGTAGGCGCAGATGCTGCGAGGCTGCCAGGCGCGTTCGGTGTCGTGCGCGATCGTTGCGCCAGCAACGAGCAGCCCGATGATCCAGATTGCACCGCGATGTGCATTGCTGCCGTTGGTGGCCGCCATCATCGCTATTTCGCCCGCGCGGCCGAGTGCGGCGAGCTCGCTGCGCAGCGCGGCGGACGGCCGCTGCCCTCGGGCCGCGCGCGCCAGTGCGGCGAACGTGGGTTCGAGCGCGTGCGCCGAGCGCAACATGCGCGCGAGATCGAGATCGCGATGAGCGCCGCTGCCGCGCCGGTCGACGAGCGCGGGTTTCGGCGTCAACTGCGCTTCCTCGATCAGCGCCTGCACCGCCAACGCGGCGAGCAGCGACGCCGGATCGGACGCGCTGTCGCGAAGCTCGCGGGCGGTGTGCGCCGGGACGCGCATCGGGGCGGGGGACACGGGTTACCAGCTCCTGAAACGGGCAGGGGGCGCATACAGACCGCCCGACCATGCCACGAGATCGTCGATGCTGCGTGCCGCGAGCAGCGAGCGTTTCGCTTGCGCGCGACGGATGCCGAGGTCTTCCGGATAGGCGACGATACCGCGCCGCCGCAACTCGGCCGTGCGCTCGGGCTTCGCGCGCAGGCCGATCGGCGTCACGCCGGCTACGGCCGCGAGCGCGGCGCGCCGCTCCTCGATACCTTGGGCCTTGTGCAGATAGGCGATGCCTTCCTCCGTGACCACGTGGCTGACGTCGTCACCGTAAATCATGACGGGCGCGATCGCCATGCCGCTCTTGGCCCCCACGGCCACCGCGTCGAGTTCGTCGACGAAAGTCGGCTCCCCGCCTTTTTTGTACGTCTCGGCCAGCTGGACGACGAGCTTGTGGCCACGCGCGATCTCCGCACGTTCGGCGCCCGCCGCTGGCGCCTGCGCCGTCAGGAGCTTGAGCCACGGCTCCGTCGCATGACGGCGCCCGCGCGGATCGTGGCCCATGTTCGGCGCGCCGCCGAACCCCGCCAGCCGCCCGCGCGTGACCGTCGACGAATTGGCATCGGCGTCGATCTGCAGCGTCGAGCCGATGAAAAGATCGACGCCGTATTGCCCCGCCAGTTGGCACAGCACGCGGTTCGAGCGCAAGCTGCCGTCGCTGCCGGTGAAGAATACGTCGGGCCGCGCGGCGATATAGGCTTCCATGCCGACTTCGCTGCCGAAGCAATGAATGCTCTCGACCCAGCCCGATTCGATCGCCGGTATCAACGTGGGATGGGGGTTCAGCGTCCAGTTGCGGCAGATCTTGCCCTTCAGGCCCAGCTCGGCGCCATAGGTCGGCAAGATCAATTCGATCGCGGCCGTGTCGAACCCGATGCCATGATTCAACGACGTGACGCCGTAGGCTTCGTAGATGCCGCGTATCGTCATCATCGCGGTGAGCACCTGCAGATCGCCGATATGACGCGGATCGCGCGTGAAAAGCGGTTCGACGGCAAACGGCCGGTCCGCGACGACTACGACATCGACCCACGATCCGGGAATGTCGACGCGCGGCAAGACGTCGACTATTTCGTTGACCTGAACGATCACGATGCCGTGCCGGAATGCGGCCGCTTCGGCAATCGTCGGCGTGTCCTCGGTGTTCGGTCCCGTATAGAGGTTGCCGTGACGGTCGGCCTTTTCGGCGCACAGCAGCGCTACATGCGGCGTCAAATCGACGAACATGCGCGCGTAGAGCTCGACATAAGTATTGATGGCGCCGATTTCGAGCTGACCGTCTTCGAGCAGTTGCGCGACGCGCAGGCTCTGCGGCCCTGCGAACGAGAAGTCGACCTTGTGCGCGATGCCGCGCTCGAACAGCGTCAGATGCTCGGGGCGGCTGATGCTCGAAATGAGCAGGTGCACCCCGCTGACCGTCGCCGGATCCACTTGCGCGAACGAGCGCGAGAGAAAGTCCGCCTGCTTCTGGTTGTCCCCTTCGAGGGCCACGCGGTCGCCGGGGCGAATCAGCGCTTCGAGTGCATCGACGATGCGCTCGCGAGGTAGCACCCCATCGGCGAGCCACGGCGAGACGACGGCCATGCGCCGCGCTTTTTCGTCCCGCAAGGTGGTCCATGAGCGTTTGGCGGTCGTGTCGGCAACGGAATTCATCGGCAAGTCGGCTCGGGTTGGCTCGAAATGGGTGGCTCGGTGAGGGAGCGCACGGCGATCAGTCTTTCAGTAATTTTGGCGCTGCCGCGCGGCGCTTACGTGCCGCGTCGGCATTCGTTGCCGCGACGCCGGATGCGTTCATGTTCTCGTTCCCGCTTTCGCTCAGCAGGCTGTAGAGCAATTCTCCGGTACCAAGCAAATGCGCGCTCAGCAGTTTCTGCGCCGTGGGGATGTCGCGCTTGCGAATCGCCCGCATCAACGCCTCATGCTCGCGATCGGACACGCCTTTGTGGTCGGGCAGGCCGAACTTCACGCGCAGGTAGCGCTCGCCGCGGCGATGCAGCGTGGTGATCAGTTCGATGAGCTGCGGGCGCCGTGACGGCGCATAGAGGCTCATATGAAACGCTTCGTTGCGCGCGACGTAAAGCGCGGGATCGGGCTCCAGGCGTGCCGCCTCGCACAGCGCTTGAGCGTCGTGCAGTGTCGCGTCGGTGTGCGCCGGAATCGCGCACGCGATGGCGAGGCTTTCCAGCGAGGCCCGGATCTCGTAGATCTCGCGTGCTTCGTCCGCGCTCAACGGAGCCACCGTCGCGCCCTTGTTCATTTCGACTTTTGCCCAGCCCTCGGTTTCGAGCTGGCGCAGCGCCTCGCGAACCGGAATCGCGCTGACGGAGAAATGACGCGCGAGCGCGTCTTGCCGGAGCGGCGCACCGGGTGCGAGCGTGCCGTCGACGATGGCCGCGCGCAACGCGTCGGCCACCATTTTCGCCGCACTCGTGCGTGGCGCGATAGACAGGGTGCCCCGCGGCAGCGCGTCGCCGGTGCCCAAGGGTAAACGATCCGTTGCTTCGTTCATCATGGTCGATATTATATACAAAATATTCGATATAGAAATGGGACAAACCCTGGGCGGCATGCACGGGGGAGTTCCGCGGGGCTGAACCGTCGAACGGTACCTTAGGAGGAGTCTGATGAATTCGATAACCGATAGCGCGCGCGCCGCGCGACGTCGCACGCCGCTCAATCGTTCGCAGATTGCGGGCTTCTGGGGCGCGTGGGCCGGATGGACGTTGGACGGGATGGATTCGTTCATCTATGCGTTGGTGCTGACGCCCGCGCTGACGGAATTGCTGCCGCGTTCCGGCTACGCGGCAACGCCGGCCAACATCGGGCTCGCGGGCTCGATTCTTTTTGCTCTGTTCCTCGTGGGCTGGGGGTTGTCCTTCATCTGGGGGCCGCTCGCCGACCGCTTCGGGCGTACCAAGGTGCTGGCCGGGACGATCTTCACGTTCGCAATTTTCACGGGTCTTTCCGCCACCGCCCACGATGTCTGGCAACTGGGCTTCTTTCGATTCCTGGCGGGGGTCGGGATCGGCGGCGAATGGGCGCTAGCGGGCACGTACGTCGCCGAAGCATGGCCGGAGGACCGCCGCAAGATGGGCGCGGGCTACCTGCAGACCGGATACTACGCGGGCTTTTTCCTCGCGGCCGCACTCAACTACACCATTGGCGTGCATTTCGGCTGGCGCGCGATGTTTTTGACGGGCGCCGTCCCCGTCGTCGTCGCCATCCTCATTCTGCTGCGCGTGAAAGAGCCGGAGAAGTGGCAGAAGGTCGAAGCGCGCGTCGTGCATTCGCACCCGCTGCGTGAGATTCTGGGCGCCGGCTATCGGCGCCGAACCTGGGTAGCGTGCGCATTGCTGACCATTGCCATCGTCGGGCTCTGGGCCGGCGCCGTTTATGAGCCGTCGGCCGTCATCCAGCTCGCCGTGAAGGCCGGGATGGGCAAGGCCGATGCGATGAAGACGGCATCGCTCGCAACGGGTCTGCTGTCGATCGGCACGATTCTCGGCTGCCTCGCGTTGCCGCCGCTCGCCGAGCGCATCGGCCGCAAAAAGACGCTCGCCTTCTACTTTGCCGGCATGGCGGTTTCGATCGTCGGAAGCTTCGGCTGGGCCTTCTACTTGCCGAACGGCCTTGCGCCGTTCATTGCATGGCTTTTCGCGCTGGGCTTTTTTGGCGGAAATTTCGCGCTGTTCAGCCTGTGGTTGCCCGAGCAGTTCGAAACGCGCGTCCGGGCAACGGCGTTCGCCTTTTGTACTTCGTTCGGCCGTTTCGTCGGCGCCGGGGTCAATTTTCTGCTCGGCGCCGCCGTCGTGCAGACACATACGCTGGGCGTGCCCGTCGCGTTGACGGCGATTGCGTTCGTCGTCGGCCTTTTCATCATTCCCTTCGCACCGGAGACGCGCGGCGAGACGTTGCCCCAATAGGGGCGGGGGCGGGCCCGTCAGCCCGCCGCGTTGTCCTCGTCCGGGGCGGGTGTCGCGCCTTTCGGCTCGCCGAGGATGCTGATTTGGAACACCGGGGTGGCGGCAAGCGATTGCAAAAGGGGGTCTTCCGGAATGCTCAATAAAAGCGGAAAAATCACCGAGCCGCCGATCACGGCGCGCCGGCTGTTATCGGCCGGCCGCAGGCCCCAGATGTCCTGATAGACGAGCGGGACGGTCTGGCCGTCCCGAACCGTATTGCCCAGGTAGAGCATGACGTGGCCGCCGATATAGACGAGTGTGCGCATCGGCGCGCCATGCTCGACGAGGTATGCGATGCGCTCGGCGGGCGTGGCGCCGGATAGATCGGTCATGCGGCCCGCGCCCATCTGGGTCGATGAGTGACGCGGCAACCATACGCCGAACGCAGCAAAGATGCTCTGCAGTTCGGACGAACAATCGTTATAAAGCCCCAAGTTGCCCCAACCGTACGGGCGCCCGATCAGCGCTTTCATCAGCAGCGCCAAATGTCTCGGCGTCGCGGCGAACGGCATCGGCGCGATCTCGGAAGCGCGCAGCGTGGCGCGATGGATGACGGCATGGCCGTCGATGTCGCGCACGGGGACCCATACCGGATAAGCGCCGGTTCGGGGCGCGTCGGCACCCGGTAAGCTCGGCGTCGCCAAGGGCAGCACGGTGCCGGCGGGGGCGTAAAAGCGGAACGCGCCGGTGTCGTCGCTGACCGGGACCGACGCGGCGATGACCGCACCCCATGCCGCGCGCGCGGTCGCACGCCATCGCGAGACGAAGGCTTCGTCGACGCTCGCGACACCCGGCGCCTGCACCCATCCCTGCACATCGGGTGTCTGCACGTAAGCCCAGGCGCGATCCGCGCTGCGGCCGATCACATAGAGCGGCGTGCCGGGCCTGACGGCCGTCACCTGCAGGTTATCGAACGGATAGCCCTCGCCGGCGAGTTGGTGCGAGTAGTACGACGGGTCGGTCGTCGGGAGTTCGCGCACGAATAGATTGTCGGTGGCGATCGCGCGCGCCGCTTCCTTATAGCGAGGGGTTCGTGTGAACTGTGCGATATCCATGTTCGTTTCGATGGAATCGATCCACGCGTCGGTATGCGGCCGATAGTTCTGTCCATAGCCGATGCGCCGTTCGCTCTTGCCCGTGTTGTCGTAAAGAGCGATGTGTCTGCGCTGGAGATCGGCGATATCCGTTCCCCCCTGACCGTAGAGCCGCGCCGCGATGAACGCGCCGTTCCAGGGCGAAGGATCGTTCGCCTGCGTGCCGAAGTAGCGCGCGTAGAACGCGTCGAGGTGGGCACGCTGCTCGCGCGGGCTCAGAAACGGCTGATCGTAGTTGGGGCTCGACGGGTCGATCCAGCGGTCGACATTCTGGTCGTAAGCCGCGAGCGGGAACAGCGCAATGGGATCGCGATGGAGCGCCTCGCGCGAGCTCGGCGATAGGGACGCACATGCCGCGAGCGCGATGCAGCACAGCGACGCGATCGCCATGCGAGCCGCGCCGCGGAAAAAAGAGGTTTTCGACATCGTCGAGCAGTCCGGGGAATCGACGCGTACGTTCATTCCGACGACACACCGGAGCCAGGTTCGCGCGCGACGCGGCGCAGCACTTCGAACGGGCCGAGCTGCCGGATCGTCTCCATTTGTGCGGCATCGCGTACCACGAGCGACCCGGCAAAGCCCAGCGCATTGATCGAAATGCCTTCGACGCATTCCGTCGTCCGCGGCACGAGCAGCATCCAGCGCGGGGTGAACAGCAGGCTGTAGGGCGCGCGCTGTGGCGGACAAGCCGACGCGTCGTGGCGCTCGACACCGAGGTCGAGCGCGTCCAGCAGTGCTTCGTAGCGCTCGAACGCCACCCGTGCGGCGCGCTCGGGCGCCGAGGGCGTAAGCCAGGTGAATGCATGCTCGAAGGGCAACTGCGGCAGCGTACTGGCCTGCTCGCCCTGCTGCGCATCGGGAAAAAGCGTTTCGATCGGGACGCCCGTGCCGTCCAGGCCGAGCGGCAACGGCAGGATCTGCATATGCTTGTGCCGCTGACTTGCTCCGGCTGCGTCCCCGCCGTTATAGAAGCCGAGGCCGTCGAATTCGGCGAGGCAGGCACACCACGCTTCGAAATCGGCCAAGCCGAGCAGGTTCTCCTGCTCCTCGAAGGCACGCGTGGGAATCACGAGGTGGTGCTCGACGATATTGAATTTGTTCAGCAGCGCGACATGGGTTGGCGACACATCGGCCACAAATAGATCCGGATCGTAGGGGAGGAACGGATCGGCCGAAGGGGTCTCACGTTCGCCTCGCTCGTCTTGCTTGCCTTGGCGACGGCGTTCGCTCGCCTTACGCGCTAGGCTCGACACTTGCCGTATCACGAAGCGCACGCCGCGAGCTTCGATGGTCGTCGCGACGGTATCGATCGAATGCAGCGCGCCCGACTCGATGGCATGTTTCGATCGGCGCACTATGGAACGCCAAAGGGTGCCAGGCGTAAACGGTATGAACGCGGAGAGCGGCATGGCGGAAAAGGGACAAAAGGCATTGTGCCGGTCTCGTCATTGTGGCGCAAATTGCCCCGAGGCCGCGATTCGAACGATGAAACGCGGATATCGGCGTGAAAGCGTTCGATGGCTCACATCGTTGGGCGCACGCTGACGCCAACATGGCGAAAACGGCAAGGTAATAGTGAGGATAATCGTGAGACCAACCAAAGAGAGCCCGCATTGCCACCGGAGCCGGATCGACGAATCCGGGACGGGGCCGCGCCGCTCGACGCACATGTACCGCCGCTGGCGGGCACGGGGATTGCGTTGGGGGTCGTGATTCAGGGCGGCGGATACCGCAAATGACGAGACGACACATCTCTGATCCTTGGCGCTTGGCGGATTTGCAGCGCACAGCATCCCGGCACATCATGCCGTGCTCGCTCGTCTATCTCGACGGCGGGGCAGCCGCGAGCCCTAACTGGCGGGGCAAGGATCCTACTTCGTATGTGCGGCAGGCCGTGTGCCTGAACAGGTCGCTGCTGCGCGCTGGCATGCCCCGGCTCAATATCTATACGAACGCCGTCGATACGGTTCACAGCGTTCTTGCCGCGGTGCCCGAGAACGCTCGGCCAGTCGTGCACGAGCTCGAGACGACACATACGGCTCTGCCCAAGACCACGCCGTTTTATGCGGCGCATTTCAAACTCGATTTGATGGCGCAAGTGGCGAAGCGCATGCCGCGCGACGCGCTGTTTTTATTGCTCGATACCGACATGGTGGCGTTGCGCCCGCTTGGGCGCGGGATCGTCGACCGTGCGGCGACGCTCGGCGCGGGGGTCTTCGATATTTCGGATCAGGTGTTTCCAGCGTACGGCAGTCCGCGCGTCATTGCCGATCTGGAAATTGCGGCCGGGCGGTCCCTGGTCAATCCGCGCTGGTACGGCGGCGAGTTTTTACTGTGTACCGCGACATTCCTCCAGCGCCTCGTCGATCAGGCGAGGCCTTGTTTCCGCCGTTATATCGACGAAATCGGCCACCTCAATCATCACGGCGACGAAGCGTTCATTTCGGCGGCGCTTTGCCTGCTCGTGGAGCAGGGGCAATCGGTCGTGGAAGTCGGAGCCTATCAGGCGGTGGGCCGCCATTGGCCGGGCAATACACACCGTAATCTCAATTGGTTCAGCCGGTGCGAATTCCTGCACCTGCCCGGCAGTAAGGCGCTCATCGAACGCGAGGCGCGCTATGCCGAATTCGATCCGGCCCGCTTATGGCGCGCGCTTTCGTATCGGCACCGCCTCGGGCAGATCCGCGCCGCGGCGAAGCTGCTTGTGCAGGCGTTCATGCGGACGCCGGCTCCCGATATTGGCGAACAGCCGCGCCAGGTGCGCGACGCGCGCGACGCGGCCGCAATCATCCCCGGCGAAGGCGATGCTTCGAGAACGCGCAACCTGCAAGCGGAGTCCGGTCGGGCAAGCGGCCGTTAGATCGCCGGCCGGCGCGGGCTAACCGCCGAAAGGATCGCGGACGTCTTTCGCCTCGCTGTCGTCGGAGAGGTTGTATTCGGCGCGGACTGCTTTCAGCACCTCGGCGACGAACCGTTCGTAACCCACCGCATTGCCGAAATGCTTCATCGTCCAATTGCAGCCTGAAGCATCGGGCTCTTGTTTTTGCGGCCGGGGCACGCTTATCTTGACGCCGTCCTCCACCAGTTCGTGGATGCGGTGGATCCGACGGGATACCTCATCCCGCAAGCGGGAAGCATTGAGGGTTTTACGGATCACGGCTGGCTCCTTCGGTGCACGCATGGGTCGAATGTTTATTTACCATGTCGTGCGGCGAAGGGCCAAGTCGTTTCGAGGGGGGGGCGCTTTGGCGGCTCGGCGTCAGCGCTTGCGGTTTCAGGGTTGCTGTTCGTGCTTTCGGTTCAACCGCCCGAGCCCGTCATGGTCGGCAGGAGAACCCGATAGACGTGAATGAACGCGGGTCCCAGCAATACAGTCAGCAACGCCGGGAAGATGCAGAACGCGAGCGGGAGCAGGAGCTTCAGTGCGATTTTGGCAGCTTGCTCTTCGGCGCGCATGCGCCTGCGCGTGCGCAGCGTGTCCGAGAGTACGCGCAGCGAATCCGCGATGCTCGTGCCGAAACGTTCGGCCTGGATCAGCATCGTCGCGAATGAATCGATATCGTCGACACCGGTGCGCAGTGCCAGATTACGCAACGCCTTTTCTCGCGTGAATCCCGAGCGCATTTCGAGCAGCATCAGTTCGAGTTCGCTCGCGACGACGACACTGCGTATCTTGATTTCCTCGCAGACCTTCATGAGCCCCGCATCGAGACTGAGACCGGCTTCGATGCAGACTGTCAGCAGATCGAGCGCATCGGGAAAGTCCTCGAAGATCGTGCGCTTGCGCAATTTCACGCGCCGCCTGAGGATCGTATTCGGCAAATAGTTGCCGCAGGCGCCCAGTACGACGAGCACGCCTGCCATTTCCATCGGCGTAGCCGCGAGCGACGTGCGGGCGAGCCACGGCAGCGCGGTCAGCGGCAGCAGTAGCGCAAGCGCTGTTTTCGCCGCGAAGTAAATGGCCGAGGCATTGGGCGAGCGCCAGCCTGCATTCATCAGGAGCACGCGCAGGGCGGAATTTTCCCACCCTTCCTTGGGAGTCGAGAGCCTGGCGATCGGCTGAGAGATATCGGCGATCTTTTGCAACCAGACACCGGTGGTCGTCTCCCCGGGAGCCGACAGGCCCGACGGCGCGAGGCCCCCAGCCTGCTCGATGCGCTTTTTCATGTCGCGCGGCGACATGATCAGCATGGCGCCTAGCACGCCCGCGGACACGAACGCAAAGAGGCCGATAAAAAGCAGTATGTTGATGGAGTTGGGCGATTGCACGATGGATCCTCCTTGCTGTCATCGACCGCGCCCCATGGGCGCGGATGTCATACGCGGATGCGAATGATGCGGCGCATCGAATAGATGCCGGCCACCATCAAAAAGGCCATCACGCCGAGCACCTTGAACCCCGCGGGATCGGTCCATAAGACCTCGAGAAACGCACGATTGAGGACCGACATCGCGCCGGCTGTGATGAACGGCAGCAAGCCGAGCACCCATGCCGATAGCTTGCCTTCGGCGGCCAGCACACGGACCTTGTCGAAGAGCTTGAACCGCTCGCGGATCAGAAACGCGATGCCGTCGAGCACCTCGGCGAGATTGCCGCCCGTTTCGCGCTGGATCAGCACGGCGATCACGAAGTAGCGCAGGTCCCGTATGGGAACCCGGTTGGCGAGGTTCAGCAAGGCATCGTTGAGCGGAACCCCGTAGTTGATTTCATCGAACATAAGGCGGAATTCTCCGGCGGCGGGTTCGGCGAATTCCGTGGCCACCATGTCGATTGCGCTTGGAAACGAGTGGCCGGCGCGCAGCGCGCGGCTGATCGCATCGGCAGCATCAGGCAACTGCTTCTCGATCTTCGCGAGCCGCTTCGCTCGGCGGCGGCGCACCTGGAGGTAGGGCAGTGCGCCCGTTGCCAGCGCAACCAGCGGAACCAGGAGAACGGGCACCGGCAGAACCAAGCCGACGACCAACACGACGACCGGCAAGGCCGCACTGGTTGCGATGAGCCGTGAGGACGACCAACTCATGCCCGATTGATGGATGAATAGATCGAGCGTCTGCATGCGAGGCAACTGCGCGAGAAGCTTTTCGAGCGCGTTCGATTCGCGCAGCATCCGGTCCTTGAGGATCGTCAGGCGTTCTTTTTGAACCTGTCCGCCGGCCGAGAGCGAGCGGATGCGGGCTTCAATGCGTAGCGCAGCAGCTCCATGGCGGCTGTTCCACCATAGGTAACCGCCTTCGAGCGCGAGCACGACGGCTACGAAGAGCAAGACGATAAACGCGTAGAAAATCGAGTCCATATCGGCCTCCTTGGGCGCGGGTCAGGTCGTCTCGTAGCGGCGGGACGGATCGTAGAGCTCGTCTGGCAAGTGGATGCCGAACGCCTGCAGCCGCTCGGCAAACTTGGGCCGCACACCGGTCGCGCAGAAGCAGCCACGCACCGAACCGTTCTTGTCGACCCCGGAGCGCTTGAACGCGAAAATCTCCTGCATATTGATGATTTCGCCCTCCATCCCCGTCAGTTCCTGAATGCTGACGATCTTGCGCCGGCCATCGGTCAGCCGCGTGGCCTGAATGACGACGGAAATCGCGGAGGCGACCTGCTGGCGCATCGTTTTCGGCGGCAATCCCATGCCGGCCATGCTGATCATGTTTTCGAGCCGGGTCAGCGCGTCGCGAGGCGTGTTCGCGTGGATCGTCGCAAGAGAACCCTCGTGACCGGTGTTCATTGCGGCGAGCATGTCGAGCGCTTCCGCGCCGCGCACCTCGCCGAGGATGATGCGATCGGGACGCATGCGCAGTGCATTGCGCACCAGTGTGCGTTGCGTGATTTCGCCTCGTCCCTCGATGTTCGGCGGCCGCGTTTCGAGCCGCAGCACATGCGGTTGCCGCAACTGCAATTCGGCGGCGTCTTCGATCGTGACGATGCGCTCGTCTTCGGGAATGAATCCGGACAGGATGTTGAGCAGCGTTGTTTTACCGCTGCCGGTGCCGCCGGAGACGAGGATGTTGACCTTTGCGCGTGCGAGTGCGTCGAGCAGCTCGGCCATTGGCGGCGTGAGCGTTTGCAGGTCGACCAAGTCCGAGATTTTAAGCGGATTGACCGAAAAGCGGCGGATCGAGACCAGAGGGCCGTCGATAGCCGAGGGGGGGATGATCGCGTTGACGCGCGAGCCGTCCGGCAGCCGGGCATCGACCATCGGGCTCGATTCGTCGATACGCCGGCCCACGCGAGAAACGATCTTTTCGATCACCTTCATCAGGTGAGCGTCGTCATAGAACGTCACGTCGGTCAGTTCGAGCTTCCCCTTGCGCTCGATGTAGGTCTGTCGGGACGTATTGACGAGAATGTCGGAGATGGTCGGATCGCGCAGCAATGCTTCCAGAGGGCCGAAGCCGAACATCTCGTCATAGACGTCGACGATGAGCTGCTTGCGCTCCTGGTCGTTGGCCGGCACGCGTTCCTCGTCCAGTATCCGAGCGATCAGTGCGCCGATCTCGTCGCGCACCTGTTCGGTCGGCATGCGCGAGAGCCGCTCCAGTTCGACGCGATCGAGCACCGCGTGGTGCACGTCGCGTTTGAGAGTCTGATAGGCGGACCGGGCCATACTGTTTCCCGGCGCACCGTTGCGTTCGCCGAACGATTTTACGAATTGCCCGGATATCTGCTCACGTAACGACATGATCCTCTCCCCATCCTTGCTTACATGGTCTTGAGCTTCGGCGCGACGCTACGCCCGAAAAGGCGCAGCGGACGTGCTTCGGTGCGCGCACGCCCGCGCGCGGCTGCAGGTACGCGATCGACGATGTTGTCGGCCAGTTGCTGCAGGGCGCGCGCGATGCCGCTCGAACGCTTGACGCTTGAAACGGGTACGCCTTCTTCGAGCGCTGCGCGAACGACGTCGGCGTCCTCGGGCAGCACCTGATAGGGCGACATGTCGAGTACCTCCTCGAGCGTTGCGCGTGCGCGCTCTGCATCGCGCGTGTGGCGGTTCAGCAGCAGGCGCAGGCTGTCGGACCCATAGCCGAGCGAGCCCAGGATTTCGCGCAGACGTCTGCCGGCGCGTACGTGGGGCATTCCAGGTTGGAGCACCATGTGGATTTCGTCGCTTTTGTCGAGCGCGAGCATCGACAGGGGGTTCACCAATTGCCCCAGATCGAAGATGACGAAGTCGTAGCGCGGGACCGCGATGCCGAGAAGCCATTCCAGCTGTTCATGGTGCAGCTCGCCCGCTTTCACGGGGTCGCCCGCACCGGCCAGCACGTGAAACGTCTCGCTCACGCGCAACAGGCTCGCATCGAGAAACGCCGAGTCCATCCGCTCGATCTGGTCGCACATCTGCGGCAACGTGGACGGTGGTGTTTCGCTCGTCACGAGAAATGCCGCATCGCCGTAAAGCTGGTCGAGATCGATCAAGAGAACACGTTTTTGCCGGCTCGTGGAGATTGCATGGGCCACGTTGCTCGCGATCAGCGTCGTGCCGTTGCCTCCCTTGGAGGCGATGAACGACACGATGCGCGTTTCACGGCCTCCGCTGAGCGAGCGCTTGCTCTCGGCGCGCAGCAGAGCCTCGCTGAGCGAGTGCTGATCGAGCGGCCAGCCGAGCACATCGCGGAATCCGGCCCGCATGGCGGCGATCAGCGTCTGCGGCGATGCGTCGGGCGTCAGCAGCACGCAGGTGAGCCGGTCGTGGCGTTGGTTGAGTTCGGCGATGACGGCAAGCTCCGCGTCATCGAGGGAGATGGCATCGACGATGAGGACATCGAACGCGTCGAGGCCATCGCCTCGCTGTGCCAGCTGAGAAGGGCTGCCGACGGTCCGCGTGGTGCGATAGTTGCCACATGTGCCGATCAGCCTCACGATCTCTGTGAGGCGCGAGGCGTCTTTCGAAATGCTGAGTATGTCGATCATGATCGTGTGAAAAGCTGTCAGGGGTTATTGGCAAACCGTGCCGCCCGTCGAGGTGGCGAGGCTTTCGCGTGGCAACGTGGTGGTGAGCGGTGGCATGGTGAGCGTGAGCGGAATGAACGGAATCATGGTTTGCACGCTGACATTGGTGACGCTGACCGTGACGAAAGTGCAACTGTTGCGCGCGGTGTCCGCGTCGGAGTCGCAGCCTGACGGGGTATACGCGAGATCGACGTTCGCGGCGGCAAGCAGCGGCAGCAGCTTCTTGATGCGCTGCTTGACGACGGTCGCGTCGGCATCGCAGACGACTGCGGTCCTCGCACCGAGGCGTACCGCCTCGCTGGCCGTGTTCCAGTAATAGAGCACGCGGGCGAACTCGAAGATGCCGATGAGCAGTGTGCAGAACACCGCCGCGACGATGCCGAATTCGACGATCGCGGCACCGCGCTGCCGGCGGCGCGACGCAGCAAGGGGATAAGCGCGCGCGTTCATGACACCTGCCTCATGACGGTGAATATGTTGTCGAAGTTGAAGGTCCCGAGCTTGAAGTACGGCTCGATCGGGGTGTACGGGAAGCCCGCGATCTTCACCTCGACCAGGCTGATGCTGCCCGATTGCACGCCGCCCGCCGCGCCGTTGTTCGTGTCGTAGGTGGGCACGTTCGAAAACGATGTGGGGTCGGTCGAATCGGTGCATCCCGCCGAGCTGCTGGCATCGCAAATGGTGACCATCGCGGTTGTGAGGCCACTGACGAGCGGTGTCCCTCCGCATGTCGTACTGCCATAGACGACGAGGCACTTCGCCTCCGAGATCGGGTAGCTGGGATCGGTTGGCAGATAGGTCGACAGATAGCGCGCCGCGTCTCGGGTACCCTTGGTCAGTGCATCGTATTGCCAGATTGCGTGGCCGAACTCCGCCACGCCCATCGCCAATACGATGAGTGGAATCAGGACGATGGCGAACTCGACCATGGCCGCGCCGCGGGTACGCTTGCGGGATCTCTGTTTGAACTGGCGTGCTTTCATGGCTGCCTCGCTCATTGCACGAGCACGGGAACGAGAGGCCCGACGGAATTGCTGTTGCCGGGGACGCCATGGGTCGCGCATGGCACGCTCGCGTCTGTCGATTTACCCTCGTATTCGAGGTGAACGGGCCCTGCGCCGCCGCCGCTTTCCATCGGATCGAGCATCAGGACGCAGTCCCACCAGAGAATCGGAGCCTTGTGGCTGCTCAGCAATTGCGTGCAGTCCACCTCGGGTGCGAGGGCCAGCCGTCGATCCGCGCCCGCCGTATAGGCGGTTGTCGACGACGAACCCGCTGTTTTGAGCCCCGTGGTGCCATCGCCTTGATAGGCCGAGAACTTTGCGCGCTGCTTGACGAAGTCGGGATATGCGTAGAATTTCGTTGGCCAGGTCGTGGCCGTGTAGGCGAAGCCCGTGAAGTCCGGTGTTGCACTCGCCTGCTTGTAGGGGTTCTGGTAGATGCCGAAGCGGCTGTTCCACGCCCCGTCGTCGGTCAGCTTGTTACCGGGCGAGCCGACGGACGACCCGGTGGCGGGCAGGCTGCAGTAGTTCGAGGTCAACTCGTTTCGGATCGAAACCGCGTTGGTGCTACCGTCGAGTGCTGCCCACCCGAAGTTGCCTGCGCCATAGCCGGGGGGCGAGCCGATCTTGGATTCGATCCATTGTCCAACCGAGTAGCTCTGTCCGGCAAGGGGCGGGTTCACTTGCGTGCCTGCCTTGCAAACGAACACCGGGATCGCGCAGGTCGTCTGGGCGGGGCTGATCGTCGCGACCGCGAACGCCGACACGTCTGCATTCGCGATCGACACACCAGGCAGCACATCGAGCACCTCGATGAACCAGTTCGATATATTCGTGAGCTCGGTCGTGCACTTGACGAACTTCACCGTGCCCGGATTGGAAACGGAGCTCTTCGTCAAGAACGGGTTGCTCAGCGAATCGCTGAACGTCACGTTGCTGTCGACCGACAACTGAACGGGATTTTTCTGGAAAAAGGCGTAGTTATAGTGGCCAGCGGAGATGCCGGCCGCTTCCGGCACGGACAGGTCGATCGTTGCGCCGGTCAGTTCGCGAGCAGCTGCGAGTGCACACGAATCCGCACTGTTTTGCAGCTCGCTTTTGACGACGTAAAGCTTGCCGAGATCGAGCGCGAGCCCGACGAACCCGATGAGCGCGACGAGCGCGAGGGCGACCATGATTGCGACGGCACCGCGCTCCTTTCGTCTCGCCGCGCCGCGCATCCCCGTTTGGCCATTGCAATTCATGATCGTCTCCCGCGCAGGTGCTGTGTCATTGATTGCTTCCGCCGCCGGCGCCTATGCCGATGACGAACGGGTTCCCCGACTGCTGCTGGGCGGGGCTGAACGATTTGTCGTAGCGGCGCATTGCGGACACCGCGGCGCTGCCGTCGACACCCTGTGCCGACGGGTTATGCTCGGCCGCTTGCGGATCGATGATCTGCGCCTGGACGACGGAGCGGGCCGCTTCGCCGAAATGCGCATCCCAGATTGGCGTGCTCGTCATGCACCCGCCGAGCGCCGCGAAGACCGGCGCGATGGCAAGCACACGGCGCAACGAAGTAACGTAATCGCGTTTCATGAGATTTTCCCCTTCGTACTTTCGTACGTTGATATCGCATCAGTGCCGCACCGGGCTTTTCGACGTGCTCGACATCGCGAGCGCCTGCTTGTCATGAGCCGCGATGCGCGCCGCCGCGGCTTCGATTCGAGCTACGCGTGCCGCCCGCTCGCGCTCTGCCGGTGCGTGCGTCGGCTCCGCGGCTATCTGCTCCGTGGCGATCTCCGTTGCGGCGACCGGCATCGTGGAGACAGGCGCAGGGGCATCGTGCGGCACTGAAGTCGTCTCGACCGGGGCGGCCTGCGGGGCGGGCTTGCGCGGCGCAGGCGCGGTAGCCGGCTCGCTCGTCTGCGACGCGGGCGGGGCTGCGGGCAGGCTCGGCTGCGCGGGCGTATTCGCAGCGGACGGTGTCGCCGTCGCCGGCTGCGTGGCCTTCGCTGCGCCGCGGCCTTCCATGTTGCCGGTGGCGTAGACGTCGATGTCCTTCGGTTGAGTGAAGCTATCGGTCGGCAACGGATATCGGCCGGCCGGCAGCGGTTTCACGAGGTGTGGTGTGATGATGAACACGAGTTCGGTCCGGTCTTGCTGGAAATCCGTGCTGCGCATCAGCGCGCCGATGACGGGCACCTCGCCGAGGCCCGGGAACGCCTTTAGCGCACCCGTGACGTTGTTGCTGATGAGGCCGCCGATCGCGAACGATTCACCATCGTTCATCTGGACCGTTGTCGATGCGCGCCGTGTCGTGATCAGCGGCAGAATCGCTGATGTGCTGACGCCCGTGGCGCTGACGGCGACGCCCGTGGGTGAAAGCTCCGAAACCTCGGGCGCGACCTTCAGATTGATGCGGCCGTTGCCGAGCACGGTTGGCGTAAACTTCAGCCCGACGCCAAACTCTTCTTCCTGCAGCGTGACGGTAGTCACGTTTCCGACATTGGTTTGCGGCACCGGGATGAAGACCTTGCCGCCGGCCAGGAATGAAGCTTCCTGACCGCTGATGGTCACGAGATTCGGTTCGGCAAGAATCTTCGTGAGCTGATCGCTCTTTTGCGCGTCCACGGCGACCTTGAACGGCAATCTGTTCGATTTGCTGGCCGCTACGATGGTGTTCACGCCTTGAAGCAGGCTCGTCACCAACGCCCCCGTCCACGACCCGAAACCGCCTTGGAGGTTCAGCGCCGAGCCGAGCTGATCCATGACGGTCTTCGATACTTCCGCGACCTTCACCTCGAGCATGACCTGCTGCGGCGAATCGAGCGTCATCATATTGATGATGCCGGACGAGTTGCCGGAGCTGGAAACCTGGGAGTTCCCGCCCGACATACCGTTGCCAACTGCGTTCGAGGTGGACTGGGTTTGCTCGGACGGCTGCGCGTTGGCATAGGCGCGCGCGATTTCCGTCGCCTGCTGCGCGGCCGTGGCGCTCGAGACATTGCCCGCAAGAACGAGGTTGCCCGCTGCCGTCGACACGCGAATGCCGCGCTCGCCCGGCAGCAACTGCGCGAGCGATTGCTGCAGGCCCGCCGCATCCACGCCGACTGACACGTCGATCATCTGGCAGGCGCCGCTCGCGCCTTGGACGATCATGTTCGTCGTGCCGACGGACATGCCGACGAGATAGAGCGTGCGCGGCGAGACGAGCGTTGCCATGACGACGCCCGGGTTGCCGAGAGAGCGGTTGCGGGCGGGCTCGGCGAGGGGAACGAGCGTGGATTTGCCGACCGCCACCGAGACATTCGTCTGGTTGGCGATATCGCCCTTGCAGTTCGGGCCGCGCAAGGGTTGCGCGGCAGCTGCCGCAGTGCCGGCGGCGCCGGCGGCCGGCACCGGCGCCATGCTGATGGTCATCTGCATCGGCGCACCAGGCACTGCCTGCTGTCTGTTCGAATTCGGCTGTGCCGCCGCGGCTTGCGCAGCGGCAATGCCAAGGCCTGCACCCAGCAGTGCTGCCAGGATCGCGCTGCTCATCTTGCAGCGCCGCGGCAGGTGGGCTGCCGAGTGTTTCAGTTTCGTGTTCATTTGGTGATGCCCCCCGGTTGTGATGCCTGTACCTCGTGAGTTCCGCTTTTTACGTGTCGTTTTGGGTCCCGGGCGGTGCGTGCCGATCCTCACGCGCGCCCCTCGACACTAGAAGCATTCGACGCCGCCCGAAATGCCCGACAGCACGCCGACACAGTCGCGCTTGACCGGCGCGGCCGCTGTCTTGTAGTGCACGCGAGCGGGTTTGGCCGGTGCGGGCGCCGATGCTGCGACCGTCGCAGCCGGTGTGCCGAGCAACGTGCTCTTCGTCGCGCCTTTCGTCAGCAGCGTGTCGCTGTCGATCTGGCTGCGCAGCACGAGCGAAAGCGTGCCGACGCTTCGAGCGAGGTCGAGTTTTTCCGCCTGCTCGGGCGTCACTTCGAGCGTCACCGCGTTGACGACTTTCGGCTGCGTGTCATCGCGGCTCACCTGTTGCGCGACCGCGAGCACCAGAATCTTTTCGAGCACGATCTTCGAAATGCTGCGTTGATCGTTGGTGCCGCCGGGCTCTTGCGTGTTCACGATCACGTCGACGTAGTTGCCGGGCAATGCAAATCCCGCAACGCCGATCACGTCGTTGACGCGCACGGTGATCGCGCGGTCGCCCTTGTTGATGACGGCGGAGAGACCGCCCTTCGTGCCGACGGGCGAGAGCTTCGACTCCAGCACAGGCTCGCCGCGCGTGAGGCTCGAGCGGACGACGCGTCCCTCGAGTGATTTGACGTCCTGGAACGTGCCAGGCGGCACACTGCTGCTTGGCCAGTTGACGATACGAATCAGATTGGTGTTCAGTGGCTGACCGAGGTTGATATCGTCGATGGCGACTGCCACGGGCCTCACCGAGCTCGACGAGGTATGGATGAGCCAACGGGAGGCGAACACGACGGCGGCCAAGCCGGCCAGCATGGCTATCGCCAACATGATGAGAGCGCGCGAGTTTTTCATGAAAGGACTCCTAACGATTCGTCAAATGTCGGCCGCTTGGCCGGCGGCATGCCGTTTGCCCGTGGCCGGAGTCGCGGGTAGGGGCGGATGGCTGCGATCGATTCCGGCGTTCGAGCCGAAATAGCTGTGCCATGCTTCGAGCAATCCTTCGGGGGTCGCCTCGAGCGGTGCGTCGCAATACCGGGCCGACGCGCTGACGAGGCTCAGCAAATCCCGCGGGTAGCAGGCGAGAAGCGGCTTGCCGCTCGTTTCGTGCAAAGTGCAGATCAGATAGTCGAAGGCGGCATGCGAGCTCGAGAGACCGTAGGTGAGGCAGCATCCTTCGAACACGGCTCGATAGTTCTCGAGCGACATCGGTCCCATATGGAGCTTCGAGCCGAGCCGGCGCAGGAACGCTTCGTCGCCGATGTCGGCCGGATCGAGGTTGGTCGAGAACACGGGCCAGACCTCGAACGGCGCCGAAAAGCGCATTCCCGAATGCAGCGTGAAGAGGTCGACTCCGCGATCGAGCGGCATGATCCAGCGGTTGAGCAGATCCTGCGCGGCGACGCGCTGGCGGCCCAGATCGTCGACGATGTAAAGGCCCATGTTCGCCTTCAGGTGCGGTGGCGCCTGATAGAAGCCGGCAGAGGCGTCGAAGCGCAGATCGAGGCCGTCGAGCGTCAATTCGCCGCCCGAAATGACAACGGGGCGCTGACAGAGGCGCCAGCGCTTGTCCCCAGCTAGCCCGTACGACTGCAAAGGAGCGTCGTGATGCAGCAGCGGGTCGTAGAGCTGAATGATTTCGCCACTGACATAGATTGCATAGGGAATCGGCACGTCACCTTGCAGCAACTTGCCCAGGCGCTCGGCGATGTACGTCTTGCCGCTGCCGGCCGGGCCGTAGAGCATGAGCGGGCGGCCTGCATTGAGCGAGGCGCCGGCGGCATCGAGCAGCGAGGGCTCGACGCTGACGTCGGCAAACGCTGCGCGTACGTAGTCGCGGCTGACATGCTGGTTGCGAATCGCGTGCGCACGTACCGCTTCGACATACTGCTCGTAGGCGACAGGGGCTGGGCCGCAGTACGAGCATCGCGCGAGCTCGTCGGCGGCGACGCTTCGACCGGCGTCGGTGAGACGAAACTGGACATCGATGTCGGTCGCGCCTCGATGCGTGATCTCGGCGAGGTGTTCCCGAACCAGAAACGCGAGAACGTCCTCCAGAACGGGGACGGGAAGGCAATGACGCCGGGAGAGATCCGCAAAACTCGAATTGCCGTTCAGCATCGTCGACTTGAGAACGAGCCTGCCGACGAAAATCGGGGGCAACCCGGTGTCGGCAATCGAGCGTGGAGCCCGCGGCAGCGCATGTGCGGTGTCGTCTGCTTTCCGCGCCGAGAGTGCACGCAACGCGTTGGTCACCTGCACCTCGTCTTGCTCTTCGACATTGAAGTCGCTCATGTTTCGTCTCCTGCCTGCCTCGACGCCTGTGTCGCCGTATGCAGGGCGATCGATTCGATCGCTTGATTTCGAACTTCCCAAGAACCCGTTGATCCGCCAAAAGCCCATGGTTTGCACCTGTGCGTCATGCCGTAGCGATGAACAGCATCCCCAATGTCCCGGCCGCGATTGCGACGCCGTAAGGTAGCGAGCCGATCGAGGCCATCTGTCCGGGCGCGAGAGCGGCACCGGCTCGCGCGACTCGCGCAGGAGCGAAGCCCCCTCCAAGAATGGCCGCGAGGTTCAGATACAACTGCAGCGTCCGGCGACGCAGCACCGCCAGGCCGATCGACCAGACGCCGCCGATCACGAAGGTGGCGAGCGTGATCGCGACGATCATCTCGGGGCCCACCCAGGTGCCGACCATCAGCATGAGCTTCACGTCCCCCGCAGACGTACCGCGAACGAGATAGAGCGGGATCAGCAATCCGAATCCCGTGAGGCCGCCCGCGAGCCAGTTGCCGGTGCCGGCGGCGATTCCGTCGAGGCATCCGTGTACGACGAGCGAAGCAAACAGTCCCAGCAGAATCAGCGGGTTTGGGATTCGGCGCGCGACGATGTCGGTACTCGCGGCTGCCACGACGACGACGGCGACGAGAAGCGGAATCGGTTGATGCGGAAGAGTCGGGAGCATCATGCTGGCCTCGGCTGGGTTCGATGACCCGCGCTGACTTAGAGCGCGGCAGTAATTTCGTTGCTGATGTTGTCGTACAGCGCTTGCAATTGCGTGCCGAAGTAGACGACCGAGGCAAACGCCGCAAGCGCGATCAGCGACACCATGAGGCCGTATTCGACCATCGTCGCGCCTTCGTCCTCACGGACGAAGCCCGCGGTCGAGCCGGCGACACGTGTCAGAAGCGAATCAATCCGTGGAGTCATGGCGGGCTCCCATCCCTTTATGTTTCAAACTCATCAAATCGGGATAGACGCGGACCAATCGAAGGATCGAACCGCCCGCGTCTGCGCACCGCTCGTCAGAGAGAAGACCCGATATCGGTGAACACGAGGTCGAGGTTCGTGCCGATGGTGGTGACTGCACCGATACAAACGATCGCAATCAGCGCAACCATGAGGCCGTACTCGACCATCGTTGCACCCTCGTCGTCGCGTGCAAAGCGCTTGGCTTGATCGATGATGAATTTCATTTGAACATCTCCTTTAGGATGACTAAACAAATTCCCTTGGCCGTGTGGTTTCGGGACTGGACTGCGGGTACTGCCGGTACTGCGGGTACTGCCGGTACTGCACGGAAACAAAAAATGGCAAAAGGCGTCCTTGCAACCGGTACGTTGCGTTTCTGCCGAAGCGACTAGATGTGCAAGAGGCGTACGCCCGAGAGCCCGGAGGCTCTCGGATGTACCCGCGCAAAACGCGATGCCGGTTTCAATGTCGGGGCTTGACGGAAGGGAGCCAGGCGAGACCGCGATGCACGTCCCGTAGCGGGTCGTGACGCGGTGGCCGGTCCTGTGTTGTGGCACGCGAGATGCCGCATCCAAGTATCGTTTTTCATGCTTAAGCCCCCCGGCTTATCGTTGCCTTGCAGACGTCGTCACGAATGACGACGCCACGGTTCATCGACTGCATTCTTGTTCCCTTGCATGTGCCGATGCGGCGATTCGCGGCGGCACACACTCAGGTTCCCCCCTGCGCTATGCCCGTTTCCCGTTTCCAGCGATCCTCGTAGGGAACTCCGATCGTTTGCCGGGCATGCGACGTCGATTTCCGTGCGGCTCATTTCGCAAGCGCTATGCCAATGGGCGTCATCGCCTTATCCGTCAAGCGATGGACGATTCCTGCGAACGAGAGAACAGGCCGGCGGCGCCCCAGATGTCTCATGCGTGAGACGCCCGACAGCGCGCTCCGCGATGTGTGCGATTCGACCAAACGCGCGCCGCATATCGCTCGAGCCGGGATTGGTGTGCCCTGCGGGACGCGTCGTGTTTGTCGCACATCTCGTAGCCCGGGCCGGGTAAGCGGCCTCAATTCACGGGTGCATTCGATCCGAAGCGTTTCATCCTTGATACGCGTGTTGAGCGGACCTCGAAACGGCGACAGGACGATATGTGGGGTGGCGTACGCTTGCGCATATCGAGGCTCGCTATAGAGGTCAAGCACGGCTTGCAAGTCGCATCGATTTATCTCAACAATGGCCCTATGCGATGTGCGACGGTGGCAGTACGACCGAACGTGCAGATAACGATGATCGACGACAAGGCCGTAGGACGGGATTGCGAAACGGCCGACCCAGGGTGGTGCGATGTACTTATCGAGTCGGGGGGCGGGCGGCGCTGCGAGCCGCCCGGTGAATTGGCTCACGCCGCAGCGGCTTCTCGGATGCAGCGGTGTGATCGTCTGCGTCTACGTGGGCTTCCTCGCCACGTGGGGGTGGGTGAGCCACGGCTTTGCGAGCGGGAACGCGGGGCGGCCCGGCATCGATTTTTCGATTTTTTGGGCCGCGTCGCATTTGGTACTGCAGGGTCATTCCGCGCAGGTCTACGAACACATTGCATTCATCGACGCGCAAAAGGATCTGTTCGGCGATTTTGCCGACGTCCATTCCCTTGGATGGGTTTACCCGCCCGCGTTTTTACTCTTCGTTTCTCCGCTTGGGCTACTACCGTTCTCGACTGCCTATTTGTTGTTTGTCGCAGTCAGTGCGGGCTGCTACGTGTGGGCGACAACGAGCGTATCGAACGTCCACCGAGGCCTGGGCGGCAAGCGTGTCGCCGTGCTCCTGGTGGCAGCGTTGCCCGGCGCGTTCGTTGCCGCCATCGTTGGGCAGAATTCGCTGATCACGGCGGCGCTCGCAGCCTTGGCAGTATGCTGGGTCGCGGAAAAGCCGGTCGCGGCGGGACTGTGCATCGGTCTATTGGCGATCAAGCCGCAAGTGGCTCTCGTATTTCCGTTCGTACTGATCGCGTCGCGCGCCTGGAAAGCATTCGTTGCGGCCGCACTGACCGCTGTCGTCACGACGGCCGCCGGCATCCTCATATACGGCATCCATTCATTGACCGCATTTTTCACCAATGCGGGTGTCCTGCGTGACGCATTGCTGGACCACGGAGGCCAGCATTTCTGGTTTGCTTCGCCGACGACGCTGTCCACCCTGCGTCTTGCCGGTGTGCCGCTCGGTGCGGCCTACGCCGGCCAGGCATGCGTCACTGCGGTGGCACTGGTTGCCGCTTGCGATGTCTGGCAACGCTGCGCCGATACACGTCTGCGCGCGGCCGCGGTCGCGCTGGCCGGATTGCTCGCGAGTCCTTATGTGTGGCACTACGAGCTCGTGTGGCTAGGCGTCGCACTCGTTTGCCTGGCGGCGCTGGCACTCGAAGGGGGCTGGCTGCGCGGCGAGCAACCGGCCTGGCTCGCCGGCTGGCTGCTGCCGATCTACGAACACTTCAATCGCATCGCGATGCTGCCGCAAGTCGGGCCGTTGGTCCTGCTTGTCTTGCTGTGGGCGGTGCTGCGGCGTGCGCGCTTGGGCGCGGCGAGCGAGCGGTAAGTATCGGTTCGGGGACATGACTATGACAGCGAAAACCATGGCATCGACGTTTTGGCAACGATTGGGCGGCGAGCGTGGGGCGCATTGGCTCACCACGGACCGCCTCAACTTTTATTCGGTCGGTGCGCTGATCTGCTATCTGTGCTTCTACGCGATTTATATCGCGAGGACGATGCTTGAGCCTCCGGGCAATATGAGTCCGCTGGCGATCGATTTCGTTCCATTCTGGAGCGCGGCGCATCTCGCGCTCGCAGGGCATGCCGTCGACGCATACAACTTCGCCGTACTCGAGCAGGTCGAGCGCGCCGCGCTATCGCACGAGCCGGGTGTGCTGCCGTGGCTTTACCCACCGAGCTTTTTGCTTTTCGTGTCTCCGTTCGCCTTGCTGCCCTGGAAAATCTCCGCAGCGCTTTTTCTCGGCGGCACCTATGCGACTTTCGTCAAGGCCATGCATCTCATCGTAGGGCGCAAGGAAGTCTGGATCGTGGCTGTGGCGTTTCCCGGCGCCGCGCTTGCCGTGCTGACGGGGCAAAACGGACTCCTGACCGCGTCGCTCGTGGCGTTCGGGCTCGTCTTGCTGCCGCGCCGCCCCGTGCTCGCCGGCATGTGCTTCGGCGTCCTATGCATGAAGCCTCAACTGGCGGTGCTGGTGCCGTTTGCACTGCTGTGCGCGAGGTCGTGGCGTGCGTTGGGCGCGCTGGTCGTGACGGCGCTTGCCATGCTCGCGCTCTCGGTTGCCTTCTTCGGTATCGATACGCTTTACGCTTTTCTCCACAACATGGGAACGGCAGCCGGATACGTGGAGTCGGGGCGTGCATCGCTGCATCGCGTTCCATCCGCCTATTCGCTCGTGAAGCTGGCGCATGGGCCGACGATGCTGGCCAATGCGGCACAGGCGGTTTCTGCGCTGTCGGCGATCGCGGCCGTATGGTACGCATGGTCGCGCGATGCGTCGCAGTCTCTGCGGGCGGCGACGCTCGTTTGCGCGTCGCTGATGGTGAGCCCGTATCTTTACGACTACGACCTGGCGTGGCTCGGCGTTCTTGTCGCGTGGTATGCGAAGTACGCGATGGAGCGTGGATGGCGGCCGCTCGAACGCGAGTGGCTGATCGTGCTTTGGTTGACGCCGATATTCGGGATCTCGCTCGTCAAGATTCTGCACATTCAGTTCATGCCGTTGATCCTTGCGGCGACGCTCTTCATGCTGATTCGCAGTATCGCGGCGCAGCGGCATGCGGCTCGCGCTGCGCGCGGGGCGTGCTGGGCGAATGTGCGCGAAGAAGGGCCGGCGGGTGCACACGGTTGAACCAAATGAAATGTTGCGCGCCGACAGCACGCGCATGACGGGGGGAATCATGTCTTTTCGAACTTTCAAGCCGCTGGTTTCGATCGTTGTGCCGTTTTACAACGAAGAGCCGGCCGTCGATACGTTTTTTTCCACCCTCGTTGCCGTGCTCGAAACGATCGAAACGATACGCTTCGAGCTCGTCTGCATCAACGACGGTAGCAGCGACGGTACGCTCGACAAGCTCGTTCAGGCGAGCGCGCGCGACGCTCGCGTGCGTGTGATCGATCTCACGCGAAATTTCGGCAAGGAAGCCGCGTTGACTGCGGGACTCGACGAAGCAGCCGGCGATGCCGTGATTCCGATCGACGCGGACTTGCAGGACCCGCCGGGACTCATTCCCGTCATGATCGAGCATTGGCTCGGCGGCGCCGAGGTCGTGGCGGCCAAGCGCAGCTCGCGCGCCACAGATACGTTCGCGAAACGCGTGACGGCGGGCCTTTACTACCGCGTCCACAACCTGCTCTCCGAAGTCAAACTGCCCGAGAACGTTGGTGATTTCCGTTTGATGGATCGGGCAGTCGTCAACGCGCTGCGCAGCTTGCCCGAGCGCCGCCGGTTCATGAAGGGCCTGTTCGCCTGGGTCGGATTCAAGACGGTGATCGTCGAGTACCAGCGGGAAGCGCGTAGCGCTGGACATTCGAAGTTTTCGGGGTGGCGGCTCTGGAACTTTGCCTTGGAGGGCATCACCAGCTTCAGTACGGTACCGCTGCGCAGCTGGACTTACATCGGTGGCGCGATCGCATTGCTCGCATTCTTCTATGGCGGCTTCGTCATTGGGCGGACGCTGATCTTCGGCAATCCGGTGCCCGGCTATGCGTCGCTGCTCTCGGTCGTGCTCTTCCTGGGCGGCATTGAACTGATCGGCGTGGGGGTGGTGGGCGAATATGTCGGGCGCATCTATCACGAAACGAAGGAGCGCCCGATCTACCTCGTACGGCGACGTTATCAAGCGCGCAAGAAGATCAGCACCTTGCCCGTCGTGCGCAACACGACGCGCGCCGATCACGCGCGCAGGCCCCTCTCGCTGCGAACCCGCACTGCTGCGCGTTGAGCGTCAGGCAGTGCGAGCATCCGTGAGCGCGTGCCGCCGGACGATCATTGCGAGCATGGCGATCATGACGGCCGGTGCGATCTGGACGGGTGTCTTGAGCGCGACGGCGAGCATGCCCTGCGCGGGCGCGAACCACGCCGCGACGAGAACGGCCCACTCCAAGCGGTTCAGTGCAACGATTCTCCCGTCGCGAATCAGGAAAACGATTGGCAGCACGAGCCAACAGAGCTCGTAATACATGAAATACGGCTGGACCAGCATGGTCGCGACGACGAACGCCGCGGCGCGCAGGTCATGCCGTGCCGGCCGAACCCAGAGAAACCCAACGACGGCGATCGCCGGTATCGCCACGACTGCTTGGGCGAGATATGCCGCATGGGTGGACAGGCCGGCGATACGGCTCATGGCGAAAACCGTTGGCATACCGTTCCAAAGCCGGCCGCCCAGTTCGACGACGGAGCGGTTGAATTCCGGAAGAAACGCAGCGAACGACGTCCATGCTTCGAGGCCCAGCGCCGCGGCGCTGATTGCTGCGAAAGCGAGACTGAAAGCGCCGGCCGCGATCAGGGTTTTCCACTGTCTCGAGCAGAGCAGCACGACCGGAAAGAGCACGCCCAGTTGCGGCTTGATGGCGAATGCGGCGATGCAGCCGGCGGCGAGCAGACGATGTGCCGGCAATAACGCGAGCGCGCAGCCGGCTGCCGCCACGGTAAACAAAGAGTTTTGTCCGGCAAGCAGCGTAACCGCAACTCCCGGAAAAGCGGCCAGAAAGACGAGCTGCGTTCGACCAACGCCCCGGGCCAGATATCTGATCGCGAGGGTGTAGCAGATGATGCCGGCACTCGCGAAAAGGACATACGCTGCGGCGAATGGCAGCAGACCGAGCGGGATGACGGCAAGCAGGAACGTAGGGGGGTAGGGCCACAATCCCACACCGCCCAAGTTGGTCACGTGCGACTCCATCGCGGCCATGAGATCGCGCGAAAACACCATTGGCGCGCCGTGTTCCAGCGCAACGCGAGCGGCCGACCAAAAAACCGCAAAGTCCCAGCCGACCATCGGAGTATGCAATGGATCAAGGACGAAATAGCGCGCCATCCAGATCGTGAGCAGCGCCAATTGCGCGACCAGCGCGGTTGTCGTGTAAAGCGATATTCGGCTTATGCCGCGATGAGTATTCGATGCGATCGCCACGCTATCCCCCGTGTGTTTCGTTATGCGTTGGTTTTGCCAATTGCAATTGATTATTATTCGCCTATCCTTCGTCTGCCGCAAAGCCTCGCCCCGCCGCGGTTGCTCGGCGATATTATTACAAGCGTTTTAATCCACAAGCGAGCTTCTGAAAAATAATACTTCTGCAAACGCTGAAAAGCATGGTCGTGCTTTCCTATTTAACGCCTCTCGCCACCTGCATGCTGGCTGGGGCTGGTGCGCCGCAGGAACGTCGCTGTCCAGATTAAAAAGTCTGGCTTATTCGGTATGTCCGCTACCTAACACGTAGAAATTCCCGTCCGTGTTTGACCTACCGGTAATTTTCCTATGGAAATTCCGTTCGCTCTCGTATATGTTGCAGTGCATGAGGGTTTGAAACGTGCGGTGTGCGGTGCGTCTCGAGACGTGACGGCGGCATTCCAAAGCACGAACGAGAGAAAGAACTCCGAGGATAAAAGGGTAGGCACAGGCATGAGTTCGGTCCCAATGGATCTGGGGGCCGCCTTTTGCTTCTGTGAAATCGGACGTCCCGACCAATCGAGGCGGGACGAAACAGGCAGGGTCGCTCAGACGACTCGCCGCAGCGATGACGAACGAATTCGGATATAGCGCAAGAGCGGCTGGTTACCGAAGTTGACCGTCGTCAATATTGCATCGATGCGAACCATTTAGATTTGGGCTTGCAAGGCGCATCGATATCGGGGAGCAGCACCATGCCTGACGTTTTGAATCCGCTGAAGGCGGAACGTACGGTTCTTTTCGTCTCGCTGAAGTCAGATCCGCTCAGCGTCGACGGCCTCGTGATGGCCGGCTGGCACGTCGTACATGCCAAGGCGGCACCTCAGGTCGAGCGGCTGCTCGAACGGGGTGCGGTCCGGGTGGGGGTGGTCTCGTTACCGCCCGATGTCACCGACGACCAACTGGCCGAGCTCGAAAGCTGCGTCTGTCATACCGAAGCGACGTGGGTTGCGCTCGTACGACGGGGGCAGGCCGATCTACCGTCGGTCAGACGGTTCATCGTCGATTACTGCTTCGACTTCGTGACGATGCCGTGCGGCGATGAGCGGCTCGCCATCGTGCTGGGCCATGCGCATGGGTTGTCCACGCTGCGCCTCAAAGCGACGGAGGCTCCGCCCGCGGCCGGTTGCTGCACGATGGTCGGGAGCAGCGCACCGATGCAGCAGCTTTATCGCGGCGTCGAAAAGTGCGCGCGCAACGATGCCCCGGTGTTCATCGCCGGCGAGTCCGGTACGGGCAAGGAGTTGACGGCCCACGCTATTCACGAGCGCTCGGCCCGTGCGGGCAAACCGTTCGTGGCAATCAACTGCGCGGCGATTCCTCCGTCGCTGCTGCAATCCGAACTGTTCGGCCATGAGCGTGGCGCCTTCACGGGCGCATTGCAACGGAAAATCGGCCGCATCGAAGCGGCTGACGGCGGCACGCTTTTCCTCGATGAAATCGGCGATATGCCGCACGAGTGCCAGGCCGTGCTGCTGCGCTTTCTCCAGGAAGGGACGATCGAGCGGCTCGGTGGCAATGGCTCTGTCCATGTCGATGCGCGGATCATCTCGGCGACGCACGTCGATCTCAATCAGGCCATGGAGGAGGGCCGGTTCCGCACGGACCTCTTTCACCGGTTGTGCGTGTTGCGGCTCGACGAGCCACCGTTGCGCGAGCGCGGGCACGACATCAAACTGCTCGCCTACCATGCGCTCGCGCTGCACAAGCGCGACGGCGCGCGCAAGATTCGCGGTTTTTCGAGCGATGCCGTGGCCGCGATGTTCAATTATGCATGGCCCGGAAACGTGCGTGAGTTGATCAATTGCGTGCGGCGGGCAGTGGTCATGGCCGAGGGACGGTTCATCACCGCTGCGGATCTCGGGCTCCCGGACGCCGGGCCGAGGGCAGGGCGTACGCTTGCCGAAGTGCGCTGCGAAGCGGAGCGCGCAGCGATACGCGAAGCGCTCGCGCGCCACGCCTACAGCCTATCCAGTGCGGCGGCCGAGTTGGGTGTTTCACGCGCCACGCTGTACCGCTTGCTCAACGCGATGGGGCTGCGCTCGGAAGGCCCTCTCATTCGTCCTCTGAGCGTATTCGGCGCGGTTCACACCGAGGAAAGCGACGCCGGGCACAGCCAGCAGGTCGCCTAACACGCGGGGCTTTTTCACGGCCCCGCCTTTTACATTTTCTTTCGGTCTTTACCGGTTCAGGAACGCGCGGCGCTTGGAAAACTCCGGCGCACCGCATATCCTGTCCAACGACGCGGGCAGCGACGCCCGCTTTTTCATTTGCTCGATCGAAGAAGGAGAAGGTATTCATGACGCGTCCCGTCGATTCCGGCGTCATTTTCATCGCTCGTCTAGCACTTGCCGTGCTGTTCCTGTGGGGCGGGGTGATGAAATTGCTCGGCTATGCCGGCTTCGTGGGCTACCTGCACACCAAAGGCGTTCCTTTCGTCCAGATCGCGGCGCCGATCGCGACGGCGGTCGAAGCGCTCGGTGGGCTGATGCTCGTGCTCGGACTCTGGACGCGGCCCCTCGCGCTCGGTATGGCTGTGTACACGATTTTGACGGCCGTGCTGGGACACGATTTCTGGAACGTCGTCGATCCGACGATTCAGCACGATATGGTCATCCACTTCTGGAAAAACGTCTGCATCGCGGGCGGCTTCCTCTTGCTGTTCGTGACCGGGGCGGGCGGCATCAGCGTCGATGCGGCGCGCGCGCCCAAACGGCATTTGCTCTGACGTCCGGGCGTCGGCCCTCCGGTGCCGCCATTGGCGTACGGTGTTCGCGCACGGAAATTGCTCCGTAGAACATAACGTCCGCTGTGGCGCGATGAGGAGGGCATTGCGATGATCGAAAACTTCGAGCAGATGATCGACGGCCAGCCGATGCGGTTCTGCGCGAGCCTCGGCGAGGACGATGGGGCTCACCACCGAGTAATCATCAGCCGCGACGATTCCGCCGAAACGCTGGTCATATTCGATGCCGAGGGCATGCTGGGCGCGCTGAAGGCCGATATCGCTCCGCCTGACAAGTTGATCGCCCATGCTATTCGCAAGGCGCTCGACGAAGGTCTCATCGAGCGAGCACTCGACACCGGCACGATCCAGAACGCTTCACTTTGATGCAGCCCCGGCCGCAGGGATCAGCGGCCGCCCTGAACGCCGGCCTCGTCCGTTGCGCGAGCAGCCGAACGTTCGCGCGCATGTGCGTCGGGGTGGATGAAGCGGCTGAGCATCACCCCGACGACAAGCAAGCCTGTCGCGATCGCAGCCGATACCTGCAAACCGTGCATGACACCGTCTGATCCCGCCCCTCCGGCAAGCGCACCGAATGCCGCCACCCCGAGTGCGCCGCCCGCCTGGCGCGCGGTATTGAGCAGCGCCGATGCGGTTGCGGCCCGTTTCGGATCGACGGACGCGAGAATGGCCGTCGTCATGGCCGGAACGGCCAAGCCCATTCCGCCGGGAATCAGCAAGAACGGTACAAGAAGCAGCGGAAACGGCGTATTGGCCTGCGTGGCATGGAGCAGTGCATAGCCCAGCGCGCCCAGCGCGGCCCCGAGCATCATCGGAAAGCGGGGGCCACGCTTGGCGACGATCCAGCCGCTCGCGACGTTCGAGAACAGAAACCCACCGGTCAATGGCAAAAACGCCAGCCCCGCCTCGAGCGGCGTATCGCCTCGCACGCGCTGCAGATAGAGGCTGAGCACGAACACCATGCCGTAGTACGCCATATTGACGCAAATGCCGAAAACGACTGCGGCGCTGAACGTCGCATCGCGAAACAGGAAAAGCGGCAGCATCGGTGCGGCGGTCCGCGCTTCCACGACGAGCAGTGCGAGGGCGGCGAGTACTGCCGTCGCGAAGCCGGCGATGACGAGCGGATGCGCGAGGCCCAACGGACGCAACTCGATCACCGCGGCGGTGAAAGCCGTCAGCGCGACAACCGAGAGCAGTTGCCCGGGCAGATCGATGCCGATTTTCTCGCCTTTGTGCCGACGCGCGGAGGCATCGAAGCTGCGCGGTATCCAGAAACGGATGGCCAGCAAGCCCGCGGCGCAGACGGGCAGATTCACGAGAAAGATGCTGCGCCATCCCCATGCCGCGATCAACATACCGCCGAGTACCGGCCCGGCTGCGATCGAAATCGCGCCCGATGCGGTCCAAAGGCCGACCGCCCGTGCGCGCAGGTCGGGGTCGTGACTGCAAGCCCGATTGAGCAATGCCAGCGAATTGGGCAGCATCGCCGCCGCACTGACGCCTTGCACCGCGCGCGCCGCAATCAGCGCTCCCGCGCCGGGGGCGAGCCCACAGGCGGCCGACGAAAGCGCGAAAAGCGCCAGTCCCCAGGCGAACAGCCGCCGCGGACCGAAGCGGTCGCCGAACACGCCGGCCGAAAGCATCAGTACGGCGAAGGCCAGCGTATAGGCATCGACGATCCATTGCAGTTCCGAAACGGGCGCATGCAGCCGGCTGCCGATATTCGGCAAGGCGACGTTGACGATCGTCACGTCGAGTTGCGTGACGACGAAGGCGACGCTGACCGTGGCCAAAACGAGCGCGATCGTCTTCGTGAAGGAAGGGGAAGGTGTGGTCGTGTCCATGAGGCCGATGTTAGCGAAGCGATCCGGGCGACGTTTCGGTGTTGCCTGAAACGTCGGATGCGCGCCACCCGCCTCGATGCCGCACTTCGCGCCGGCGGCCGGCGCCGGGCGAAGTGCGCGACAGCCGGCTATCGCCGGTTCCCGTCGATCAGAAGGCGGGCAGTTGCGGCCGCGTTTCGAGCGACTTGCGGATCAGAGCTTCGACACTGGCCCGCTCGTCGCCGGCGAGCGGCAACCGCGGCGGGCGCACGGGCTCGGTCCCGAGCCCGACGATCGTTTCGGCCAATTTGATGTTTTGCACGAGCTTGGCCGAGACGTCGAGCGCAAGCAATGGGGCGAACCAGCGATAAATCTTGATGGCTTCTTCGATACGCCCTTGCTGAACGAGGCGATAAATCGCCACCGTTTCATGCGGAAAGGCACAGACGAGTCCGGCTACCCAGCCATGCGCGCCCATCAGCATCGCTTCGACAGCCAGATTGTCGACGCCGCACAGAATCGAGTAGCGCTGGCCCACTTCGTTGATGAGATCTGTCACGCGCCGCACGTCGCCGCACGATTCCTTGATCGCCACGATCTTCGGCTCGTCGGCGATTTCGGCGAACATTTCGGGAGTCATGTCGACGCCGTAGGCGAGCGGGTTGTTGTAGATCATCAGGGGCAAAGGGCTCGCCTTAGCGATGCTGCGGAAATGATGCAGCGTCTCCCGCCGGTCGGACAGATAACGCAGGCCGGGCAAGACCATATAGCCGGCTGCGCCGTGCGCGGCGGCCCGCTCGACCTGACGGCAGCCGTCGAGCGTGCTGTTTTCGGCGATCGTCAGCAAGACGGGCACGCGGCCGCGTGCGGCCTGAACCGCGATATCGAGCACTTCGAGCTTCTCGTCCAGTGAGAGCGTCGAGGCTTCGCCGAGCGAGCCGCAGACGATGATGCCATCGACACCGGCGTCGATCTGCGCCTCGATATTCTTCGCCGTCCACGCGCGGTCTATGCTGAAATCCTCGTGAAACTTGGTCGTCACCGCGGGTAATACACCCTTCCATCCTTGTGCCATCTTTTCTCTCCAGAGCGAGGCCGATACAGGGAAACCATTTCGGCAGTGTAAGCAGCGCTCGCCGCCGAGTCTTGCGCGGATCGCGCATTCGCGATGCCGATTTCGGCACAAGGTCCCCCGAGCGCAGGGTATGCCGAAATCGGCATCCGGCACGCGCAACGGTACCAAGACGGACTGCCGCGCAGGTTCCTACCATTTGCCACATGAAGACACTACATATCATCGATTCGCATACCGGTGGCGAGCCCACGCGCCTCGTCGTATCGGACGGCCCGGATCTCGGCAACGGCCCGCTTCACGAGCGGCTCGAGCGGCTGCGCACCCACCACGACGGCTGGCGCGCGAGCATCGTGACGGAACCGCGCGGGTCCGACGTCGTCGTCGGCGCACTGCTATGCGAGCCCCACGACCCGAGTTGTACGGCTGGCGTCATCTTTTTCAACAACGTCGGCTATCTCGGCATGTGCGGCCACGGCACGATCGGTCTCGTTGCATCGCTCGCCTATATGCAGCGGATCGCACCGGGCGCGCATCGCATCGAGACGCCGGTCGGAATCGTGGAGGCGACGCTCAACGCCGATCGCAGCGTCTCGGTGCGCAATGTGCCCGCGTACCGGTACCGCCATGCGGTAAGCGTGGAGGTGCCCGGCTATGGCCGGTTGACCGGGGATATCGCGTGGGGCGGCAATTGGTTTTTCCTCGTGTCCGATCACGGCCATGAACTTGAACCGGCACGTATCGCGCAGCTGACGGCATTCACGCACGAGGTTCGCGAAGCGCTCGCCGCCGCGGGCATCACCGGCGCGAACGGCGCGTATATCGACCACATCGAGCTTTTCGGACCGGGCTCGCGCGAAGGTATCGACAGCCGGAACTTCGTGCTCTGTCCCGGCGACGCCTATGACCGTTCGCCCTGCGGCACGGGTACGAGTGCCAAACTCGCGTGCCTTGCGGCGGACGGCAAGCTCGCGCCCGGTGCGCGCTGGCGACAGGAAAGCATTATCGGCAGCGTGTTCGAGGGGTCCTATGCGCTCGGCGCGAATAACGAAAGTCAGGGCGAAAGCGGCAGCCGCGAGGCGCCCGGCTCGATCGTGCCGACGATCACCGGACGCGCACACATCATGGCGGACGGCAAGCTCTGGTTCGAAGACGACGATCCCTTCGCGGCCGGCATTGCGTTGACTCGGGGCGTATGAGCGCCGACGCGATCGTCGTCGGCGCGGGGATCGTCGGCGCCGCGTGCGCCGCGGAGCTGGCGGCGCGAGGAATGACCGTGCAGGTGCTCGACGCGGCCGGCATCGGTGGCGGCGCGACCGCAGCCGGCATGGGGCATATCGTCGTCATGAACGATTCCGCGGAGGAGCTTGTGCTTTCGCGCTATTCGCGGGATTTGTGGCTCGAGCTCGCACCGCAGCTGCGCGAGCTCGACGCGTTTCGCCGCTGCGGCACCCTCTGGGTCGCGGCCGACGAGCACGAGTGGCAAGCCGCATGCGCGCTGCAGGCGACTTTCGAGCAGCGCGGCGTGAGCGCCGAACTGCTCGATCGCCATGCGTTGCGCAACTGCGAGCCCGCCTTATCGCCGGCAATGGCAGGCGGCTTGCTCGTCGAGGACGACAGCATCGTCTATGCGCCACGGGCGGCTCAGTGGTTGCTGACGCAATCGTCAGGAGCACGAACTATCGGCGTGCGCACGGGCGCGGAAGCGATCGGCGTCAGCGCCCAAACGGTCACGCTCGCGAATGGCGAGCGCTTGAGCGCGGCCTGCGTTGTCGTGGCCAATGGCATACAGGCGCGGCGCCTCGTCCCGTCGTTGCCGATCGAACCGAAGAAAGGCCACTTGCTTGTCACGGATCGTTATCCGGGATTCATCACGCATCAGTTACTCGAGCTCGGCTATATCGACAGTGCGCATCAGGCGAGCGGTACCTCGGTCGCATTCAACGCGCAGCCTCGGCCCACGGGGCAACTACTGCTGGGCTCGTCGCGTCAGTTTTCGACAACGAGTCCCGAGGTCGAGTTGGACGTGCTCGCGCAGATGCTTGCCCGATGCGCGCGTTATCTGCCCGGGCTGACGCAATTGAACGGGTTGCGCGCGTGGACCGGTTTTCGGGCAGCCACGCCCGACGGACTGCCGCTCATTGGAAACGCGGGCCCGGGTGCACCCGGTGTGTGGATCGCGGCGGGGCACGAAGGGTTGGGTGTGACGACTTCGCTTGCCACGGCCAAGCTCCTGGCTGCGCAAATACTCGGTACGGAGCCCGCGATCGATTCGCACCCGTACCGGCCCGAACGCTTTGGGGAGAGTGCACATGTTCATGCGTGACAAGCTATCCCGTGCCGCACATGCGCGCGACGACGCGATGGCCGAGCTGAACGTCACGATCGATGGCGTGAAGGTCGGCGTCGCGCGCTACACGACGGTCGCGGCCGCGCTCGCCATGGCGCAAGGCATCGGAGCCACGCGTGTGTCGGTCGGCGGGATGGCGCGTGCACCGTTTTGCGGGATGGGCGTGTGTCAGGAGTGCCGCGTCACGGTCGATGGGCGCGCCTACGTGCTGGCATGCCAGACGGTTTGCCGCGACGGCATGCGGGTCGAGACGGAGCACGCGCCTCGATGAAATTGGACTTCGATATCGTCGTGGTCGGCGCGGGACCCGCGGGGCTCGCGGCGGCCTGCGAAGCGCTCCGGCTGGGCAAGCGGGTGGCCATCGTCGACGACAACCCCCGCCCGGGCGGCCAGATTTGGCGTCAGGGACCGCACACGCAAGCTTCGCCGCCCATGCGTCGAATGTCGGGCGCGTTGGATACGGCCGAGAACGCGACGATACTCGCGGCGACGCGTGTCGTTGCGGCGCCGGTACCGCAGGCGCTGCTATTGGAGTCCGACGACGGTAGCGCGCGGTATGTTTCCTACTCTGAGCTGATCTTGGCCACGGGCGCACGCGAGCGGTTGCTGCCTTGCGCGGGCTGGACGTTGCCGGGCGTCACGGGGGCGGGTGGCCTGCAGGCGCTCGTCAAAGGTGGGATGCCGGTGCGGGGAGAGCGCGTCGTGATCGCCGGCACGGGCCCGCTTCTCATGGCTGCCCTCGCAACGGCACGCGCGGCCGGTGCGAACGTCGTCGCCGTGGTCGAACAGGCGCCGCTCGCTTCGGTTCTGCGCTTTGGGCTGTCGCTTGCCGCAACGCCCTCCAAACTTTGGCAGGCCATGCGATTGACGCGGGGCTTTGCGGGCCTCGCCTATTGGACGGGCAGTGTGGTCCGCGAAGTACGCGGAGAAGGCCGCGTCGAAAGCGTCGTCGTGCGCCGCGGCATGCGCGACGTCGTGCTCGAGTGCGATCGGCTTGCTTATGGCTATGGGCTCGTGCCGAATCTGACTTTGGCATTGGCGCTCGAGTGCGATATTCGAGCCGGCGCGATCGCCGTCGACGGGCGTCAGCGCACCAGCATGGCGCACATCTGGGCTGCCGGCGAATGCACGGGTATCGGCGGCGCCGAACTTGCCTGCGTGGAAGGGCGCATCGCGGGCCTGGCCGCGAGCGGCGTGCCCATACCGCCCGCACTCGTTCGCACGCGCGAGCGATGGCGCCGCTTCGCGGCACGTCTCGACGAAGCATTCGCACTCGGCGAAGCGGCGCGCGAGCAGCCCGCGAACGATACGCTCTTGTGCCGTTGCGAGGATGTGTCGATCGGCGCCGTTGCCGGATACGCGAATTGGCGCGATGCCAAGTTGCATACCCGGTGCGGGATGGGGCCATGCCAAGGACGCATTTGCGGCACGGCCGCTCAAGTCTATTTCGGCTGGGACAGCGCGCCGCCGAGACCGCCGTTCACTCCGGCGCGCATCGGCACGCTGCTCCAGGCCGCGCCGGCGGATCGCTCGCGCACCCTATAATCGGGCGATCTTCGATTGCCGCACGCGACGCGTAAGCGATTCGCCCGAAATGGACGTTGCCGCCGATGCTTTCCCTTCCCGAGATGCCCGCCGCCGCGACGCTAGAGGACATGTTGCCGTTCTTTGCGCAATTGGAGCCTGTCTTCGATGCCCTTCCCGATGTCGTATTCTTCGTCAAGGACGAGCGAACCCGGTATGCGCTCGTGAATCGGACGCTGGCCTCCCGTTGCGGCTGCAAGGAAAAGGGCTCGCTGATCGGAAAGACGACGGAAGAAGTGTTCCCGAGCCGCTTCGCCAGCACGTATATGGCCCAGGATCGTGCGGTCCTCGAAGGCGGTCCGCCGATGATGGATCAGCTCGAACTGCATCTCTATCCGGGCCGTCAACCGGGTTGGTGTCTGAGTTCGAAGGTTCCATTGCGCAACAGCGCCGGCGCGATCGTCGGCCTGGCCGGCATATCGCGGGACCTGAAGGCAAACGAGAAAACGCATCCGGCTTATTCGCGCCTGGCGGCGGTCGTTCAACATATTCAGGAGAACTACGTTCGGCCGCTGAACCTGACGTATCTTGCCGAAATGGCCGGCATGTCGGTGGCGCAACTGGAGCGCTACTTTCACAAGGTGTTTCATCTCACGCCGCGGCAGGTGCTGCTGCAGACCCGGCTCGACGCGGCTACCGCGCTGCTGGTATCCAACGACAAAGTGACCGACGTGGCCGCGCTGTGCGGCTATACGGACCACAGTGCGTTCACGCGGCAGTTCAAGGCTACCGTGGGCGTCACGCCCAGCGAATATCGGACGTTGCTCATGAGCAGTGGCGAACGTTGACCGTTAGAGCCGGCGCGGCTGCCCTTTCATGCAATATTTGCACCGTAATGTGGAAAAACAAAAGGAGTCGGATCCGAATTGCGGCGAGCCGCTAACTTCTGACGGATTCGCGCTGATGCTATTCGGCACCGTCTCTTGACGCTGGCCCGGCCGCTGCCCGATAGTGGGCTATCCCCAGCTTCACGAACTCGGAAAAGATGCCCCTGGTAGCCACCTCGAATTGTTGTCCGGCGCTGATTCAAGAGCGCGTCTTTAAGCCTGAACGTTCGTTGCTCGTTGTAAGGAGTAGGAGTTGACGATGTTGATGAGCGAGACTGCCGCTGAGATTCAATTTCCCGCGACCTGCGCGCGGTGCGGAGTCCGCGTCGCGGAGCGCGTATCGTTCTGCCCGCATTGCGGAACGCACGCTCGACTCGCGTTCGGCAAGAGCGCACGCGAGACGCAAAGCTCGCGTGCCCCAGCCCAAGGCGCCCCAGCCCACGGCGCGCCCGCCCAAGGCGCGCCCTCGCAAGAACGGAAGGAGCCTACGGCGGCGCGCGAAGGCGGCGTTCCACCGTGGACCGCGCGGCCGCAACCGCTGTTCGCAGCAGCCGGGGAGGCCGAGCCGTTTGCAGGCATCGCGGCACCCATTCGTGACTTCGGCGCCGCGGGGGGCCGTCAATGGGGCGTGAAAGCGAGCACGGCAGTCACGCTGGCCGCGTTTGTCGCGCTCTTCGGTTCCATCGTGTTGCTGCATCGTCACGACGATGCTTCGCCACACGACGAGCAAGCGCCTGTGCGGACGGTCGAAGGCAGCGTGCAGCCCGGCGCATCGGTGGGTGGCAAACCTTCGGGTCATGCCAATGACGCGCCGGCCGCGGCGGCAACGCCGCCCGCGGTAGCCGCCGCGCGCGTGCCGCCCAAGCCGGTGCCCGCTGCGCCGCCGCCTGCCCCTGCGCGGGCGCCTGCGCAGGAGCAATCCGTGGCGGCCGTGAACGTTCGTCCCGATCCGGCTCAAGCCCCCGTCGCCCCCGCGCCGCCCGCCAAGGGCAATGCGCAGAGCGCTTCGTCGAAAGTCGATGCGGCACCTGAGCGCGGACAACCGAAAGAGCCGCCTGCCGTTGCGCGACGCCAGGAGCGCAACCGCTATGCGTCGAGTGCGCCGAAGGAGGAGGCGGCGCGCCGCAGCGCGAACGCGTATATCGATGCTGCGATACCTCCGCAGCCTGCGGTACCGATGCTGCCCGGTACCGCCCCGCCCAGCGATACGCCTCGGCCCAGCATAGGCAGCTCGTCGTATTCTCTCAACGACACCCCCGCGATCCGAAGCGCAAACGCACAGCGCGAGCCGCACCAGGCCTCGGTCGAGCGCTCGATCGCGCTCGCACAGGCGAGTCTTGCAAAGGCCAATCTCGCGGCGGCGCGCCGCGCGCTCGACGCGGCACGGGCTGCCCAGCCGGGCAACAGCGAGGCGTTCATCCTTCAGCAAGACCTCGTTTCACGCGAAAGGGCACGCGACTCCGCTTTGAATTCGGCACGCGTCTGCGCTGTGCAGCAGCAATGGAACTGCGCGTGGCACCAAGCCGGCAGCGCGTTGTCGATCGATGCGGGCAGTGTCGAAGCGAAGGCGCTCGTGCAACGCGCAATGATCGAATCGGGTGCGGCGTTCCGCCCGCCGGGTCCGGGGGCCGATGGCCCCGACGTTCCGCTACTGGCGCAATGACGACGAGCCCCGCGCGCTCGACGGCGCGGACTCAGCGTGCGTGCCTGCCCATGCGCAAGCGGGCGATGTGCTCGGCCGCTACGTCGATGCCGATCTTCGCGAGATAGTGGAGTTCCGCGGCGGCCAGGCCGAGCCGGCCATACGTCGGAACGAGTCCGAACCGCGCGAATGCCGGTGCAATGGCCTCGCGGTTGGCGATGGCGGCCGCGAGTAGTTCGCCGGCGACCGTAGTCGGCGCGACACCGTGGCCGCCGAACCCTATCGCATGCCAGATTCCGTCGGGCGTCCGCCCGATCTGGGGCATCTTGTGCCGCGCATAACTCATCAAGCCGCTCCAGGCGTATTCGATCTCGACTCCACTCAATTGCGGATAGACGCGCAGCATATCGCGTTGCAGTAGCTGCGCGATCCTTCTGGGCGACCGCTCAAAGACGGAGATGCGGCCTCCCCAGAGGAGCCTCGTGTCGGGCAGCGGGCGGTAATAGTCGAAAGCGAAACGCGTGTCATAGACCGCAGACGCACATTCGATCGCTGTTTTGAGTCGTTCGCCGAGCGGCTCCGTGGCAACGACATAGGTGGCGATCGGTAAAATGGCGCGCTCGATCGCGCGGGAGATGCCGCTCGAATAGCCGCCTGCCGCGATGACGACCTCGCGTGCCTCGATCGACCCGGCGGGCGTGTCAACGCGCAGGCCGTCTTTTCGATGCTGGATCGAGACGGCGGGGCTGCCTTCATAAATCCGGACACCGGCGGCGGTGAGCGCGCGAACGAGACCCAGCAAATACTTGAGCGGATGAAAATGAAATCCGTGCGGTTCGAGCAGCCCTCCGTGATAGCGCTCCGACTTGAGCCGCTGCCGCAGTTCGATTGCACCGATCGGTAGCCAGTCGACCCCGAAATGCTCGCGCATCGTTTCGCGCGACGCAGCAAGCCGCGCGGGCCGGCCGAACCAGTCGGCCAGGATGACGCCCGCATGCACGGCGTCGCAATCGATGTCGTATCGGGTAATGCGTCTTCGAATCAGATCGACGGCGGCCGTCGTCAGTGCGTAGAGCGCATTCGCATCGCGCTCGCCGAGGAGCCGCAACAGCTCGGCGTTCTCGAGGCTGTAGCCGCCGAAGACGAAACCACCGTTGCGGCCCGACGCGCCGAAACCGACTCGTTCGGCTTCGAGGACGACGATATCGCGAAGGCCTCTTTCGACGAGGCCGAGCGCCGTGGCAAGGCCGGCAAAGCCGCCGCCGACGATACATACCTCGGCCTGCTCGGTTCGCGCACCGAGCCGCGGCAACGCGGGGCGCGTGACCGTCGCTTCGTAATAGCTCGATGGGAGCGGGTGTGCGGTGTCGGTCCGTTGCATCAGGGTCTGTTTTCAGCGGTCATCCATACGGCCGCGGTCCTTATCCGACGATCGACGCCGCGAGCCGGCCTACCTCGGCGAGCGCCGCGTTGCGTTGTGCCGCCGCGGCCGTCGTCGCCGTCAAATAAGCAGTCACGATGATCGGTCCGCGCCCGGGCGGCCAGACGATGGCGATATCGTTCGCCGTACCGCGCTCGCCCGTACCGGTTTTATCGCCCACGCGCCAACCTTTCGGCAATCCCGCGCGAATGCGCTCGCCGCCCGTTTGGTTCGCTTCCAGCCACGCGAGCCATCGATCGCGCGAGCTCGGCGAAAGGCGGTTGCCGAGCGACAAAGTCCGCAATGTCGCCCGCATGGCCGCAGGCGAGGTCGTATCGCGCGGATCTCCCGGTAGCGCTTCGTTGAGCGTCGGTTCGTTGCGATCGAGACGCGTGACAGTATCGCCCAAGCGCCGCGCGAATGCAGTGAGCCCGGCAGGTCCCCCGATGCTGGCCAGCAGCAAATTGCCGGCGGTGTTGTCGCTGAGCGTGACGGCCGCTTCGCAAAGCTCGGATAGCGTCATGCCTTTGCCGCCCGTGTGCTTGCCGGTTTCAGGCGAATAAGGTACGAGGTCCTCGCGGCTGAACACGATGCGCCGAGACAGATCGTCGAGTTGCTGGTCGACGCGTGCCAGCACCGCTGCCGCAGCCAGCGCCTTGAAGGTGCTGCACATGGGGAAACGCTCGTTTTCGCGATGGCCTGCCGCGAATCCGGAATCCGTATCGAGGATCGATACGCCGAGCCGGCCGGCCACGCGCGTCTCGATTGCCGCGAGCTGCGCTTCGATCGATCGCGCGAGTTCGTTCGACGAATGCTCGCCGCCGCGAGCCGTCGATTTCGCGTCTGACGCGCGCGCCCCTCCGGGTATAGTCACAAGCCCAGCTATCAGGCCGCTCGCCACCGTGCCGATAAACTGTCGTCTTTGCATTGCCTTGCCTCCTTGGGTTGGAGACGAGAATATCGCCGATGAGGCAGGCTGCCACAATCGACGTTATTTTTTTTCAGACGATAGAAATACTTGTGGGTCGATCCAGATGGGACGTCATTTGCCGTTGAATGCGCTGCGTGCTTTCGAGTCGTCGGCGCGTCATCTGAGCTTCACGCGCGCGGCGCGCGAACTCAATGTCACGCAGGCTGCCGTGAGTCAGCAAGTCCGTATGCTGGAGGCGCGGCTCGGCACCGCATTGTTCAAGCGGCTGCCGCGCGGCCTCGGGATGACCGATGAGGGCCTGGCGCTGCTGCCGGTGCTCAGCGATGCATTCGATCGCATCGATGCCGTGCTCAGGCAGTTCGAAGGGGGCCATTTCCACGAGGTGCTGACCGTCGGGGTGGTCGGCACATTCGCGGTGGGTTGGCTCATGCCGCGTCTGACGCACTTTCGCGCGGCGCATCCGTTCGTCGAGTTGCGGTTATTGACGCACAACAATCTGGTCGACGTGGCCGCGGAGGGCTTCGATTGCGCGATTCGTTTCGGCGACGGCACCTGGCCGGGGATGCAGACCACCGAGCTGGTGCCGGCACCGCTGGGTGTGCTTTGCACGCCGGAACTCGCGGCCCGGCTGCGCTCGCCGGAAGACCTCGCCAACGAGACGTTGCTGCGCTCGTACCGGGCCGACGAGTGGGCACGGTGGTTCGAAGCAGCGGGTATGGAGACGCGGGCGCTCCGCGGTCCGGTATTCGACTCCTCGCGGCTGATGGTCGAAGCCGCGATGCAGGGTGCGGGCGTCGCGCTCGCACCGGTGCGGATGTTCGAGCACGAGTTGCACTCCGGCCGCCTCGTGCGCGCGTTCGATATCGAGGTCGACACCGGCAGCTATTGGCTCACCTGGCTGAAATCGAAACGCGTCACGCCGGCCATGCAGGCCTTCACGAATTGGATCGTCGAACGATCGGCGTCTTGATGGTAAGCGCAATGGGGGCGTGGGCAGCCCTGAAGCACCCTTAGTCGCGGCCGAGCCGCTTCGACAAATCGGCGACGAGAATGGCCAGCCGAGCGGGCTTCTCGTAGCAGGCTACGTCGAAACGGCGAATGACCTCGCTGATCTCGCTTTCGCTGGCTTTCCCCGTCAGCAAGTCCCCGGTAAGCAGGAAGATGGGCACGTCGGGTTTTGGCGAGCGGCGGATCGCTTCGATCGTCAGCGCGGCCGACTGATGCCCGAAGCGCCAATCGGTGATGACGGCGTCAAACGTTTGCGCGCGTAGGGCAATTTCGAGCATTTCCAGCCGATCGAGCACAGCCACTGCGAAGCCGTTCTGCTCGAGATAGCCGCGCAGCGCTTCGGCCGCCGCATTATCGCTATCGACGACGGCGACGGTGGGTCGGATGAGCTCGGCACGCTGCGGGCGAATCTCGATCTTGACGACTTCGCAAGCGTGCGGCTCCGGGGTGCCCTCGCAGTGCACTACGCGCCAGCGGTTGCCTTCGGGATACGCGACGAATTCGCTGCGCCGGTGAGCATTGAGCGGGCCGGCGATCCAGGCGGTGCAAGGCCATTGGGCCGCACCGACACTGAAGACCGCTTCGCGCGGGTGGGCGTCGCCCAGCCCGCTGCCGTCCGCCGATGCCACGCCGACGAGCTGGGCGGCCGGCTCGTCGAACGCATCGGCGACCTTGCGAATCTGCGCAAGCGTCCAGGGGCTGCTGCCGCGCAACTTGCGGTGCCCTTGGGAAAAGCTCAGCGCAAGGATGCGGCACAGCTCCGTCGTCTGCTGCCGTTTCGCGATGCCGTGCCGGCTCATCAATGCGCGTACGCGCTCAGCGACGGCCAGGGAGTCCGTTGAGGTTGCGTCGTTCGTCATGCTGCTGGGGCGCTGGGTCGTCCGATGGCGATAACGGGGCCAATGGGCCAATGGGTGCCACCGCAGACGAAGGCTGCGTGGCGGCGAAGATGCACTAGGCGGGCCGTATTTTAACGGGCAACGCGCCCCGTTTTTTCGTCAAATGTGTTTCTACAGGTTACGTCTGCAACCATCGGCTGCAAAGCACTTATGTAGTAATCCGAAGTTTTTCCGTTCGACCCGCGGCAGTCGCGTTCCCAGCTTGCCCTGCGGGCTGCAACGCGGCGGGCCGCACCGGTCCTCGCACTGCAATTCGATACATTTGCGGGATTTTTCTTGCGCAATGCGGCGTGACTTTGTGCGCCGCATCGCGGTAGGCGCGCGGGCGCGAGGTCAGTGCGTGACCGAGAGGAACAGATATGCGGCGAACAGCACGAGATGGACCGCGCCCTGAAGGATCGTCGTTCGCCCGGTCGCGAGCGTCAACGTACTCACCAGGAGCGTGAGGCTCAACAGCACCGTCTCCATACCGCCGATGCCAAGCGCCAGCGGCATGCCGTTCAAGACGAACACCGCCGCCACGGTCGGAATGGTCAGGCCAATGCTCGCCAGCGCCGAGCCCAGGGCGAGGTTGAGACTCGTTTGCAATCTATTGGCGTGCGCCGCTCGCGTGGCAGCCACACCCTCCGGCAGCAGTACGAGGGCGGCGATCACGATCCCGACGACGGCTTCCGGCGCGCCTGCCGCCTCGACGGCACGTTCCACAGCGGGAGACAGCCGCTTCGCGAGCAGCACCACGGCAACGAGACAGACGACGAGGGCGATCGCGCTCGTGAGCGTCGTGCGCGTGCCGGGCACCTCCGCATGGACCGTTTCGTCTTGCGGCGCCTGGCCGCTCAGAAAGTAATCACGATGCCGGACGGTCTGTATAAAGACGAACACCCCATAGAGCACCAGCGACGCGACCCCTGCAAAGGCGAGTTGCGATGTCGACAGGACAGGCCCCGGCGCGGCGCTGAGGTAGTTCGGCATGACGAGCGTGAGAATGGCGAGAGCGGCGAGTACCGTCAGCGCGGTATTCGCACCGCTTACGCGGAAATCCTGCTCCCCATGGCGCAGGCCGCCAACGAGCAGACAGGTTCCGACGATACCGTTGCAGACGATCATGACGGCCGCGAAGACCGTGTCGCGGGCGAGCCCCGATTTTTCGGCGCCGGCTGAAAGCATGACCGAAACGATCAGGGCGACCTCGATGATCGTGACGGCGATGGCCAGCACGAGCGTGCCGAACGGCTCGCCGATCCGGTGAGCGACCACCTCGGCGTGATGCACCGCGGCGAACACTGCACCGGCGAGCGCCAGCCCGACGATGGCGAGCACGAGCGGATGCCCGTCTGCGAAGACCGAGACGCCGAGTACGAGCCATGCGAGCGGCGGCAGAAGCAAGGTCCAATACGGCAAGGCGTTGGGCGAACGCGACATCGTCATTCCTTTCTTGTCGAGGGTTGGGCACGGTGCACGTCCGTTTATACATGAACTAACATGCCTCATCCGCAGATATCCCCCAACATGCCTACGAACGATCGTTTCCTGGACGCCCCACAGCGCCCACATGATGTATGCGGCCCGTCAGCGACGATCGCAGCGCCCACACGGCTCGCGCGCGAGGAACTGCCCGTCGATACCGTGACGCTGGCCCGCTTCATGGTCGGCAAGTATCTCGTGCACGATTCGCCGGAGGGGCGCGTGAGCGGCCGGATCGTCGAAACCGAGGCCTATCCCGTCGGCGACTCCACGAGCCACGCCTACCAGGGGCTGCGGCCCTACAACGGCGCGCTCTTTCGCGCGCCTGGGCACGCGTACGTGCGGCTCGTCTATGGTGCGTCGTACATGATCAATATGTCGAGCGAAGTCGAGGGGGTGGGCGCAGCAGTGCTCCTTCGCGCGGTCGAACCCATCGAGGGCATCGCGCTCATGCAGGCGCGTCGCGCCGGTGCCCGGCATGTGGACCTTGCACGCGGGCCGGGGCGGCTTACCGCTGCGTTCGCGATCGGGCCGGAATGGGATGGAGCCGATCTTTGCGGCGGCGCCGCGCTATGGATTGGCCGCGATGCGGGCGCGGCGGTTGACGACGCCGGCTGCGCGCGCGTCGCCGCGACGAAACGAATCGGACTTTCTCGGGAGATGCACGCGCTGCTGCGTTTTTACGCGTGCGGCAGTCCGTTCGTCAGCGGACCGAAACGATTGCTGGCAACGTGAAGCGATTCCAGCGTTGCCAGCAATCTTTCAGGCGGCTTCGGCGCAGTGCTCGAAGAGCGCATGATGCGTTTGCTCTCCGAGCTCGATCGTGAGTCCGACTGCGTTTTCGACACCGATTCTCATCGGCGGTCCGAAGCGGCGCGTCTCGACACCGGTTTTCCGCAGCAACCGTTCGATCGCCGTCGTCGTGACCGTCACATAGCTGGAAATACCCATCCGATCTGCGAACTTCACGACTTCGCGCATGGCATCCAGGGCGAGGCCCGCGAAGCCGAACCCGGGTGTTTCCGGTGCGACGATCGCAAAGCGGCTCAACTCCCAGACGTCATGCGAGGACGGCGCGGGCTGACCGTGAAGCAACTGCCCGAACGTGTCGCGCAGCATGTAAGGTCCGACGGTCGGCATGATCCGCCAGCAACCGCATAACGTATCGTTCTCGTCCTGCACGAACATGTAGTGTGGCGAGAGCGCATCGTAGCCGTCGATCTCCATGCCCGAGAGGATGGCGACTTCCCATCCCATTCGTTCGCCGAACACCTTGGCGCGTAGGCGGTACATCTGCGCGAGTGCATCGAGACCAAAGCTCTGTTGCGACCCAATCGTGATTTTTGCGTTCATGTCGTCTCCATGGGTTGGCCCTACCTAATGCGCATAGACGATATGCACTTTGCGTGCAGTGCGTAACTGTCAAGCAAGATAGGTACAAATGCGCGCCGATAATTGGGATGATTCGCGCACCACGTACGGACCCAGGTGAAACCCATGACGACGATTGGCAGCTATCCAATGGAATCGGACGAATTTGCGCGACCCGTTCGCACCGAAATCGACAGCAACTTTATTCAGGCGTATCGACGAAAAATCCGCGAGAGCCAGAAGGTTTTCTGGTCTCGTTTCGGTGTAACGCAATCGAGAGGCAGTCGCTTCGAGCTCGGTGCGAATATTCCGAAGCCCGTCATGATGTTATTGAGGCTTTACTTCGAGGGGCGGATCACGGACGACGATATCGCGAGCGTCAACCTTCGTCGCCCAGCGGCGCATCGTCCGCCGATGTTCAATCGGGATCTATCAAACCCATTCGGGTCGCTTTGACTGCGGCTGCGCTTCGCGAACTCACACCGAACTTCGTTCGGATGTTCGCCATGTGGAAGTTGACGGTGGCTTCCGAGCAGCCGAAGATCTTCGCGATCTCCCAGGTCGATTTGCCTTGCGCGGTCCATTGCAGGCATTCGTATTCACGCGGCGTCAGTTTCGGTATCAAGGACGCCGTGTGGCTTGCGACGAACCGTTGAGCGGTATCGAACGCCACATCGCGCAGCAACGTGAGCATCGGCAGATACCGCCGCACCTGATTGTCGAGCTCGCGGGCCGACTGGTCGCCGCATACGAAGCACAGCATGCCGACTTCCTGCTTGGGCCCGTGAATCGGCAACGAGATGCCGGTGCACAGTCCGTGGCGTCGCGCTTCTTCGTACATTTCCTGTTGCCCGCGGTCAGTGAAGAGCGACGACGACCAGATCAGCGGCGCCGTCTGAGTCATGCAGTGCGAAACCGTGGGATCGATCCGCACGAAGGCTCGTTCGTCGTAGGTGTCACGCCAGGCGGAGGCGTAATCGCTGCGTAGGTAAACATCGCTGAAGCGCATGCCGGGCCGCGGTATGACGGCGAACAACGTCTGGTCGAAGCCGCATCGCTTGCCCAGGACCGCGAGCGCATCAAACCAGGATTGCTCGTTGGTTGCCCGCCATAACGGCGCCATGGGCTCGATAAATTGACGCGGCATATGTCCTCGATGACGAAAATGTTACTGCTGTTTCACCCGCATAGGTCGGCATTTTATTCTCCGCCCGTCAAGTATTTTCGCTTGCCGGGAAATCAGGATGGCTATCGCCTTATTGATGAGATGCAAGGGTATATCAAAAATAGCGTGTTTGAGTAGGGGCTCGACGCAGGGATACGCGGTATCGATTTCAAATTGAATCACTTCATTTCCGGTGTCTCGTAGTAATTAATTTTATGTAGTCTGTGAATTAGATTTTCGACTAAAGAGCGAATCCTAAATGCGGCAATTGGAATTGCGGCCGGACGAGCACGGTCGCGGCGTCGCAAAGCGGGTTGGAATCGGTCACGGATGGCTGGCGACGGCGAGCGGAAAGAGTCGCGCTGCGCTGTCCGCATTGGCGTAGCGCAGCCGTCGGCGCGACCTGCCGGTCGGGTTTGCCGCGGTTCGCGAGCGCGTGAAGGCGCGTCGCGTTCGGCGTTCAGGTACGGACGCCGGTGATGTAGTGTTCGAGTTGCTGAATGGTGAATTGCTGATCCGTGATAATTGTTTTCACGAGGTCTCCGATCGAAATCATGCCGATCAGTTGCTCGTTGTCGAGCACTGGCAGGTGACGCATGCGATGCGTCGTCATCAGCGCCATGCACTGCTCCGCGGAGTCGGCTGGCGTGACGTAGCGGACCTGGCGGGTCATGATGTCGCGCACCGGCGTGGTCTTCGACGAACGGTCCATCAGGACGATTTTCCGGGCGTAATCGCGTTCGGTGACGATGCCTGCGATCTCGGTGCCGTCGAGGACGACGAGCGCGCCGATGTGATGCGCGGCCATCATCTTGACCGCTTCGTAGACCGAAGCATCGGCGGTGATGGTGACGACGGGCCGATTTTCGCCGGGTTGGGGCTCGGTTTTCGATTTGAGGATTTGTGCAACGCTCGTCATGGCCGGGGTCTCCGCTCTCGTTCAATGGCAGCCGGGCCCCGTTGGCGGATCGAGCGCCCACGGACGCGGCTGACAGAGTGCAGTATAGGCGGTGGAGGCGGCGACCGCCCGAATCGGCCGCCCGCCGGGCCGCGGCGGGCGAATAGCGGTACACTCGCGTTTTGTGCGCGCCATCGTCGGCGCCGGACGTTTTGTCGCATTCACCCGATTCGAAAGTCATGCCCACGCATTCTGAGCCGCTGCCCGAGGGCGACGGCAGTGAACAACGATGTGTCACGCTCGCCGCCACGGCGACGCTTCCGACCCGCTATGGGACCTTCACGTCATACGCATTCCGTGCGGACGCGGAAAATGCCGAACACCTGGCCCTGGTCATGGGCGATGTGGCGAACCGGCAATCCGTGCTGACGCGGCTTCATTCCGAGTGCCTGACGGGCGACGTGCTCGGCTCCTACCGCTGCGATTGCGGCGAGCAGCTCGACCTGGCGCTACGCTACATCGCGGCGGAGGGGCATGGTGTCCTGCTTTATCTCCGAGGGCACGAAGGGCGGGGTATTGGCTTGTCGAACAAGATTCGGGCGTATGCGCTGCAGGAGCAGGGCCTCGATACCGTCGAAGCCAACCTGGAGCTCGGACTGCCCGACGATGCTCGCGAGTACGATTCAGCCGCTGCGATTTTGCGGATGCTCAAAGTCACGTCCGTGAGGCTCATGAGCAACAACCCGAAGAAGTTCGATACGCTCGCGAAGCACGGCATTCCGGTTTGCGAGCGCGTCGCGCTCGCAATCCCGGCGCGCGACGAAAACGAGCGCTATATCCGGACGAAGCAGGTCAAGTTCGGGCATTACTTCGAAGAGAACGAGTAGGTTGGGGTTGGGGCATGTAGAACGTACCCTGAAGGTAGTTCGTCTTACTGTGTTGACTCTTCACGCTCGCCGGAACCGTATATAACCGTACGACCGAAGAGGGATGGGAAGTCAGTCAAGTTTTCGATCATGCCTGCGCTGATCTTGTCAAAGTCAGTATCGCCGCAGAGGGCGACCCGTGGCGACGATACCCTGTAATGCGGCTGTCCCGGCAAACCAGGCCGTCAAACAGGAGGGAGCGGAAGAGCAGCCTATTTAAACTGCCAAAGGAATCGATCGTCGTGCTTTTGAACCGTGCCCGCCGAGGTGCCGGCGAAGTGCGGCGTAAATACGGTGGCGCCGGATTGCGCCGCACGTTCAAGCAACCATTTACGTGATCGGGTTGCGCCATCCCGGTCTGCGCAGAACGTCGAACTCCAGTTCGGGCGGTACGCCTGAATCGGGTGGTGCCAGATGTCGCCGGTAAACAGCGCGCGCTCGCCTGCCGACTCGATTTCGATCGACATGTGCCCAACGCAGTGGCCAGGTGTCGGATGGAATTTGATGCCCGGCAGATATTCTCCGCCGTTGGCCCCGATTTCGTCCGACAGGCCTGCTTCTATCACAGGCAGCACACTGTCTTCGAATACCATTCGGCGCTTTTGTCCGGCATCCGTCGCAAAAAACTCTCGTTCCGGGGTGGCCAGCACATAGCGCGCATTGGGGAAAGTCGGCACCCATTTGCCGTCCCGCAGAACGGTGTTCCAACCCACGTGATCGACATGCAGGTGAGTCAGTAGCACCAGATCGACATCCTCGGGATCGACTCCAGCGCGCGCGAGACGCTCGAGATACGGCGTATTTAATTGGTGGAAAATGGCGCTAAATGGCCGATCTTTGTGGTTTCCGCTGGCGGTATCGACAAGGATAACTTGCCCACCACGGCGCACGACCCACGTGTGGACGCTCAACATGAAATTCTCTTCCGCCGCATCGAGATGGTTGCCTGAGAGCCAGGTGCGATGCTCATCGATCACGGTCGATTCGAAGTCGGGAAACAGCGCGCTCGTCTTGAGCGAGAACAGTTGTTCCGTAACTTTCGTGATAGTCGCATCGCCGACGCGATAGATAGGGTGGGTATCGTTCATGATCGGCCTCGGAAGAGAAATTGGCGGGCGCGCGGACCCACTCTTCGTCCCGCATAGCACACACGCGCTGGTTGGCAACCATGGAGGTTCGGCCGCGGGCGATCGTGTTGGATGACGCCGCCGTCGTCCCTCTACGTCTCCACTATTGCGGAAAGCGCCGGAATATGCCAATGCCGTTTGGCCACGCAAGTGATGCCCATGAGGCATCACCCAACGATGAGGATGTGCGCTGCCTGCATCTGCCGCTTGCAATCGCGATGGCCAGGGTTGTCGAATGCGAGGGAACCGGCGGGACGTAACTGAATCAGCCCGTCATTTGCGCGTGCACGGCGGTCAGCATGGCAATGAAGCGCGCTAATGCGGGGTTTTGGTTCTGCGTTGGGTAGGCGAACGCAAGCGGGATGGCTAAAGGCAGATCGGCCAACTCCAGAAACTGGACACGTGCCGGTTGTCGGCCGATATTGCCCGCGTTCACGATCGCTGCGCCGATGCCAGCCGACACAAGAGACAGAATGGCTGTTTCGGTGGTGACTTCCTGAACCACGTTAAGAGTCAGTCCTGCCTTGAGGCAGGCGTGAATCAGATAGTCGTGGTATGCGGGGTATGTGTACCGTGGAAACGCAATAATTGGCTTTCCGTTCAATTCGTTGGCACGAACGGCTTGATCGCCCGGCCAGCCCCATTGCTTTGGCACGGCAAGGCGGACACTCTTATGCATGAGTGGGATGGTGCTGATCTCGGCAGGGAGTTCCTCGAACGTGTAGATAAAGCCGCCATCGATGCGATCCGCGATGAGCGATTCAACCTGTTCGGGCGAATTCAAGGGCAGTAACTCGAGGTGCACTCCGGGCGCCCGTTCCTGATAGTGTGCGAATAGCTCAGGCACGAGTCCTTCCCAACTACTGTTCTCGACAAAACCAATCCGTAGGCTGCCTTCCAGGCCTTCGGAAACACGCCTGGCGGCGCGAGTCGCGGCCGCGAGCGTCGCGAGCACCACTCGGACCTCCCGGAGAAACAGTTCTCCGGCCGGCGTCAGCGTCACACCACTCGTTGTGCGCTGAAAAAGTGCGACCCCGACTTCGGCCTCGAGGTCCTGGATCTGGCGCGTGATAGCCGGTTGCGTCACGTGAATCCGTTCCGCGGCCACGCGGAAACTGTGCCCCTCGGCGACAGCGACGAAATAGCGCAGGTGACGCAGTTCCATTTTGCATCCGCTGATGAAGTGAGTGGAATGACGTTACATACTACCGCTGCGCCCTGGTCGCCCTCGCACTTCGCCCGCTCGGGCAAGGTCATCCTGCAATCGGGCAATGCCCGTTCGCACGTCGCCATTGCCATCGAACAGCAGCCGTTCGAGATGGCTGCCGAGCACCTCGATCAGATGGTGATAGCGCGGACCCCGCGAGGAGGGAAACGACGCAACCTGTCTTGTCCTTGCGAGTTCATCCATCACTGCGATTACGCGGTTGCGCTGCAGAACGTAACGGTCTTCGGCAACGGAATGGCGCGCGTTTCCGGCTGCGCCGTGCAGCACGAAGTACTTCATCAGTTCGGGAGAGGTCAGCGTCTCGATCGCCCGCCAGGCACGCGTGGTAGCGCGCGCTCCGTTGCGCGACGGGATCGCGAGCAGCGCTCCGCCAAGCGGCGATATCGGCGTCATGTTCGGCGTTATCGTCGGATGGAATTGCAGTCCGATACGGCCGCCTTTGTGCAACAGCATGTGACTGTCGAGCAGGCCGTAGCGATTCGACCAGTGATAGCACATCGCTGCCTTTCCCCCTCCGAACATCTGCGCATTGCGCGTCCAGTCCATGCTGCGCAGATTGGGCGGTGACCAGGGAATCAGCGCGCGCAGATACTCGATTACATTTCGCCCGCTTTCATTGTCGACGAGCAGCACGCCTCGTTCGTCGTAAGTCATCTGTCCTTGCGCGCCGAGAATCTGCAGGAACGATTCGGCGAGCGGTAGGCCCGGCGCTGCATTCCATGTGATGCCCGCGCGTTCGAGGCGGGGGCGTTGCAGACGGCTCGCGCAACGGATTACGTCGTCGAAAGTCCTCGGCGGGTCGAGGCCTTCCGCTTCAAAAAGATCGCGGCGATACCAGAGAAAGTCGAGCGTTGGCTGCAGCGGGATCGCGTACAGCTGCCCGCCGACCCATCCTGCCTGCCAGACGGCATCGTAGAAATCGGCACCTGAGAAGCTTCCTTCTGCCTGTAACGCCTGCAGCTCGCACAGACGGTCGTCTCTGCAAAGCTCCGCTAGCCACGGAAACGGAACCGCGACCAGCATCGGCGCGTTGGCGTCCAACCGGCTAGGGTCGTCGAGCGTGAGATCGAGGGTCCTGCGATAGGCGTGCTGCGGCCAGGTGAGCACCCGAAGGCGATGGCCGAGAAAACGCTCGATATCAGGCCGGTTGCGCTTGATGATCTCGAACACCGGGTCTTCATAAGCGACGAGCGTCAGGTCTATCGCGTCGTTAAAACCCTCCGCGGCGGCACGCGGCCATGCGATCTCCGATGCAGGGGCGAGTGTCGCGGCATCGAAGCGATCGAACGATGAAGAGTCGCTGGCGTCGATGATGAGCCGCACAGTCTGCTCGGTGATTCTATCGAGACATTCGAGAAGCATCGCCGACGGTGTGATGCAGGCGCGATTGCCGCTTCCCGGTAGCGCGCGGAATTGCAGCCAGCCTTTGGCCTTCAGCGCGAATACGATCCGGCGCGCGCTCGTGCGCGGCAACCCCGACCGATCGGCGAGCGCCGTGATCGCCGTGTCCTTGCCGTCCAGGTGGTTCTGAAGCAGCGTCGCAAGCACCGGCCACAGCGTTGGGGCGTCCGTCCCGAACTCGGCGCGCAGGATGTCAGCCAGCGTGTTCACGACTGCAAGAGTCGCACGACGGTCACGTGCATGCATGGGAGCCTCTTTCCTATCGGCGTCAGTGTAGCAGCGGCGGCCGCCGACACGCGCGTCAATTCAGATTCAAGTAATTGATTGAATTGAAAATAACCAGAATGGACATTGAGCGCTGCGGGCGTTTTCCCGGTGCCGGCATACGATGCAGGCACGCTATGCCGTGACGGCGGGCGACGACACCAAAGACAGGAGACATCAATGAAACGACTGTTTCGCCTGATGGCCGCGGCGGCATGGCTGCTGTGCAGTTTCCACGCGCTGGCCGCCGGCCCAAGGTTTGTGGTGGTGACCCATGCCCCCGACGCCGATCCGTTCTGGAACGTCGTGAAGAATGGCATCGCCGACGCGCAGCAGGATTTCGGCGTGACGGTCGACTACCGCAACCCGTCCAACGGCGATCTCGCCGACATGACACGTTTGCTCGAGCAGGCCGGAGCACGTCACTATGACGGCGTCGCGACGACGATCGCCGACTTCGACGTCATCCAGCGGCCAGTAAAGACGATCGTGGAGAAAGGCGATCCCGTCATCACGTTCAACTCCGGAACAGGCGAGCAGAGCCGCCGGCTCGGTGCGCTGCTGCATGTCGGGCAGCCCGAATATGAAGCCGGCAAGGAGGCTGGCGAGCGCGCCAAGGCCGCGGGTGTGAAGAGCTTCCTTTGCGTCAACAACAACGCGACCAATCCGGTTTCCTTCGAACGGTGTCGCGGGTTCGCCGACGCAATCGGTGTGGCCTTCAAAAAAGCCACGCTCGATTCCGGCAACGATCCGACCGAGGTCGAAAACAAGGTGTTCGCGGCGCTTCATGCGCACCCCGAAACGCAGGCCGTGCTCGCGCTCGGCCCGACGTCGGCGGTGCCTTCGCTGCGCGCGATCCGCAAGCTCGGCCTCGCGGGCAAGGTCTACTTCGCGACGTTCGACCTGACGCCCGAAGTCGATAAAGCGATCGAAGCGGGCACCGCCGCCTTCGCGATCGACCAGCAGCCCTATCTGCAGGGCTATATCCCGGTAGCGCTTCTCGCAATCATGACGCGCGAGCACACGCGCGATGTCGCCAAAGCATGCGCCGCTCTCAAGGCCGACCCGAAATTCGTGCAACGCGTGCATATGTATGGACTCGCGCCGCATTTTGTCAGCAACGGCGTGGACACGGGCCCGGGATTCGTGACCCGCACGAACGTTGCGCTCGTTGAAAAATACGCCGGCAAGTACCGCTGATCGAATCGCCACTGCGGCCCTCGGCAGGGGACCCGCGCAGTCCGCACCCTCCATACCGTTTTTCCAAAGGACGTTTTATGTTCCAACTAGCCGTATGCGCCGAAATGGTGTTTCGCGACCTCCCATTTGTCGAGCGCGTTCGCGCAATTGCCGGCCTGGGTTTTCACGTCGAGATTTGGGACTGGACGAAGCACGACATCGACGCGCTCGTCGCGACGGGCGCTGCGTTCTCGTCGATGACAGGCTATGTCAGCGGCGACCTGGTCACGAAGCAGGGCGCGGCGGCATTGCTCGAAACCGCGCGGCAGTCGATCGAGGTCGCGAAGCGCTTGCGCTGCCCGCGCCTGAATCTGCACGGCACCGGCCTCGGGCCGCAAGGATTGCCCGTTACGCCGGCCGCGGCGACGAGTGGCGAAATGTGGATGGCGGCATATCGCACACTCACTGACGTTGCGCAGCTCGGGCGGCATACTGGTGTCACGTTTTGTCTTGAGAACCTGAATACGGACGTCGATCATCCGGGGGTGCCGTTCGCCCGCGCCGCGGATACGCTCGCGCTCGTCACAGCGGTGAACGACCCGCATTTGCGCCTCAACCTCGATCTGTATCACGCGCAGATCGGGGAGGGCAATCTGATCGAACTGGTACGGCGTGCGTTGCCGTATGTCGGCGAAATCCAAGTCGCGGACGTGCCTGGACGCTGCGAGCCCGGGACGGGCGAAATCCACTATCCGGCGATCGCGCGCGCGCTCGCCGAAGCCGGCTATCGAGGCACCGTCGCGCTCGAGGCATGGGCAAGCGGTAGCGACGAGGTTGCGCTACAGCGGTTCAGGGATGCGTTCGCCGTGTGAAGCGCAACGCGCTGCGCGCGCATGTCGTTCGATGCTGACATTTCGCGCTACTAATCAAATTCCGGGGCATCGCGACGCCGGCATTTCACAATCATCACCGAGGTTACTCATATGCTGAACACTGCGCTGTTGGGCGCGGGCCGGATCGGCCAAGTTCACGCCCGATCGATCGCTGCCCATCGGGACAGCCAACTCGTTGCCGTAGCCGATGTCGTTGCCAACGCGGCGCGAAAACTTGCCGCCGAATACGGCGTTCAGGCTCGCTCGGTGGACGATATCCTTGCGGATCCCACGATCGGCGCCGTGCTGATCGCAACGTCGACGGACACGCATGCCGCTCTGATCGAGCGCGCGTCGTCAGCCGGAAAGGCCGTGCTGTGCGAGAAACCCGTCGACTTGTCGCTCGAGCGCGCGCGCGCGTGCGAGGCGAGCGTGAACCGCACCGGCGCAACGGTCATGATCGGGTTCAATCGACGTTTCGATTCGAACTTCAGTGCGTTGAAAGCCGCGCTCGATGCCGGGGAGATAGGCAAGGCCGAGCTGTTGACGATTACGTCGTTCGATCCGGCGCCGCCGCCGCTGTCGTACATCGAGGTATCGGGGGGCCTGTATCGGGACATGATGATCCACGATTTCGACACTGCCTGTTGGCTGATGGGCGGTGCACCCGCGCGAATTTTTGCCAGCGGGGCATCGCTCGTCGATCCGCGGATCGGTTCGGCGGGTGATGTAGATACCGCGGTTGCGACGTTATTCTGGGCGGACGGGCGGCTCGCCGTGATCAAGAATTCGCGCCGAGCGGGCTACGGCTATGACCAGCGCGTCGAACTGCTCGGCTCGGGCGGGTTACTCGCAGCGCAGAACGTGCTTGAAAATACCGTCGAAAGGATCAGCGACGCGGGGACGTTCTCGGCCAAGCCGGTCTACTTCTTTCTCGAACGTTATCGGCGTGCATACGAGGCGGAGTGGAATGCTTTCGTCGACGCGGTGCGGGAGGGATCGCACGCCGCCGTGACTCTGGCGGATGGTGTATTGGCTCTCGCTTGCGCGGAAGCTGCCGCGCGCTCGGCGCGGAGCGGCAAAACTGAGCCGATTGCGCCGGACTTGCGTGGCGGGTGACATCGCGCGGGTTATTGCCCTCGATCGAACTACGACGCAAGCGTCGTGCGCCGCTGACGGTAGCTCATGGCACCGGCCTGCTGGCGCGTATCCGCGACTTCATAGCGAATGGCGAGGCCGAACAGGCGCTCGACTTCGGCCGCGACCCATGCGCACGTCTCGCGCGTGGCCGCGTGTGCGGCTTTTCCGTTGAAACGATATTCGAAGCAGACGATCACGTCGGCATTCTCGGTTCGACATGCCATATCGCGGAGTTCGGCGGGCGTTGATGCTGCCCGGGTGCGCGCGACGGCTTCGGCGAAGTGATATTCGAGCCACGCCGCAAAAAAAGCCGCGTCACCAGCATCGGACAGCACGAATATAGCCTCTCCATCGGTCAACGCCCGACTCGAGGCAGCCTGCAGCGCGTCGTAGCGCTCATTGCCGAGCGAGTCTCGGCGGGCAATCGGGTGCCCGCCCCCAGCGCTGCGCTGCCGCAGTCGATGAGCATACAGCGCTTGCCAGAATGCAACATCGTCATCGCTTCGCGAAGGTTGCAGGACCGTTTCGCGCACGGGGGTTTGCCCCTGCACGGGACAGCGCGCCACGAGACGCGCCTCGCAAAGGGTCTCGCCGCCATACGTGACGCGGGCCTGGCGGGGCAGTCCCTGCGGCGGCAATTGCGCGTCGTCCGTCACGCCGACAGTGAAGCCCCGCCGGTCGATTGCGGCGAGCCGCATACGCTCGTCGGAACCCGCGAATTCGATGGACAACCCGGCTCTCGCGACGAAGGCCTGTATGGAGGATGAACTGGGCGAGGTGCACTGGGGTTGCAAGATGACTCTCCTTCAGGCGGCATGGCTGTGAGAGGCGCGACTCAAACCGCGGCCTGCTGCGGCAGCAACGCCGGATCGAGACCGAGGGCCGCGAGCGTTTGCGAATCGATGTCGATCCAGCACGCCACGACCATGCGACCGTCGATGCGTTGAGCGGGCCCGGCCCGGTGGGCATGTACGCCGATGCGCCGGAAAAGCCGCTCCATGCTCAGGAATGTGACGCCGATCAGTTGGCGGGCCCCCAGCTTGGCGGCGCACTCGACGACGGAAGCCAGCATCGGCCGCACGGCCCACGACGTGTTTTCGTCACCCAGCGCGGCGGGATCGACATTTGCCGCACTGGCCGCGAAACGGGATAATTCCCAGACGTCGTCGGATACGGGCGCGGGCATGTCCGTGGCCAGCAGGAATGGGAAGAGATCGCGAAGCAGGTAGGGGCGGGTGGTGGGCAAAAGCCGCGCACAGCCGCAAATCGATCCGGATTCGTCGTGCGCGACGATGTAGATGGTGTCCTGCCGGTCGTACTGGTCGCGCTCGAAGCGGTCTTCAACGCACGGCAGCTTCCAGCCGAGCTGCTCGACGAAGACCTGGTGGCGATACTGCGCGAGTGCGTTGTCGAGGTCTTCGGGGAGGCGCCCTTCGCCGTGAACGGAAGTCCGCATGGAGTCCTCGCATATGCTTTTTTGATGGACGCATTACAGCGCGCACCCCGAGGACCGGTAACTGTCAACGTTGACAGGGTTTTTCAGGCAATACGTCTCCCGCGCGGGGGTGGCGGATTCCCCACGCTGGCTGGTGAAAATTCATATCGAGATTGAAAAGAGGGCGTAATTTCCTTATAAATGAGTCCTGTAGAGGAATGATGAGATGATTGCGGGCGGGCTCACGGGCCGCTCGCGTTCCTTTTGTCGCTTATTGCAGTGCGGGCCCGGGTGCATCGACGCCGGGAGGTGGTGACAGCGCGATGCGTGCAACGGCGTTCGGCCAATTGAGCTGGGCCAGGCGGCGCATCAGCAGTTGCGCGGTTCGCGCCATACCGATATCGGTGCCGCGGGTGTCGACGCACATCACGTTGCTGCGCACATCGCCCCAGGCGATGACGAGCGCGCCGGAAGCGCGGTCGACATACCAGTCCCAGCCGACCGTCACATGGGCGCGCCCGGGGGCGCGCGCACGCTGCCATTCGGTGTAGCCGGCGCTCACGGCATCGACGGCGTCGGCACGCAATTCCTCCAACAGGCCTTCGTCGAGGCCGGAGTCGACATGGACGAGCTGCAGGTGATCCAACGCCTGTTCGGGAAGGCGCACGTAGCCGTCACGGGATGGGCCGGCGAGCAGGGTATTAGTTTGTCTCATGGGCCGGACTGTAGCAGTCCGACCCGGCCATGAGACCTGCTAACTATGACAGCGTCGGGTGGGTATCGTAGGAACCGCGAGGTACAGGATGGAGTTGCTGCGCTGGCATGATGGCTACGAGAAGCTGAACGAAGCCAAGGACGAACGTCAGCTGTTCGAGCGGATGTCCGCGGTCGCCAAGGAACTGGGGTTCGAGTACTGCTGTTATGGCATTCGGGTCCCGTTGCCGGTATCGAACCCATCGGTCGCGATTTTCGACACCTACCCCGCGGGCTGGATGAAGCACTATCAGGAAAACAACTTCATCGCGATCGATCCCACCGTGCGCGAGGGCACGACGAAGAGCAGCCTGATCGTCTGGCCCGAGGCCACGGTCAGTGCCCCGCGCCTTTGGCAAGACGCGCACGATTTCGGCATGAAGGTCGGCGTGGCGCATTCGAGCTGGGCGGCGCACGGCGTCTATGGGCTGTTGACGATGGCGCGGCCCGCCGAGATACTCACCCGTGCCGAAACCGATCGGCTGACGCTGCAGGCGAGCTGGTTCGCCAATCTTTCGCATGCGTTGATGAGCGAGTTTCTCGTGCCGAAGCTCGCACCCGAGGCGAGCGTCGAGCTGACTCCGCGCGAATGCGAGGTGCTCTGCTGGACAGGCGAAGGCAAGACGGCGAACGAGATCGGACAAATCCTCAATATCTCCGAGCGCACGGTCAATTTCCACGTCAATAACGTGCTGTTGAAATTGAACGCGACGAACAAGATTCAGGCGGTTGTCAAGGCAATCGCAATCGGTTTGATCTCGACCGGATAACCGCCCGCGCACCTCGGGCTCGCGGCGGCCGAGCGATGCGGTTGCCGCATGCGCTCAGCTCAGCTCAGCTCAGCTCGGGGAAATCCTCTTCCCGATACTCGTTAGGAAGTCGATCCGCCGCGTCGCCCCGTGCCTCTTCCCGGCGGCGCAATTCCACGCGGCGGATCTTGCCCGAAATCGTCTTCGGCAGCTCGAAGAGCTCGAGGCGGCGAATGCGCTTGTAGGGCGACAGCCGCTCGCGCGAGAAGCGAAAGACGCTTTGCGCCAGTTCCGGGCCATACGTGAAGCCGTGGCGCAGCGTGACGTAGGCCTTCGGCACGGACAGGCGCAAAGGATCGGGGCTCGGCACGACGGCGGCTTCGGCGATGGCTTCGTGCTCGATCAGCGCGCTCTCGAGTTCGAACGGGCTCAGGCGGTAATCGGCCGATTTGAAGACATCGTCGGCGCGTCCGATATAGATGTAATAGCCATCGGGCCGACGCAGCGCGATGTCGGACGTGTGGTAGAGCCCCTCGCGCATCACGTGGCGCGTGGCATCGGGGTTGTTCGCATAGCCGGTCATGAGCCCGAGCGGGCCGGCAGGTGCGCGGGCGCCGCCTGCGTTCGCCGCGGCGCCAAGTTCGAGCGCGACCTCGCCTTCGTCGCAAACGATGCCGTCGGCATCGACGAGCGTGATCCGGTAGCCCGGCATCGGCCGGCCCATCGATCCTGGAATCACGGACTGGCCCGGCGAGTTGCCGATCACGCAGGTGGTCTCGGTCTGACCGTAGCCGTCGCGTATCGTTATGCCCCAGGCCTGTTTTACCCGTTCGATGATCTCGGGGTTCAGCGGCTCGCCGGCGCCGACGATCTCTCGCAACGAAACGGCGTAGGAGGTCAGCGGTTCTTGAACGAGCATGCGCCAGACCGTCGGTGGTGCGCATAAAGTCGTTACGCGATGCTTGACCACTGCTTCGAGCACCGCACGAGGATCGAAGCGGGTGTACTGCATTGCGAAGACGCACGCGCCTGCATTCCACGGCGCAAACAAACAGCTCCACGCATGTTTGGCCCAGCCGGGCGAGCTGATGTTCCAGTGCATATCGCCGGGTTGTAGGCCGATCCAGTACATCGTCGACAGGCTGCCGACGGGATAGCTCTCGTGGGTATGCTCGACGAGCTTCGGTTTTGACGTCGTGCCGGACGTGAAGTAGAGCAGCAGCGGATCGGCGGCCCGCGTCACACCGTCGGCCGTGAACTCGGCGCTGGAGGTATAGCCTTGCGAGAAATCGAGCCATCCCTGCCCAGCGCTCGTATCAGAAGCCGGCCCGACTGAGATCTTCACGAGCGGTCTGCCGCCGTTTTCGAGCCCGTCGAATTTCGCGCGCTCGGCGGCGTCGACGATGGCGAACGTCGGCTGCGCGATCTGTATGCGCTCGCGCACGTCGGCCGGTGAGAGTTGTGTCGTCGCCGGCAGCAGTACGGCGCCGAGTTTCATGACCGCCAGCATGGCGTCCCAGAGCTCGACGCAATTGGGGAGCATCAGCAGCACGCGATCGCCGCGCGCTACCCCGGCGGCCCGCAAGAAGTTGGCGATGCGCGAGGATCGCTCCGACATTTCGGCGAACGAGAGCCGGATGTCGAGTTGGGCGCCGTCGACGATCCGCAACGCTGCGGCGCTGTTGCCGCGTGCCATGACGTCGAAGTAATCGAGCGCCCAGTTGAATTCATCGAGCACGGGCCACGCAAACTCATCGTAGGCGCTCTGATAGTCGGTTCGATGGCGCAGCAGAAAATCGCGCGCGGCCAAAAAGCGTTGCGATGCTGTCATTGCTGTCTCCTGCGGAGCGCGGGCTCCGATCGGTGCAAAGCGGCGGTTGCCGTCCGGGTCTCTTCGTTTATGGGCGAGCCCGGCGCGCTGCGAGTATCTCGTGCATGGATACATCGCTGTACGACGGGGCGGCCGAAGCTCGACTGGCTATTATTGGCTTTCCTATTTTGTTCGTTCGAGCCTCCCAACGCCATCTCGGAACATCCCTGCGATCACCGCAATGCCGGCATTGGGAGAGGATCGCCGCTATGAAAAAAGCTGTCTACGGTCAACTGACGGCGCACAATCCTGGCGTCGTTGCTTGCAAGGATAGGCGCAACGGATCGGGGCTCGGCACGACAGCAGCGTCGGCGATGGCTTCGTGCTCGATCAGCACGCTCTCGAGCACGAACGGACTGAGGTGGTAATCGGACGATTTGAGGACGTCGTCGGCGCGTCGGAGGTAGGTGCAATGGCGCCCCGACGCTTCGCGTATGGCGCGAATGCCTCGCGTCACGACGTGGTGGCCAGCACTCGAGTGGCTATTCTTTTCTTGCCGGTTTTGTCAGCTCGGCACCATCTTGCTTCGTCGTCGGTAACGGCCATAGACGCGTCGCCTCAGGAGACACCGAGCCCCCGCAAGACAGCGTTACCATCCTCCGTCAATTGAAAGCGCGTGTCGCCTTGCTCGGTATTGACTTGCTCGATCAGCCCAGCTTCCCTGAGTAACGGGATCTCCGGCTTTGCCGCGAGGTCGACCGGCGCGTGCAGCAACAACAGGAGCGTTGCGATCTCATGGTGGCTCAGGATGCGCCGCAGCATGGTGCGTGGCTTTGGCATGGCGCGCTCGGTCGTGTCGTGCATGGCAGGGCCCTTATCCCAAAATTCAGCCGAATCGATGGTGCTCAAGTCGGCTTAAGTGACGCTTAAAATCGCGGCCCTGGTTTTGCAACAAGGCATTACGTCGTAATAATCCCGGGCGGCCCGACGAACCGTTCCATTACTCTTGCATCCACGCGTTGAATGAATCGACCAGCACGTTCGCTCCGCAGAGGACCACGGCCACCCGTTTACCTCGATATCGCGAGGGGTCTTCGAGGATTGCCGCGATGCCGAGAGCGGCAGAGGGTTCGACAACGAGGCGAGCGTGCCGGTAGAGCATGCGCATCGCCGTTACGATGCTCGTCTCTTCGACCAGCGGGACGTGGTCGGCAACGGCCAGCAGGTCATGGAGAACCGCTGGAAGGGGAAACCTGCCCGCGACACCGTCTGCGATGGTATCGGTGCGCTCGGTGGTGACGATCGATCCTGCGCGCCATGACATGGCCATCGCAGGTGCGCCTTTGGGCTGGATGCAGACGACGTCCGTCGCCGGCGACAAGGTTTTGAAGACATGACCCACGCCAGTCGCCAGTGCGCCTCCGCCGAGCGCCAGCGCAACGACATCGATGCGATCGAATCCTTCCACGAGCTCCAGACCGATGGTGCCGGCACCTTCACAGGTATCGAGGTTCTCGCTGTCCTCAACGAGAAATGCATCGCCGTTGGCGGCGATTTCCCGGGCACGCTCGCGCGCATTCTCGATATCTCCGTCCACGAGTTCGACAGCGGCGCCCAGCCGACGGATTCGATCGATCTTTGCGGCATTGGCACTTGTGCCTGCGATTACCGTAACCGGAATACCGCGCGCCCGGCCGCTATAGGCGAGTGCTTGCCCCAGATTGCCCGCACTGGCGCACACTGCGGCATTCGGCCCTTGGCTCGATGCGAGGCGTGACATGACGACCTCGCTCCCGCGCCCCTTGAAGCACCCTATCGGGTTGGCGGTCTCCAGCTTGACGATCAGCTCGCAGTCCAACAGCTCGCCGAGAGCGGGACACTCGAAGTGGGGCGTGTCGCGAAACACCTTTGAAATTTGGTGTCTGGCGTGCACGATGCGTCGGAAATCCAGTCGCGTGTCTGGCTCCGCGCCTTCGTAGCGTTCTGTGGGCTTTCCACTGATGGCCTGCATAGACGATCTCCGAAACGATGGAAAATCATACCAGCGTGTCGGAGTGCCCCCCGTCCTCGTGCGCAATCACGAAACGCTCCGGAGGGCGCCATCTGCCTGGCTAACGCCGCGTCCGCGCTTGCGCGGCAAGCCTGACAGCGGCATTGGCCGCGCCATAGCCGTCGTACCCGCCGCGCCGCTCGGCGATTTCGATCGAGAAGCGCCCCCCGATCTGTTCCGTGTATGCGTGCAGAAACTCGCCGCCGCGCTCGTCGCGGTCGTACAGCATGTGATGCTCGCGCAGCGTTTCGATGAATTCGTCGGCTAGCGCATAGCGGGCCGAAAGGTCGTCGTAATAGTTGCCCGGTATCCGCAGCATGGGCACGCCGTTCGCGCGGAAGGCGGCCAGCGCGCCGAAGATGTCCGGCGTTTTGAACGCAACGTGGTCCAGCCCGGAGCCGCGATAGGTTTCCAATGCTCTAGCCGCTGCCGTATGCCGGTCGAGCGACGCATTCAGCGCGATGCGCACCGATCCGTCGCGGCTGCGCATCGCCTTGCTGCGCACGAGGCCATACGGATCGGGAACGAGCCACGCCGGTTCCGCTTCAAAACCGAACGCGGTCCTGAAAAATAAAATCCAGGTATCGAGCGAATCGCCCGGTAGCGAGAGGCTGACGTGATCGATGCCGGTGATCCTCGATTCGTGCGGCGTCGGGCTCGGCGTGAGGACGAAATCGGATTCGAACAGCGTGGGCGCACCAGGCGTCTCGTCGACGAAATATTGGAGGCTGCCATCCGGCGCGAGCACGCTCGGCAGCACGCGCTCGTTCGGGCCCACTCGTCCCGAGAACGGCTTGTAACCGAAGCTGGCCGCGTGCTCGAACGCAGCGCCGGCATCGTCCACGCGAAACGCCGACGCGCAAAGCGACAGGCCATGCCGCGCGTGAAACGCGCCGGCGAACGAATCGCGCTCGGCATTGAGCACGATTGCGGCCGAGCCCTGCTGAAACAGCGTGACGTCCTTCGAGCGGTGCTGGCCGGTACGCGCAAAGCCAAGCTTGCCTAGCCAGTCCGTCAATTGTGCAACCGCCGCATCGTCGGCGGCGAATTCGAGGAACTGGAACCCGACGTGCGCAGGCGCTGCCGGCGGCGCGAACAGGGCAACACCGGGCGCAGCAGGCGTGTGGGTGTTTTCGAGCAGCGTGCGTGCGCAGTCTTCGAGATAAAGCAGCGAGCGATAGCCGTCCATCGCCGTACTGGCCGGCGGTGCGGCGCGAAATCCATCGTTGAATATCTCGAGCGAAAGCGGCCCCGCATAGCCCGATTCGACGACGCGCGCGGTAAAGCCTGCCACATCGAGGTCCCCCTGGCCGGGAAAGCAGCGGTAATGGCGGCTCCATTCGAGCACGTCCATCGCGAGCTTCGGCGCATCGGCAATCTGCACGAAGGCTATCCGGTGCCCGGGGATCGAGGCGATGCCGTCGATCGGATCGCCGAGCGACAACGTGTGGAAGCTGTCGAGGGCGAGCCCCAGATTCGGATGATCGACCGCATCGACCATCGTCCAGGCTCGTCCGTAGGTCTTGACGTGGCGGCCCCAGGCGAGCGCTTCGTATGCCACCACGATGCCAGCGCTTTGCGCCGCGCATGCCAGCGCGCCCAACTGATCGACGATGAGCGCTTCGTCGCCGATCGCATCGGGCGACACGTTGCTGCAAACGAGCAGGCGATCCGAACCGAGCGCATGCATCAGTTCGAACTTGCGCCGCGCACGTTCGAGATTGCGTGCGAAGCGCTCTTCGCTCACGCCCTCGAAGTCGCGAAACGGCTGAAACAGCACGATTTCGAGCCCCAGGTCATTCGCCGCGCGTCGGACATCGCCGGGCGTTCCGTCGAAATAGAGCAGATCGTTCTCGAAGATCTCGACGCCGTCGAAACCTGCCTGGCGAATGGCGTGGAGTTTTTCGAGCAGCGTTCCGCTGACGGAAACGGTTGCAATGGAGCGTTTCATGAATGACTCCCGAGCGCGCGGTTTGCGTGCCTTCCGCAGCGGTCGATCAAGGAAAAATGTACGAGTTGATCACAGACTCATGCGCGGGAATGCCCATGCCGCACGTGTTCGATCGATTGTATTCTAGGAACTAACTAGATGGTACAAATTCGTACAAACCCCAACCGACAAGCGCGGGAAAAAGCGCGACACTTGCGTCCGACAGGAATCAGGATCCAGGAGTCAGTCGTGACAAGGACAATCGAACGCTCGTTTCTGGTCGGTTTGATCGGCTCGGGCATAGGCGGATCGCTATCCCCGGCAATGCACGAGGAGGAGGCCCGCCGCCTCGGGCTTACGTACGTGTATCGCCGCATCGACCTCGAAATGCTGCGCCGCGATGTATCCGCATTGCCGAATCTGCTCGAAGCTGCCGAATCGATGGGATTCGATGGCGTGAACGTGACGTATCCGTGCAAGCAGGCCGTCATCGAGCTACTCGATGAGCTTTCCGACGACGCACGCGCGCTCGGGGCCGTCAACACCGTGCAGTTCAAAGGCGGGCGCCGCATCGGCCACAACACGGACTGGTCCGGATTTCGCCGCGCCTTCGAGCGCGGTCTACCCGGCGCATCGTGCGAGCGCGTCGTTCAGCTCGGGGCGGGCGGAGCGGGTGCGGCGGTGGCGCACGCTGCGATGACGATGGGCGCGCGCGAGCTCGCGCTCGTCGATGTCGACCCTTCTCGGGCGCGGGCGCTTGCGGCCGAGCTGCAAGTGCGTTTTCCGCAAGCGCGGGTTCATGCGATCGACGGCTCGCCGGCGATGCTGGGGGATGCGCTTGCGGCGGCCGACGGCCTCATTCACGCGACACCTACCGGAATGGCGAAGCATCCCGGGCTCCCGCTTCCATCGGAACTGCTGCACCCGCGCCTGTGGGTGGCCGATGTCGTCTATTTCCCGATCAAGACCGAACTGCTGAACGCGGCAGAAGCGCTGGGGTGCCGCACGTTGACCGGCGGCGGCATGGCTGTCTATCAGGCCGTCGAGGCATTCGAGATTTTTACAGGCATCGCGCCGAATGCCGAACGGATGTTCGAGCACTTCCAAACCTTGCTGCGCTGAACTTCGGACCCTGGCGCCGCCGCGTTACCGCACTCCCACCACACTTATTCGATCGATACTGACAGGAGACATCAACCATGCGACAGCAGATTCCTTCCGGCGTGCCGGGGCAGCCGCCAGCCGCCGAACGTACGGCCTCGAGCACCATGCGCCGTTCGTCCGCGCGCTACGAGATCCTCGCGCTGCTCGCAGTCGGTACGATGATCAACTATCTCGACCGGACGGTGCTGGGCATTGCGGCGCCGCAGCTCACCAAGGAGCTCGGCATCGGCGCCGCGGTGATGGGCATCATGTTTTCCGCTTTTTCGTGGACCTATGCCGCCTCGCAGATCCCGGGCGGGATCTTTCTCGACCGGTTCGGCAGCAAGCTCACGTATTACATCGCGATGACGTTCTGGTCGGTCTTCACGCTTGCGCAAGGTCTTGTACACGGCGTGGGATCGCTGCTCGCGTGCCGGCTCGGACTCGGCGTTTCGGAATCGCCTTGCTTTCCGACCAACAGCCGCGTCGTGGCAACCTGGTTTCCCCAGCGCGAGCGGGCGTTGGCCACCGGGACTTATACGGTCGGCGAATACATCGGTCTTGCGTGCTTCAGTCCGTTGCTGTTCGCGTTGATGGGCGCTTACGGATGGCGCTCGTTGTTCTTCGTGGTGGGCGCGGCCGGTATCGTCTTCGGTCTCGTCTGGTGGCTCTTTTATCGCGAACCGCACGAACACCCGCGTGCCAATGCGGCCGAGATCGAATACATCGAGGCGGGCGGTGGTCTCACGCGCGACGAGCGCAACCGTGCACGCGCATCGAGCAGCTTTTCGTGGAGCACGATCGGCGAGTTGCTCAAGCATCGCCAGCTCACGGGGATTTGCCTTGGCCAGTTCGCCGGCAATTCGACGCTGGTCTTCTTCCTGACGTGGTTCCCCACCTATCTGGCCACTGAACGGCATATGGGTTGGCTCAAGATCGGCTTCTTCGCCATTTTGCCGTTCATTGCGGCTTCGATCGGCGTGATGTTCGGAGGGTGGTTGTCCGACTCGCTGCTGCGGCGCGGGAAGTCGGCGAACGTCGCGCGCAAGCTGCCGATCATCACCGGGCTCCTGCTCGCGTCCACGATCGTGCTGGCCAACTATGTGAAGAGCGATACGGTCGTCATTGCGATCATGTCGGTTGCGTTCTTTGCGCAGGGCATGGCCGCGCTGGGCTGGACGCTCGTTTCCGACATCGCGCCCGAGGGCTTGCTCGGTTTGACCGGCGGCATCTTCAACTTCGCGGCGAACCTCGCGGGCATCGTCACGCCACTCGTGATCGGCTTCATCGTCGCGGCAACGGGATCGTTCGTCGGCGCGCTCGTTTTCATCGGCGTAGTCGCGCTGATCGGGGCGCTCTCGTACGTATTCGTCGTCGGCGATATCAAGCGGATTTCGCTGGCGTCATAACCGCCCCCGCTCATCGCGGGACCGGGGCATCTTACGGCGGCGCAATGCCGCCGTAGCCGCTGGTGCGTCTACGCTGACTGCATCACGGTTCGCGAACGAAGCGCAGCACGGCATCGACGATCATGTCCCGATGCCGTGTCCGCAACCGCGGATGCGACGGGTCACGGCCGAACGCCGCGCCGAACGTATAACGGTTCGACACGCGGTGAAAGCAGAACGAACTGATGAGCAGGTGCAGATCGATCGGATCGATATCGGGCCGAAAGCGCCCTTCGGCGGCCCCGCGCGCGAGCAAATCTTCGATCGTATTGACGATGCTGACGTTGCGGCTTTTGAATGCCTTCAGCTGCGTGATGTATTTCGCGCTATGGACGTTCTCGATTGCGATGAGCCGAACGAAATCGCGGTGCTTGTCGTGATAGTCGAACGTGAATTCGACCAGGCGGCGCATCCCTTCCTCGGGCTCCAGTTCTTCGACGTTGAGCGCTTGCTCCAGCGTGCGAATATCGCCGTAGACTTTCTCGAGCACGGCTTCGTAAAGCCCTTCCTTGCTCTCGAAGTAGTAATAGAGCATGCGCTTCGTCGTATTGGTGCGCTCCGCAATCGCGTCGACGCGCGCACCCGAAAGCCCCATCGCGGAGAACTCCTGCGTGGCGACTTCGAGGATATTGCGCTTCGTTTCTTCGGGATCGTATTTGCGGCGGGCTTCGGCGGGTAGCTCATTACCGTTGGACACGGTTGCCTTGACGGGGGCCTTTTTCATTTTGCGCGGGTGCGGCTATGACGGCGCATTCTAGCATGCGTCGATCACCGCCCGCGCCGCGTCAGCAGGCCTTAGCCCGCCGCGCGGGCATGTTCGAGCGCTTGCAGATTGCCTTCGCCGAAACCATGATGACCGCGACGCTCGACGACCTCGAAGAAGATTTCGGTGGGCCCCCGCCTGACGAACGTTTGCAGGAAAAGCCGTGGCGCGCCATTTTCCTCGATCGCGCCGTCGACCAGGACGTTACGGCTGCGCAGCGCCTCGATATCGAGGCCATGCCCCGGCAATCGGGCGTCGATTTCCGCGTAGTAGCGCGGCGGCGGTTCGAGAAACTCGAGTCCGTTCGCACGTAGCTTATCCACGCAGCTCAGGATGTCGTTCGTCGCAAGGGCGATGTGCTGCACGCCTTCGCCGGGATGATCGGGCAGATACTCGTGCAAGAGCCGCGTGCGCTGCGTGCCTTCTTCGTAAAGCGGGATCGTGATGCCACCGCAAGGCGACTGCATGACGCGCGAATCGGACGAAACATGCCAGTCGGCGTGCAACTCGTGAATCTCGCGAAAGTCGAGCATCTCCCGATAAAAGTCCAGCCACTCGGAGATTCGCCCCGCACCGACCATCTGCGTGAAGTGATCGACCTGCGACAGGCCGGCGTCGCTGCCGGTCGTTGCGCTGCCGGTCGCAGCGGGGAGCGGGCGAAAGTCGATATCGAAAATCGTCTGGTCGCCGGTCGCGCCGCCGCGGCCGTGCCACCGATCCACGAAGTAGATGTGCGAATTGCCGATGCCTTGAATCGCGGGAATCACGAGTTCCGACTGACCGACGCTTTCGCCTTCGAAGGCCCATGCGCCACGCTCCGTCGCGCGCTCGAACGCGCGTTGCGCATCGTTCACGCGCACCCCGATCGCGCAAATGCCCGCTCCATACTCCTCGGCGTAGCGGGCCGCGAACGAGTCCGGTTCGGCATTGATCAGGAAGTTCATCGTGCCCTGGCGGTAGAGCGTGACGGCCTTGCTGACGTGTCGCGCGCGCGCCGTGAAGCCTAGCTGCTCGAAACGCCGCGCAAGCGCGTCGGGCGCGGGCGCCGCGAACTCCACGAATTCGAGTCCGGCGATGCCAAGCGGATTGGATGGCGCGCTGTCACCGACGAGCGGCTTTGCGGACGAATCGGGAAAGTCGGTGATCATTGGGACAGCCTCCTCGGGCTCATGCAGCGCTTGCCGCGACGCGTAATTTTAACCATTCAGTACATCTACCTGCGAGCCTGCCCGCGCGCACAGCGTTTTTCGATCGGCCGGCCGGTCGGTGCAAACCCCGAAAGCGTGCGATCATCGCACGGAACATTACGATCATCGCACGTCGCCCGCCGGAAATCCGTTGTCTGCGCAAGCTCGCCCGCTTATGCTCCGTGCAACTGTCGCACAGCGCGGTGCTTTGGGGTACCGCAGCCTCGAACGAACAGGCCAGGCGCGTTCGCGTCGATTCGAATAATCCGGAGACATCGTCATGATTCCAGCAGCTCACGCACTCGACAAGGCCGCGATCGATCCGTCGCGAAGCCGCGCGCGAAAAGCCGCGCTCGGCAGCTTCGTCGGCGCCGTCGTCGATTGGTACGATTTTTTGCTTTACGGCATCGTCGCGGCCCTCGTGTTCAACTCGGCGTTTTTCCCGAGCGTGGGACCCGCGATGGGCATGATCGCCGCGTTCGCGACGTTCGGTGTGGGTTTTCTGTTCCGGCCATTGGGCGGTGTCGTTTTCGGGCATTTCGGAGACCGTCTCGGCCGCAAGCGCATGCTCGTGTTGACCGTCATGCTGATGGGGCTGTCCACCGCATCGATCGGGCTTTTGCCAACATTTGCCAGCATCGGCTGGTGGGCGCCCGTGCTGCTCGTCGCGCTGCGGGCCATCCAGGGCTTTGCCGTGGGCGGGGAGTGGGGCGGCGCCGCGTTGATGGCCGTTGAAAGCGCGCCGGAAGGCAAGAAAGCGTTCTATAGCAGCGGTGTGCAGGTGGGTTATGGCGTCGGCCTGATTCTGTCGACCGGGATCGTTTCGATCATCAGCCAATCGATCGACAATGCGGCGTTCAAATCCTGGGGGTGGCGCCTACCGTTTCTGTTCAGCGTCGTGCTTGTCGGTGTGGCGCTGTGGATTCGCTCGAGCATGGAAGAGTCGCAGGAGTTCGTCAAGGAAGTCGAGGTCGGGCACCACAAGGCGCGCCTGCCGGTGCTCGAAGCGCTGCGCAACCATCCCGGCGGCTTCGCGCTCATCATTGCACTGCGGCTGGCCGAGTTGTTCACGATGTACATCGTGACGACATTCGCGCTCAGTTACTCGACGGCAAACCTCGGTATGTCGCGCGATCTTTTCCTGCATATCGGCTTGATCGTGGGCTCGGTCAGTTGCGTGACGATCCCGTGCTTTGCATGGCTGGCCGACAGGTTCGGGCGGCGGCGTGTTTATTTGACGGGCGCGCTGATCGGTGCGCTGGCGGCTGTACCGTTCTTCCTCGCGCTCGAAGCGCGCGCAACGCTGCCGATCGTGATTTTCGCGGTGTTGCTTGCCAATATCTCGCATGACATGGTCGTGAGCGTCCAACAACCGATGTTTACGGAGTTCTTCGGCGCTTCGTACCGCTATAGCGGCGCCGGGGTGGGCTATCAGGTGGCGAGTGTGGTCGGCGGCGGTTTTACGCCGTTCATCGCCGCGGCGCTCGTTGCCTTCGCGGGTGGGTCTTGGCATCCCGTTGCGGCTTACCTCGTCGTCGGCTGTCTGCTCTCGTTCGTCGTGGCATGGCGAATGGGCAAGCGTTGAGCGCGCTGTTGCGCAAAGCCGGGATCGCGGTCGTGCCCAGGGCCCGCGCGTATTCGTCCTGTCTGCGAGCCGCTCCATGAAGCGGCCGCCGGCCCTCGACAAGCGCGACTGGATCGCCGGGCTCGAGAAGGGGCTCGCCATTCTCGAAGCCTTCGATGACAAACACGCCCGCATGACGGCGACCGAAGCCGGGGTGCGTACGGGCCTCTCCCGTACCGCCGCGCGCCGCTATCTGCTGACGCTCGAGCATCTCGGCTATGTCTATACCGACGGCAAGCTCTACGGCCTGACACCGCGCGTGCTGCGAGTCGGCTGGTCGTATTTCGATTCGGCCCGTCTGCCTCGTCTCGTGCAGCCGTATTTGCAGCAGTTGAGCGCGACGCTGAAGGAATCGGTCTATGTGAGCGTGCTGGACGAATGGGAACTGGTGTTCATCGCGCGTAACGGCGCGTCGCGCGTCATGACCACGGGTTTCGTGCTGGGCGCGCGCGTGCCGGCGCCGCTTGCTTCGCCTGGCGTGGTGCTGCTCGCGCATCAGCCGAATCAGGACGCCATGAACGAATGGCTCGATACGACGGAGCTCGCGCCGTTCACCCCGTACACGATAACGGACAAGGCGCAGTTGCGCGAGGCGATCCGGCGCTCGCGCGCGGAAGGCTTTGCCGTCGTCGAACAGCAATTGCAGGTCGGCGTGCGAGGCATCGCCGTTGCGCTCAAGAACCGGCAGGGCGTTGCGGTTGCCGCGCTCAGTACCAACATGCCGATCGGCAAGGAAACGACTGAAGCGGCGCTGCAGCGCGTGCTGCCTTATTTGCAGGAAACCGCGCTGGCGATGATGAACGTGCTTTAGGGCGTTCGCGCGTCTGCCGCCTATTGGGCCGGGAGGTGGCGAGGCGCGGCATGGATTGGCTGCGGCGCTCTCAAAGCGCTTCGCGCACCGCGCGCAAAAACTGCTGCGTCCGTTCGTGCTTCGGTGCGGAGAAGAATTCCCGCGGCGGCCCTTGTTCGACGATCTTTCCCTGCGAAAAGAAACAGACGCGGTCCGCGAAGTCCTTCGCGAAACCCATCTGATGCGTGACCATCAGCATCGTCAGGTTGTGCTCCTCGCCGAGCCGGCGAATCACATTGAGTACCTCGCCGCAAAGCTCGGGATCGAGCGCGGACGTGACCTCGTCGAACAGCATGACTTTCGGCCGCATCGCCAGTGCGCGCGCGATCGCGACGCGCTGCTGCTGTCCGCCCGAGAGTTGCGACGGATAGTGATTGCATTTGTCGGCCAGACCGACGAGCGATAGCAGCTCGCGCGCACGTTCGACGGCTTCGTTGCGGGCGAGCCCCAGCGAGTGGATCGGCGCTTCGATCGTGTTTTGCAGCGCGGTCATGTGCGGAAACAGATTGAAGCTCTGAAAGACCATGCCGATCTTGCTGCGGACGGCGCGCAGGTGGCGCGGCGAGGCCGGCACGAGCTTGCCGCCGCTGCGCATGTGGGTGAGCGGTTCTCCGTCGACTTCGATCATGCCGCTCGTCAGCGGATCCAGCGTCATGAGCACACGCAGCAGAGTCGATTTGCCCGAGCCGCTGGGCCCGATGATCGCAACCTTTTCGTTCGGCGCGACATCGAGATCGAGCTCGTCGAGCACCGTCAGGGCGCCATAGCGTTTCGTGACACCGAGAAAGCGCACCATGGGTGCGGCTTGCGCTCGTTGCGGTGTTTGCGCGGCATCCTCGCCGCGCTGGGCGAGGGTGCGTTCGTCGTCTCGCTTCATCGGTTGCTCCATGACGGGCGTTGCGGGAGAGGCGGTTAGATTGGTCGGCGTGTCGGACGAGGTTTTCATCATGGCAGCCTCACCGCGCGTTCGACACGACGCACGAGTGCGGCGAAGCTCACGCTGATGATCAGAAAGAAAACGCCGGCGAGCGTGATGGGCTCGAGATAGCGGAACGTTTCGGAACCGATATTCTTCGCCTGCTGCATCAACTCGACAACGGTAATCGCCGACAACACAGGCGTGTCCTTGAACATGGCCACGAGATAGTTGCCGAGCGCCGGGATGACGGGACGAATGGCCTGCGGCAGCACGATGCTGCGGTATGTGCGCCAAGGCGATAGCGAAAGCGCGCACGCGGCTTCCCATTGCCCGCGCGCGACGCAGTTCAATCCCGCGCGATAGACCTCGGACGTATAGCACGCATAGTGCAGCGCAATTCCGATCGTACCGGCCGTCAATGCGGACATCGTGATCCCGTAGACGGGCAGCACGTAGAAGATGACATAAACCTGAATCAGCAACGGTGTGCTGCGAATGAATTCGACGATGAACGTCACCGTATAAGAGACAGGCTTGATGGGGCTGCGTCGCAGTACGGCGAAAACGAGCCCCAGCGCCAGCGCAATGGCGAAACCGACGAGCGTGATGAGAATCGTATAGACCGACGCGTGAAGCAAGGCCGGCAGAATGCGCTCGGCATAGCCGAGATCGAAAAGGCGGTCCGTGCCGTTCATTTGGCGCCTCCCCGCGCGACACCGTAGCCATGGCTGACGCGGCGCTCGAAATAACGCATGACGGTGGCGAGCAATTGCGCCAGCACGAAGTAGATCACGAGTGTCAGCGTGAAGATCTCGGCGGTCTCGAACGTCGCCTGGTCCAGCTGGCGTGCTCTGAACGAGAGATCCGAGAGCGTGATGAGCGAAACGAGCGAGGTGCCTTTGAGCAACTCGATCATCAGGTTCGTGGCGGGCGGCAGCGCGTTGATCATCGCTTGCGGGGCAATGATGCGTCGCAGCCGAGTCAGTGCGGGCAGGTTGAGCGCAAGGGCCGCTTCGTATTGTCCGCCGGGCACGGAGCGCAGCGCGCCGCGCAGGATCTCGGACCCATAAGCACCATAGTGCAGCCCGAGGCCGATGATTGCCACCTGGAACGGCGTCATGCTGATGGAGATCGGCGGCAACGGCAGGACGAAAAAGAACCAGAAAAGTTGCACGAGCAACGAGGTGCCGCGAAACACCTCGACGTACACGTTGCCGATCCAGCGCAGCGGCGCGAACGGCGAGAGTTTCGCCGCAGTCGCGACGCAGGCCATGACGATCGCGAGGAGTGTGCCGAGCGCGGCGATCTGCACCGTGACGAGTGTGCCGCGCAGCAGCAAGGGGAGCAATTCCGACATTGGACGTTTCCTCGTGTCCGGATGTTTCGGGAGCGGGCGGCGCTAGCTCGCGCGAATCGGCGGCACGCCGCCGCTCAGCTACCGCTGCAGATCTCGGCCGCGGTTTTTGTCGTCAGATTCGACTTGTCGAAGCCGAACGGTGCAACCGTTTGCAGATGATCGGGGGTGCCGAGCCAGCTGTGCAGCACCTTGTCGACGGCGTCGCGCAAGTCCGTATCCTCCTGGCGAAACGCCAGCGCGCCGTAACCGGTGTGCTTCGGATCGTCGGTAAAGCTGGTGACGACTTCGACCTGCCCCGGGTCCTTCTTCGCAAGCGCCTTCATCGTGAGACCGGTGCCGACGGCGGCATCGACGCGGCGGGCGCGCACGGCCTGCAGTTGAGCGGTCGTATCGGGTACCTGCAGGAGTTGGTCCGTTTTCACGCCTTCTTGCTGCGAGTAGCCGACCTCGACGGTACCGGACATGACCGCAAGCTTCGCGTCGGGCAGTTTCGCGATGTCCTTGTAGCTTTGCAGCTTCTTCGGGTTGCCTTTTTGCACGAGCAGCGTGTCCTGGATCTGGTATTGCGGATCGGCGAACGCAACCTGCTTGCACCGTTCCGGGGTGATGTACATACCCGCGGCGATGACGTCGAAGCGGCCCGCCTTGAGGCCCGGAATCAGCGAGCCCCATTCCGTCAGCACGGCATCGACTTTCTTGACGCCAAGCTTGGCAAAGACCTTCTTGGCAATCTCCGGAGATTCGCCGGTGACGGTACCGTCGGGGGCAGTGTAGGCGAACGGGGCTTCGTTCGCATAGCCGATGCGGACTTCGCCGGTACGCTGAATGCGTTGCAGCGTCGTTTCCGCGAACGCGCTCGGTACTAGCATGACGAAGCCGGCTGCGACAAGGCAACCGGCGATGAGTAATCCTGACAACTGGCTGAACCGATTGGCTTTCATGACATTCCCGAGCGTAGTGGGTGAGTCCGTTCGGCGACGAGCGCGCCGGCCTGATCAGACAAGGCCCGCGATCGGGCCGGCGAGATCGATGCCAAAGCCGTGAAACCTTGTCCTGAGCGCAGGATACAAAGCCATTTTTTTGTTCTCGATTGCTCTAGGACAATAATTCTCCCTGTGCGTTTTGTCACACCATGCGAAATGGGACGAGCGGAGGCAGACAGTGATCCAAGATTGGCGCGATGCGGTACGGGCGGTCCACGGCGTGGAATCGAAGTACAAACGGCTCGTCAAGGCCATTGCGGCGGACATCGAAGCCTCGGTGCTGACGGCCGGCACGCGGCTGCCGCCGCAGCGAGACGTGGCCGGCGAACTGCAAATCAGCGTGCAGACGGTCACCAACGCGTACAAGGAGCTCGAGCGCCAGGGGCTCATTCGGTGCGAGGTCGGGCGGGGCAGCTTCGTCGCCCCGCGCGTCACCGAAAAGATGGCCAACTACATGCTCGATACGGCCGAGCGCTCCGTCATCGATTTTTCGATCGCACGCATCATCCACACGCCGGAGCACGATGCGATGTGGCGCAAGATCTGCGCCAAACTCGCAAAAATCGAAGATCAGCCCTGGATTCGCGCGTTTCGGCCGATCGCCGGTTTCGAGCATCATCGGCGCGCGGGTGTGGCCTGGCTCGACGCGCTTCGCATGCCGGCGTCGACCGATACGCTGCTCGTCACGAATGGCGCTGCGCACGGCATTTTTCTCGCGCTCGCATCGCTCGTGCGGCCCGGCGATACCGTCGTCTGCGAAAGCTTGACCGATCACGGCGTGATCGGGTCGGCCAACGTACTTGGGTTTACCCTCAAAGGTCTCGAGATCGACGAGTTCGGCATCCATCCCGAGCATTTCGAGGAGCTTTGCGACAGCGAACGCGTGACGGCATTGGTCTGTACGCCCAATCTGAACAATCCGACCGTGGCGCTCATGCCTGAATCCCGGCGGCGCGCGATCGCGCGGATTGCGGAGCGCTATGGTGTTTATGTCATCGAAGACGATGTTTACGGTCCGCTGCTCACGAAGCCGCTGCCGCCGATTTCGAGCCTGATTCCCGAGCTCTCGTTCTATTGCACGAGCATGACGAAATCGGTGCTCGCGGGACTGCGCATCGGTTATCTGAGCACGCCGCGCCGGCTCGCGTTGCGCACCGAGAGTACGCTGCGCGTTTCGAGCTGGATGGCGACTTCGCCGATGGCGGAGATCGCCACGCGCTGGATCGACGACGGTACGGCTACCCGCCTCGTACAGATACAGCGCGAGCGCCTCGCGCGCAGGCAGGCGCTCGTCGCGCAGATGCTCGGCAGCTACGTGCAGGGCAGCCACCCCCACGCACTCTCTGTATGGCTGCGCGTGCCGGAGCACTGGCAGGCCGATCATCTCGTGCGGGCACTGCGCAAGCGCCATATCGCCGTGACGTCGCCCGATCCGTTTCTCGTGCGCGGTGTCGAAAGCCGGCCGAATGCAGTGCGGCTGTGCGTGGGGGCGGAAGTCAGCGACGACGTCTTCGCCGAGGCGCTGCAGACCGTACGCGAAGTGTTCGAACAATATCCGCAGGTCCACGCGGTCGATTGACGGTATCGATCGAACGCGTGCGCCGAATCCGAAATGAACTAGGACAATCGAATTCGTTTTTCAGGACATTAGACTGGGCAGCACTGATGAGCCGCATGCCCTTGGGGCCGCGCTCGACTTTTATCGGTGTACCCGTCTATGTCCGTCATTTCGCTTGCCGATGTCTACCGTGCGCGGCGTCGCCTCATGGGCCGTGTTGCCCTTACGCCGCTCGTCGAATCCGCGAGCCTTTCCGAGCTCGCCGGTACCCGCGTCTACCTGAAGCTCGAAACCGTACAGCCGACGGGCAGCTTCAAGATCCGCGGCGCGACCAACGCGCTCGCGCAATTGGCCGAGCGCGGTGTGACGCGCGTCGTCACCGCATCGACGGGCAATCACGGCCGGGCGGTCGCGCATGCCGCGCACGCGCTGGGCCTCGAGGCCACGGTCTGCCTTTCGTCGCGGGTTCCTCAGAACAAAGTGCAAGCCGTGCGGGCGCTCGGCGCGAAGGTATGTCTGGCCGGCAACAGCCAGGACGACGCCGAACGAGAAGCGGCGCGGCTCGCGGCGCAAGAAGGGCTCGCGTATGTGCCGCCCTTCGACGACCTCGACGTCATCGCCGGGCAGGCGACGATCGGGCTCGAAATCATCGAAGCGCTGCCCGCCGTCGCGCAGATCGTGGTGCCGCTGTCAGGCGGCGGGCTTTTTTCCGGTGTTGCATTCGCGGCCCGGCAGTGCTGTCCCGAAGTCAAGCTCACGGGCGTCACGATGCGCAGCGGCGCGGCCATGCACGCCAGCCTTGCAGCCGGCAAACCCGTATGCGTCGACGAAATCGCGACATTGGCCGATTCGCTGGGCGGCGGCATCGGTCTTGCGAATCGATACACCTTTTCGATGACGCGATCGTTGATCGACGATGCGCTTTTGGTCGATGAGGAAGCGATCGCACGTGCCATCGTCCATGCGTATCGGCACGAGCGGCTGATCCTGGAGGGCGCCGCCGCGGTCGGCATAGCCGCCGTACTCGGCGGTGCCGTGTCGGCTTCCACGCAGGCGCGCCGCGGTCCGATCGTTCTCATCGCAAGCGGCGCGAACATCGATATGGATCTGCATCGACGCTTGCTGCTCGAAGCGCCAGACGTCGAACCGGAGCACGTCTTCTCATGAGCGACATTCTCATTGCCGGCGAAGCAACGCTTCGCGAACTCGTGCCGCTCGATCGCGCGGCCATCGATCAAGTGGAGGCGGCGTTCGTCTCGCTGGCGACGGAAGCGGTCGCCATGCCGCCGGTTCTTCGATTGGACGTGCCCGCGCATCGCGGCGAGGTCGACGTGAAGACAGCCTATCTGCCGCGTTTCGAGAGCTTCGCGATCAAGGTGAGTCCCGGCTTCTTCGACAATCCGGCGCTGGGGCTACCGAGTCTGAACGGGCTCATGCTCGTGCTGTCGGCGAAGACGGGCGTGACGCAGGCGGTACTGCTCGACAACGGCTATCTGACCGCGGTGCGAACGGCCGCAGCCGGCGCCGTTGCGGCGCGCTGGCTCGCGCGACCGGATGCGAAGCGGGCAGCGGTCATCGGCGCGGGAGAGCAGGCACGTCTGCAACTCCAGGCACTGACGCTCGTTCGCGATATCGAGGCCGTGACCGTCTGGGCGCGCAAGCGGGCCTCGGCCGAGCGGTTGGCGGCCGATGTCCGCGGGACGCTCGGATTGCCTTGCGAGGTGATGTCGGACGTCGGTGCGGCATTGCGTTGCGCCGATATTGCCATCACGACGACGCCCAGCCGCGAGCCGCTCGTCGGTCCGGGCGATTTGCACCCCGGGCTCCATATCACGGCGATGGGATCGGACGCCGAGCACAAGAACGAGATCGCGCCCGCTGTGTTGGCGCAGGCGCGCTATATCTGCGACCGACTCAGTCAGACGCGCGTGTTGGGTGAGCTTCGCCACGCGATCGAATCCGGCGTGTGCGAACGGGACGCGGTATTCCCTGAACTCGGGGCAATCGTTGCGGGCCGCGCCGCGGGACGCACGAGCGCCGCCGACGTGACGATATGCGATCTGACAGGCACGGGTGCGCAGGACACGGCAATCGCGGCACTCGCGCTCGAGCGCGTGCGCGCGGCCGGGGCGGGTACCGCGTTTCGTAACGTATGAGAGTTTGAATGCGGTCTGTCGCGGTGCGGAGCGGACCGGGATCGATGCGAGAGGAGCATATGGCAGAAGACATCCGGCAACAGTTGAAGGGCGAACCCGTGGCGGCGGCCGTACGTCTGCCGTTCGAGCGGAGCGAATACGACGCGCGCATAGCCAAGGCGCGCCGCGCGATGGCGAACTCGGGAATCGATCTGCTGATCGTCACGGACCCGAGCAATATGGCCTGGCTCACGGGGTACGACGGCTGGTCGTTCTACGTGCATCAATGCGTCGTGCTGGCCCACGACGGAGAGCCGATCTGGTTCGGGCGCGGACAGGACGCGAACGGTGCCAAGCGCACGGTCTTCATGGACCATGCGCAGATCGTCGGCTATCCCGACCACTACGTCCAGTCGCGCGAGCGCCATCCGATGGACTACCTCTCGCGCGAGGTGATCGAGGCGCGCGGGTGGGGTGGGTTGCGCATCGGCGTCGAACTCGACAACTACTACTTCAGTGCGGCCGCCTTCGCGTCGCTCGGGCGCAATCTGCCCAACGCGAAGTGGGTCGATGCGACAGGGCTCGTCAATTGGCAACGGGCCGTCAAGTCGCCGCGCGAAATCGAATACATGCGGATCGCGGCGCGCATTGTCGAGAAGATGCACGCGCACATCGTCGAGCGTATCGAACCCGGTATGCGCAAAAACGATCTCGTGGCCGAAATTTTTGCAGCGGGCGTGACCGGTGTGGGAGAACACGGCGGCGACTATCCGGCCATCGTGCCGCTTTTGCCGACGGGCGCCGATGCGGCCGCACCGCATCTGACCTGGGACGACACCCCCTTCGCCCGCGATGCGGGGACGTTCTTCGAGATTGCCGGATGCTACCGGCGCTACCACTGCCCGCAATCGCGCACCGTCTATCTCGGCAAGCCGCCGAAGCATTTCGTGGAGGGCGAGCGCGCCGTCGTCGAAGGCATCGAAGCGGGCCTGCAGGCCGCGAAACCGGGCAATACCTGCGAGGACATCGCCAACGCATTCTTCGCCGTACTCAGGAAATTCGGCATCGAGAAGAACAGCCGCTGCGGTTATCCGATCGGTGCAAGCTACCCGCCCGATTGGGGCGAGCGCACGATGAGCTTGCGCCCCGGCGACAAGACTGTACTGGAGCCCGGTATGACGTTCCACTTCATGCCGGGGCTGTGGCTCGACGATTGGGGGCTCGAGATCACGGAGAGCATTCTCATCACGGCGAACGGTGTCGAGACGTTTTGCAACACGCCGCGACGGCTCTTCGTGAAGGAGTGAGGGACGATGCGCGCTTCCCCGATTCAACCGACGATCGACTTCGAAGCCGAAGGCGAACAGCACGGTTTTTTGAAGCTGCCCCACTCGCACGATGCCTCCGCGTGGGGGGCGGTGATGATCCCGATCACGGTGATCAAGCGCGGCGCGGGGCCGACGGCGCTCATTACCGGCGGCAATCATGGCGACGAGTATGAAGGACCGATTGCACTGTCGAAGCTGGCTTCGACACTCAAGGCGAGCGAGATCGCCGGGCGCGTGATCGTCGTGCCGTTCATGAACTATCCTGCGTTTCGCGCGGGCACCCGTACCTCGCCGATCGACAAGGGCAACCTCAATCGCAGCTTTCCGGGGCGCCCCGACGGCACGGTGACCGAGAAAATCGCCGACTATTTTCAGCGCCATCTGCTGCCGCTCGCCGATTACGTGCTCGATATTCACGCGGGCGGCAAGACACTCGACTTCGTACCGTTTGCGGCGGTTCACGTATTGCCGGATGCGCAACAGCAGGCCCGTGCCGACGCCGCAATGCGCGCATTCGGTGCACCCTACTCGATGCGTATGCTCGAACTCGACAGCGTGGGGCTCTTCGATACGGCGGCGGAAGAGGCGGGCAAAGTCTTCGTGACGACGGAACTCGGCGGCGGTGGAAGCGCAAGCGCGTCGAGCGTTCGCATTGCCGAGCGCGGCGTGCGTGGATTTCTCGCTCACGCCGGCATCTGCGATGCCGATGCCGGTACTCGCGCGGCACCGCGCACGACGACGTTGCTCGATATGCCTGATGGGGATTGCTACACGACGAGCGAGCACGATGGCTTGATCGAGATGTGCAAAGACCTCGGCGATACCGTCGAAGCAGGGGAAGTGCTGGCGCGCGTCCACGACATCACGCGTACGGGCGCGCGGCCCCGCGAGTACCGCGCGCGCCGCGGCGGCATCTTCGCGGCGCGTCACTTTCCAGGTCTGGTCCGGGTGGGAGACACCATCGCGGTGGTGGCCGAGGTCGTCGAACGCGGCATCGCGACGCACTGAGCAGGCGGTCGAATTCACGACGAAGAGCACGCGATGAACGGGAACGGATACAAGCTCGATCGCTACGATCTCGCCATCCTGCGCGTGCTGGCGCGCGACGGCCGGATCACCAAGTCGCGTCTCGCGGAGGAAGTGAATCTCTCGATCTCGCCGGTGTGGGAGCGCGTGCGCCGATTGGAGGACATCGGACTCATCCGCGGCTATCGGGCCGAGATCGATTGGGTGGGAGCGTTCAAGGGAAGCCGCATCGTCGTCGAAGTCACGCTCGCGCGCCACACGGCTCACGATATGCGGCGCTTCGAGGAGCGCATCGCGGCCGCGTCCGAGGTCCAGCAGTGCTATGCGACGGGAGGCGGGGTCGACTATGTCATGCATGTCGCTTCGCGCGATATCGATCACTACCAGCGTTTCATCGATTCGCTGCTCACCGACGAGCTCGGAATCGAGCGCTATTTCACTTACATCGTGACCAAGGTCGTCAAGGCTTCTCCAAGCGACGCGCCGCAGTGGGTCGTGGCGGCGGGCGCGGAGTCCCCCGGCAATTGATCCGATTTTGCTGCGCTCGGAAAAATTCGTGCAACGGGCCGTTCAAACGAAAAAAAGTGCTTGTGCAGCGGCACAAAACCAAAAATGTCGCGGAGCGTCGGCCGATACAGTGAGAGACATGGATCGATCGACGAAGGAGTCTTCCATGTTGCTGGGCCATCCCGTACTAATGAAGTCGCTTTGCTACATCGACGGACGGTGGGTGCATAGTGACGATGCCAAAACGGTCGCCGTGCTGAATCCGGCGGATCAAAGCCTGCTCGGTCATGTGCCGATGCTGACGCACTCGCAGATCGAAAGCGCGATCGCGGCGGCGCAACGCGCATTCGAGCGTTGGCGCTGGACGCCAGTCAACGAACGCGCGGCGGCGCTTTCGCGGTGGCATGAGCTCGTTGCGCGGCATCGCGACGATCTGGCAGCGATCGTTTCTCTCGAGCAGGGCAAGCCGCTCAAAGAGGCGCGTGGCGAAATCGCCTACGCGGCGAGTTTCATCGACTGGTTCGCTCACGAGGCCAAACGCCTGGCCGGACGCAATATCGCGGCACACATCGACGATGCGCACCCCGGCACGGTCATCGAGCCGGTTGGCGTGGCGGCGCTCATCACGCCGTGGAACTTTCCGGTCGCCATGATCACGCGCAAGGCCGCCGCTGCCCTTGGCGCCGGGTGCACCGTCGTGATCAAGCCGGCCCACGAGACACCGTTCTCGGCCCTGGCGCTCGCGCAGCTCGCGGAAGAGGCTGGATTTGCTCCGGGCGTATTCAACGTGGTGCTCGGCGATCCTCAGATGGCAATGGAGACGCTCGTTCGCGACGCGCGTGTGCGAGCCGTGAGCTTCACGGGATCGACACGCGTCGGTGCGCTCGTGACACGCGCCGCCGCGCGGGCCGGCATCAAAAAGATCGCGCTCGAGCTGGGCGGCAATGCTCCATTCGTCGTCGCGGCGGATGCGAATCTCGAGCAAGCCGTCACGGTTGCCGTTGCGGCGAAGTTTCAGACCTCGGGCCAGGATTGCTGCGCGGCGAACCGGATCCTCGTCGCGCGCGAGCTCTACGACGCATTCGTCGAACGTTATACGCAGGCGGTTCGCGCATTGAAAGTCGGTCCGGCATTCGAAGCCGATGTCGATATCGGTCCGCTCATGCATCAGGCGGCATTCGATGCGACGCTGGCACGCGTGGCCGACGCACGCCAACGCGGCGCGCGCATTACGACGGGCGGCGCGCCGCATCCGTTGGGCGGCTGGTTCTTCGAGCCGACGGTGATCGCCGATGCGGCGCCTGGCATGCGTGTCTACGACGAGGAAAACTTCGCGCCGATCTCGGCCGTCTCATCGTTCGATTCGCTCGACGAAGCGATACGACGGGCGAACGACACCGACTATGGCCTCGCCGCCTACGTCTGTTCGACGAATGTGAACACCATTTTTCAGCTCATTCGCCGGCTCGACTTCGCCATGGTGTCGGTCAACGGCGCGCGATTCACGGGCGCGCCGATTCCGTTCGGCGGCATGAAGGCTTCGGGCCTCGGCCGGGAAGGCGGGAGCGAGGGCTTCGAACCGTTCGTCGAGACCAAATATTTCTGCCTGGGCCAGCTCGGCCTCCCGGCGAGCGAAGCCGCCGCATTCTGAAAACCTGATGCAGCCCGAACTTTTTTGGAGAATCCCATGACTGAATTCGAACGTCTCTTTGCGGCGGACCGCGCCCACTTCATGCACCCGTCGACGCATGCCCACGATCACGCCGCCGGCGTGCTGCCGGGGCGCATCGTCACCGGGGCAAAGGGAATACGTATCGAGGACCACGAGGGGCGCTCGTATATCGACGCCTTCGCGGGCCTGTATTGCGTCAACATCGGCTACGGGCGCACGGAGGTGGCCGAGGCGATTTACGAACAGGCTAAAAAGCTTGCTTATTACCACACGTACGTCGGCCACTCGACCGATACGGTGATCGAACTGTCCGCACGCATCATCGACTGGGCGCCCCAGGGCATGAAGAAGGTCTACTACGGCATGTCCGGCTCGGACGCGAACGAAACACAGATCAAGCTCGTCTGGTACTACAACAATGTGCTCGGACGCCCCAACAAGAAGAAGATCGTTTCTCGCGATCGCGGGTACCACGGTTCCGGCATCGTGACAGGTAGCCTGACCGGTCTGGCGAGCTTTCATCAATGCTTCGATCTGCCGATCGACCGCGTCAAGCATACCGTTTGTCCGCATTGGTACCGCAAGGCGCCGGCCGGCATGAACGAAGCTCAATTCGTCGCCTACTGTGTGGACGAACTCGAAAAGCTCATCGCCCGCGAAGGCGCCGATACCATCGCCGCATTCATTGGCGAACCCGTAATGGGTACGGGCGGCATCGTGCCGCCGCCGGCCGGCTATTGGCCCGCCATCCAGCAAGTCTTGAAAAAGCATGACATTTTGCTGATTGCCGACGAGGTGGTATGCGGTTTCGGGCGACTCGGCTCGAAAATGGGCTCCCAGCATTACGGCATTCAGCCCGATCTGATCACGGTCGCGAAAGGACTGACGAGTGCCTATGCACCGCTTTCCGGCGTGATCGTCGGCGAACGTGTCTGGGACGTCATCGACAAAGCCTCTAGCGAGTTCGGCGCGATGGGGCACGGGTGGACCTACTCGGGTCATCCGATTTGCGCGGCGGCGGCGCTCGCCAATCTCGATATTCTCGAGCGCGAGCGCATTGCCGAAAATGCAGCATCGAGCGGAGCCTATCTGCTCGAACGGCTGCATGCGGCGTTCGACGCTCATCCTCTCGTCGGCGAGGTGCGGGGTGCGGGCATGTTGGCCGCGCTCGAGTTCATGGCCGACAAGGACGAGCGGCGTGCGTTCGATGCGGGGCTCAAAGTCGGCCCGCGAGTATCGGCCGCGGCGCTGCGGCGCGGACTCATCGCCCGCGCCATGCCCCATGGCGACATTCTCGGCTTCGCACCGCCGCTCATCACGACGCGTGCCGACGTCGACGAGATCGTGCGCCTCGCGCGTGAAGCGGTTGACGAGGTCGCGTCGGAACTCGCCGCTGCCGCGGCAGCGGCGTAAGGCTGCGCGAGCACCGTATCCCCGATCTGCCGAGCCCCTTTTTTGCGCCCCTTTGCGGTCGCGAAGAGGGGGTTTTGTCTTTTCTTTTGCTTTTTTTTCCGATATCGACGAACGATTCGCAATAATCGCTGCGGCAATGTGCGAATGAGCGGGCGCGAGCATTGCTAGTGCGCGTGTCGAGCGCAATAACGCATATTCGAACCTGGCCGAATGGATGAATATTTCACCGCGCCATTCCACAATTGCCGCAAGCACCGCTAGAATGCGTTCCGTTTGGCTTCTGATATTGGAGGAAAGAGTCCGTGTCGACCTACAAAGAACTACTTGCGAAAAAGCAGGAATTGGATGCGCAAATCGAAGATGCGCGCCGCGCCGAAGCACAGCATGCGCTGCACCAGATTCGCGAAACGATTGCCGCATTCGGCTTTACGCCCGAAGACGTTTTCGGTACGCGCCGTAAGGCCAAACCGACCAATCGCGTGCCGCAATTTCGCGATCCGGAAACCGGCGAAACCTGGGGCGGCCGGGGACCGCGGCCCCGCTGGCTGAAAGGGAAGGACCCCGAGCAATTCCGCGTCGCGCGCTAAAGCCCGCTCTCGCCGGGGCCGCTCAGACGATGGCGCCGGGCAGGAATGCCTCGAGTTTGTCGATCAGCGTCGAGCGGCAAAACGGCTTCACCATGAAATCGGCTGCGCCCGCTCGAACGCTTTCCAGGACCACGGTGCGCCGACTTTCGCCGGCCACCATGATGATCGGAATCTGCGCCAGGGGCTCGACGGATTTGAGGCGGCGGGTCAGCTCCATTCCGCTCAGGTCGGGCAAGTCCACGTCCGTGAGCACGAGATCCGGGCGGCGAGCCCGGATCGCGCGAAAGGCCTGCGCGCCGCTCGCGGCGCAAGTTAGATCGACACGCGTACCTGCGAGCAACCGTTCGAGCGTGCAGCGCTGCAATCCATCGTCGTCGACGGCTAGCACGTGCGGGCGCAGGTGGCCCGTGATGGCGTTCATCGCGTGCGCCGCGCGCAATTGCGGCCCGAGCGCACTCGCCAACGCCTGGGCGGCGCGGCAAAGCGCGTCCACCGATTCCCCCAGCCGATCGAAGTGACTGCGCAACGCGTCGCCGTCGCCGTTGCGGCAAGGCGTTGCCGCGGCCACCGTGTGCGTCACGTCGACTTGCGCGGCGAACGAGCGGGCGTAGCGTTCCAACGCGGGCTCGAGGCTTGCCAGATGACGCGCATAGGCAGCCAGCCGGCCTGCGGCCGGCGCGTCCGATTGGGCGTTCGACAGCAGGTGCAGCGCATGGTCGATGGCCAGGGCGAGGCGCGGGCCGTCATGGGTCGCGGGCCAGAAGACGACGTAGTCGTCGAATGTGCCTTCCTTGCACGCGTCGTAGACCCGCCGAACATCGTCGGGGCCGCACAGCACGATCGTTTTGTGAGCGGTCTCGTGAACGAGCGTGCTTTCGCCGTAAAGCCGATCGCAGCAACGCTTCGCGCCATCGAGCGTATCGAAGGCCAGCACGAGCACGTTCGGGCGATAGACTTCGAAGTCCGAAGCGATGTCGGCGGGGTTCGTCGAGACGCGCACTGCGGCGAATGTGTCGGCCAGCCTCCGGGCGACGGGCACGGCGTGGTGCACGGTATCGGCTGCAACAAGAATACGCGGATCGTCTCTCAACGGGCTCACCCCTCGGCGCGTCGAGCGCGGGTGCGGCCCCAATGCCTGCCAGCCAACCCTCGTGGCTACGACGGCAAGGCTTGCGAGAGCGCGCGTGCGGCTTCGACGACCTTACTGTAGGCCGCGCCGAATCGAGTGCTCAGTTCGGTAAAAGACATATCCACCGCTTCCCTTGCATCGCTTTCGATGCGCGCGCAGAGCTCGCCGAGGGCGAGCGCGCCGATCGAACGCGACGAAGATTTCAGCTTATGAGCGACGGCAGCGGCCTCAGGGGCGCGTCGCGCGCTCAGATGCTCGAGAAGTTGCTGCGCGAGCGCGGCGGAGCATTCGACGTACTCCGAGAGCAACGCCTGCACCGTTTCGTTGTCGTCGCCGACGATTCCACGCAGGACGCTCAAATCGACGACGGACGAGAAATCGCAGGCTTGCGCCGATTCGACGACGGTGGTCTCTTGCGGAGCGCCGGCTGGCTCGGCGGTGAGGTTATCGGGCGGCGCAGTGTGCTGCGAGGGTGCAAGCCATTGTTCGATAGCCTGCTGCAGTAGTACGAGCTTGAGCGGCTTCGTCAGATAGTCGTCTATGCCGAGCGCTTTGGCGCGGCTCGCCTCCCCATGAATCGCATTGGCCGTCAGTGCCACGATCGGCACGCGCTTGCGTGCTTCGCTGGCCTCCTGGGCGCGGATGGTCTGCGCCAGTTCATAGCCGTCGCGATTCGGCATGTGCAAGTCGGTGAGAATGAGGCCGTACGGTGCCGCAAGCCACATTTGCAGCGCTTCTTCTCCATCGGTTGCCATATCGGCCGTGTAGCCGAGCAATTCGAGCTGTCGCCCGATGACCTTGCGATTGATCTGGTCGTCTTCCGCGACGAGTATCTTGGGCGCGTTCGGCGCCGCCCTCGCGTGCTGACCTTCGGCAACCGCGGCGTCGCCGCGGGCGCTGCAGTGCGGTGCGCTGCGCCCCGCTGCCAGCGCCAGCGCATCGACGAGTGCGCGTCGGCGCAACGCCTGCGCGCCCGCCACCACGGTACCGTCGGGTTCCGACTGCAGCACGAGGCTGCGTCCGGAGGAGATCAGGACGCGGCCCTTCGCCGAGATGGCTGCGCTGTGCCGCATCGCTTCGCCGCAGACGAGGAGTGCGGCGCCGCCGGCGATGGCGAGGCGGTGCTGAGCGTCCTCGACATCCTCGGCGAGTTGCACGTTGACCCCGGCGCTGCGCAGGTAGGTGGCAATATCGTCGGCATTGAATTCGGTTGAGGGCGCAACGATGCAGGCGAGTCCGGACAGATCCTGCTGTACGCGCGCCGGTGCATCGGGAACGCGTTCGAGCGGCAGTCTGACGATGAACGTCGATCCCGCGCCGAGTTCGCTCGTCACCGTGATGTCGCCGCCCATCAGTGCGGCGAGCCGGCGACAGATCGCGAGTCCAAGTCCGGTTCCGCCGAAGCGGCGCGTCGTCGAAGTCTCGGCCTGACTGAAGGGGCGGAACAGTTGGGCTTGCATGTCCTGCGACATGCCGATGCCGTTGTCCGAGATCGCAAAGCGAACCGTCGCGCCATCCGGAGCCTCGGGCTCCACCCGCAGCGATACATGCCCAGCGATACCTTCCCGCCCGCCGGAGAATTTGATTGCGTTGCCGACCAGGTTGTAGAGGATTTCCCGCAGGCGGGTATCGTCGGAGAACACGAGCGCGGGCAGCGCGGGCGACACATAGGTGCGCAGCGCAACGCCGCGCGCATCGGCCACTGTGGCAAGCGAAGCAGCCAGCCCATCGACGACATCCTCGATCGCAACGGGCACCGACTCGATCTGGAGCTTGCCGGCTTCGATCTTCGAAAAGTCGAGAATGTCGTCGATGATCCGCAAAAGCGCGGACGCGCAATCGCGGATCGTGAATACCATTTCCTTTTGATCGGCTGTCAGCGGCGAGCGCGCGAGCACTTCCGTCATGCCGATGACGCCGTTCATCGGCGTGCGAATCTCATGACTCATCGTTGCAAGGAACGCGCTTTTCGCGCGCGAGGCGGCTTCCGCGTCCGAGCGGGCCTGGTCGAGCTGTTCGGCTTTGGCTATCTCGCGCTGATGCGCGGCGGCGAGACTGCGCACGAGACCGCGAGTGCGACGATCGGCGAGAACGATCAAGAGCGACAACAACACTGCCGCGATCAGCAGGAACATGCTGCGCAAACGCCATGGCGCGAGAAATTCCTGGGTGGAGTAGCCGACTGCCACGGCAAGCGGGTAGTCGGCAAGCTTCCGATAGCTGACGATGCGGTCCTGGTCATCCATGTACGACGGCATGCGCAAGTCGCCGGAACGGTGCTGTTCGAGCGCGCGCCGTAGCAGATTGCCGGGCGGCAAGGTTGCGCCGATCGACTTGGACTGGCCCGTCCGAAGCGCGCGGATCACGTAGTCGCGCGTTCCCACGACCGTCACGATGCCGTCCTTGCCGATGCGCAGACCGTTATAGAGCTCCGTGAAGTAGGAGGGATCCACCGATACGACGACGACACCGAGAAAATGCCCGTCGTGGCTGTTGATTCGCTGTGACAACTGCAACGAAGGTTTGCCGCTTGCACGCCCGACGATGGGCTTGCCGATCACCAGTTCTGTGCTCGCGTTGTGCAGATGGACCTTGAAATGCTCTCGATCGGAAAGATCGATTGGCTTGAAGCCGGGAATCGTCGACGCACGCAGGAAGCCCTGGGAATCGATGACGGCCACTTGGACGAATACGTCGAGCTTCAGCAAGCCCGAATCCACGTAATAGGCAAGCGGAATCGAAACGCCGTCATTTTGAACTTGCCACGAAACGAGCGCGGCGACCTGTTCGGCTTCCCGCATGACGCGCACGGTATGAGCGGCAAGCGCGTCGGAAAGCGCGGTCGCGCCTGCGCGAGCGTTGCTCATTTCCACATGCTCGTCCCATGCGGTCAAGATGCCGAGCGCAAGCCAGAGCGCTGCAATAAGCAGGTAACTTTGCAGCCCCAAGCTGCGGGTGCGCAAACCGCCCCTGGCATTTGCGCGGCGACGCGGTCGTGCCTGCGGCGTTTCGATATGCGGACCGGTTGTGGCATCCACCATTTGATCGACAATCCCCCGGAAAACCGTCGGCCCGGTGCCAAACGGGCACGACTATCTCCAATAACGGCGCGACGCCGCAAAAGTTGATACGGGATTGCCGCAGGGGTTGAGGACCGGCCCTACTCGGCGGGCTTGTCGCCTGTCAGCGGCGCCACGATGTCGAGCCGATAGCCATGCCCATAAACGGGGGTGAGTCGGAACCCATTTTCGGGGCGGAGCTGGAGTTTCGAACGAACTCTGGACATGTGGGTGTCCAGCGTGCGCGATATGGCATCGGGGGGCTGCCCCCAGACTACGCCGCCGATATGTTCCCGCGACAGGATGCGTCCGATGTACTGAAACATGAGCAGTGCGAGGTCGAACTCACGGCTCGTCAGTTCGATCGGCACGCCTGCGAGAAAACACGTCCGGGTCGCCGCATCGATGCGATAACGACCGACTTCGATCGGAGCGGGCGTCGATGCCGTATTGGGGCGCGTGCGGCGCGCAAGCGCGTCGATGCGCGCGATGAATTCGCCCTCGCGGATGGGCTTGATGATGTAATCGTCGGCGCCCGCGCCCAGTGCCGACACGATGTCGCGTTCCTCCGAGCGGCTCGTCATGAATATCACCGGCACGCGCTCTGTCAGGTTGGAGCGTGCCCATTGCAAAACCTGATGTCCCGTTACTCCCGGCACCTGCCAATCGAGCAGCAGCATGTCGAAGGTTTCGCGCTTCAGTTGGCGAATCAGCTGGCTTCCATCGACGAATATCCGGCATTCATGGCCTTTGTCAGACAAAATCTCGCTAACACGTTCAATCTGGCTTTCATCGTCTTCCAGATAGGCAATCTTCACTGTCCACTCCCGGTGATCGGGCCAACGGGTTCTCGTCGAAATGTCCTTTTGCAGGGCTCGCGCATTTTAGCGCCGGATGCCACGACGAGCACTACGCTCCGCCGCGCTCACGCGCAAAATGGATCGCAGTTAACAATTGTTAAGAGTTCGTGGCATGGGAGGCAAACGTTTGTAGTCGATGCGAGCAGTCGCGATCGATCGGAAAATCGACGATGGACGGGATTACCCGTGCCCCAAATGGGGCTAATGGATTGGCTTGTAACACGCAAATCGTTGAAAAAATGAATAGGTCTGCGTAATATCTGGAGACTCCTACTTTTTCCGTCTGATGCCACCGCAACCTCGTCAATATCTGCGTCGCGTAAAATACTGGCCGGCGGCCCATTCAATCGAGCCGTTTGCAGCTCGCACGATGGCGTTGACGGTCTTATTCGCGTGCCTTTCATGTGTGCCGCCCGACGTTTTCGCGCAAGCGCCGGCAAATCAATCGGCGATGATTTCTTATGCGGCGCAGCGCGGCGATACGCTATATACCGTTGCGCAAAGGTACCTGCAAGAAATCGATGATTGGCGCGTAATTGCGCGCATCAATCGGGTGCCGGCTCCCCGGCAACTGAAGCCTGGCATCACGCTGCGCCTTCCCGTCGCGTTGTTGCGGCGCGAGCCGCTCGCTGCGCGTGTCGTTGCCACGAGCGGAAATGCGACTTACGCAATCGGCAACGCCCCGCCGTTGCCGCTCGTGCCCGGCGTCTCGCTGAGCGAGGGCGATTCGATCGCGACCGGTAAAACCGGGTTTGCGACGATCGAGTTCGACGACGGCTCCCATGTCAGTCTTGCCCACGAAACGGTGGTGACGCTCGCAACATTGACTCGCACGCTGCTCGGCGAGGCGAGCGAACGCCGCCTCGAGTTGCGGCGCGGCGAAGTCGAAAGCGAAGTGACGCACGCGAAAAAGCCGCGCGACCGGTTCGAGATACGCGCGGCGCCGATTGTGGCGGGCGTGCGCGGAACCCACTTTCGGGTGAACGGCGGTGAGCAGACATCGGCGGTCGAAGTGCTCGACGGCGCCGTTGCGGTCGCCGCGGCTGCGGCTGCAGCACCCGCTAACTCGTCGCAAGGCGATGGCACGCTGGGCGTGCCGTCCGCGGGCGCCCAACTGGTGCCGGCCGGCTTCGGCAGCCTGACCCGCGCGGGGCGCGCGGTAGGAACACCGGTCGCGCTGTTGCCCGCGCCCGAGCTCGTGCATCCGGGGCGCATACAGGACGGCGCGGAAGTGGACTTCGAACTCGCGGCGCTCGAGGGGGCGCGCCAATACCGGGTCGAGATCGCACGGGACGCCGGCATGTTGGACCGGCTGAAGGAGACACGGATCGAAGCACGCGGCGAAGCACCGCATGCGAGCCTGGGCGAACTACCGGACGGCAACTATTTCGTGCGCGTTTCCGCCATCGATGACGCGGGCCTGGAGGGAATGGCGCGCGTGTACGCACTCGAGCGCCGCCGTATGCAGCTCGCTGCTTCGGCGATGCGTTCGCCGGGTTCGCGCGAATACACTTTTCGCTGGTTCGCGAGCCGCACTGGCGTGCCAACGCGATATCGTTTCATCTTGTCGCGCGACGAAGATCTGCGCGAGCCGCTGGTCGACGAAGTCGACATATCGACGGACCACATCGTCGTTGCGGGGCTGCGCGCGGGCGTTTATTACTGGACCGTCGTAGCTGAACAATTCGAGAACGGCCAATTCTACGAGACGGCATCGCGCGTGCGTTCGTTTACGCTCGCCAAGTGAACGAGTTCTCAAATGAGCCATGACTCGGTGCGCGGATCTCCGGCGAGCTCGAGCAATGATGAATCCTCTCGCCGATGGGGCCCGGAGGCGAAACGTTATCTGATCGAGTGGTTGACGATAGGCTTTTTCACGATCCTGATCGTCGTGCTGGCCGTCCTGAGGCAGGCGACGGCCGGGCTCGATCGCATGGTGTACGACCACATGCTGTCGTTTTCTTCACGCCCCGTGGTGCCCGACATCGCGATCGTGGAAATGGACGACGAAAGCATTGCCAAATTCGGGCGCTGGCCGTGGCCGCGCGACCTGCAAGCGCGCGTTCTCGACGCCGTGGGAAAAAGCGGCGCGGCGGCTGTGGTCTACGACGTGCTGCTCACGGAGCCGACGCCGAACGACCAGGTCCTGGCCGATGCCATCCGTGCCGTGCCGACGTATCTTCCGGTGTTGCTCGCCCACGCGGAAGACCGCGCGTCGGACATCGCCGTCGTGCCCGTCGGGCCGATCGCGCGGGCAGCGGCGGGAATGGGGCATATCGACCTGGACGCCGATCCCGACAGCGTTGTCCGCTCGATCGATCCGGACGAGGGCGGGGATGCGTCGCGCTGGCCGTATATCGATATGCTCGTCTACGACGCCATTCGAAGCGGCAAACTTCCGCTGGCGCACGGACGCTACATTGCGCGCGACGCTGCCGGGGGCATGCTGCCGACGCACCCCGTATTGATCCCGTTCGGTTCGAACGCGTCCGCACGTCTACGTATCTCGGCAGCCAAGCTGTTGAGCGGTGCCGTGGCCCCCGGGGCCTTGCGCGGAAAGATCGTTTTTGTCGGCGTGACCGCGGAGGGCCTGTCGGGCAACTACGCGACGCCCGTTTCGGGGAGGATCGGCACGTTGTCCGATGTCGAAGTCCACGCTGAAGTGCTGGACGCATTGCTGTCGGACCGCATCATCTCGCCCGTGACGGCCGGCTGGGTCGTGGCGGCCTCGCTGATTCCTTTGGTGGTGCTGCTCGCGGGCGTGTTCGTGCTTTCGCCATGGCGCTCGCTCGTACTGACCCTCGCGCTGGGCGCAGCATCGCTCGCGATGAGCGCGCTGCTGCTGCATGGGGCGCGCGCGTGGATTTCGCCCGTGCCCGCCTTGCTCGGATTGAGCGTGCTCTACCCGTTGTGGAGCTGGCGCCGGCTCGAAATGACGATGTCCCGCTTGCGCCGCGAACTCAGGCAGCTCGACGCCGAACCGCACCTGTTACCGGAGCCACCGGCGCCGTCGCAACGCTTCGGCGGCGATGTGCTCGAGCGCCAGATCGCGCTCGTCGAGCGTGCCGCCCACCGCTTGCAAGATATGAAGCGTTTCGTGTGGGACAGTCTGAACAGCGTGCCCGAACCCGTGATCGTAGCGGATAGACAGGGCATCGTCGTACTTTCCAACAAGGCCGCGCGCTCGCATTTCGTACGTATTGCCAGCCCTGACCCGCGGGGCCGTCCGCTTACCGATGTACTCGGCGAATTCACGCTGATCAAGGCGATCGGAGCGGGGCTCGAAGAAGAGGCCGAACTGCGCGCGCGTTGGCCGGCAGTGCTGGATCCGAGAGGGCCTCGCGTCGGTATCGTGAAGCGTGGACTGGAGGTGCGCGATCCGTCCGGGCACGACTATCTGCTGCGTTACGCCCGTTGCAGAAGCGAGCAAGGCGAAGAGTCGGGCAGCTGGGTGGCGGGGCTCGTCGAAGTGACGGCGCTTCACGCGGCAGAGCGGGGGCGCGAAGATGCGCTGCGCCTGTTGTCGCACGATATGCGCTCGCGGCATGCATCGATCCTCGCGCTCGTCGAGCTCGAGCGCACGAGCAGCGACTCGGAGCGTACGCGCATGTTGCTGGAACGCATCGAACGACACGCGCACCGCGCACTGAAACTCGCGGACGATTTCGTTCAGCTCGCGCGTGCCGAATCGCAGACCTATTCACTCGAGCCGACGAATCTCGCCGATATCGTCGCCGACGCCGGCGACGAGTTGTGGCCGCAGGCGCGCACCAAGAGCATAGGCGTCGATATGAATCTCGGCGACAGGGAATACTGGGTAGCGGCCGATCGATCGCTCATGACGCGTGCTATCGCAAACGTCATCAACAACGCGATCAAGTACAGCCCGAACGATACAGTGGTCAAGGTATCCGTGGCCGCGGCGGCGCCGCACCGCGTCCAATGCACGGTCGCCGATGAGGGCTATGGCATCCCATTGGCGATGCAGCGTCATTTGTTCGAACCGTTTCGGCGGTTCCAGGCACCGGGGCAGCCGGCCTCCGGTGGAGCGGGGCTCGGCATGGCATTCATCAAGACGGTGGTGATGCGGCATGGCGGCGAGGTACGCGTCGAAAGCGAGCCGGGACGCGGCACGACCGTCACGATATGGCTGCCGGCAGCGGACGAGCCGGCTGCCGAATAGCGGTCGGCGGATGCACAGGGACGCTGACTGCAGCGCCAAGAGAAAAGAGGAGATTGAATTTTGAAAGCGGGATGGTTCGCAATGGGGTTTGCCGTGGCGATGCTGGCGGGGTGTGCCGGCATCGAATCGGATGTGAGGGCGTCGTTACCCGACGCGTCGGCCCTGGACGCGGGGCCGCGCACTTATGTGTTTGCCGATTCGCCCGTGACGCCAGCCAGCGCGGATGCCGCTCGGTACGAGTCGGCCATTGCCGATGCGCTTGCGACGCACGGCTTCGATGCGGCGCCCGAGGCTCGCGCGCGTTTGCGCGTTTCGTTTGCCTATGACACGCATGCTCAGTCCGTGTCGATAGTCGATGACGCCTGCGCGGCGCAAGCGCCGTGCGAGCCGCGGCAGCCCGCATGGTCGTTTCGATGGCCCGGCCGCGAACGCTTCGTCCACTCGTTGACGTTGCGCTTTTTCGATCGTGCGTCCGGCCGGGAAGTCTATAAGGTCAGCGCATCGAGCCGCGATGGCGAGGCCGAATCGCCTTCGGCCATCACGTACCTCGTGCAAAGCGCATTCGCTCGGATGCCTTATAACGGCAGTTCCCGCTGGCGTGTCCGATTGCGCCCTGGCGAGAACGGAAATATGCCGTCGATCGTATCCATCGCACCCGATTCACGCTGACGCGCATCCCGAGGCGCATTCAGACAGAAGGGTTCGAATATCGCGGAACCGGTTTTCAAACGTTTGCGGAATGCCGATTGAAAGAATGCGGCGACGCGAAACCGAATAATCGACCATAGGGACCGCAATCTTCCGTAGAATGCAAAAGCGCCGCTGCGAGGCCGTCGTGGCGGCGTCCATTGCCGACTGAGAGACAACGAGAGAGCGGGCCAATACCATGAGCGAAACGACAGGGCTCACGAAAGAACGCGACGCACCCGAGCAGATCGTCCGTGGCGTCACGCGTTGGTACGCCGGTTTCCTGGTGATTGCATTCGCCTTGTTACCGGCTTATTTGATTGCCTACCTGCATTTTTTTCAGGATTCCCGGCTTTTATTCGAAGACCACACGTTCCACGAGATTGCGATTGCACTCGCCACGTTGGAAGGGATTTTCGTCTGCTACGTGACATGGCAGTGTTACCGGCGCTCGGGCGATCCGATCTTGCGCTGGTTGACACTGGGTTTTGCGGGGTTTGTCATCGTCTACGCGCCGCATGGCGCATTCACTCCGCTCGCACACCACGACATGTGGCTGTTCCTGTTGTATGGCCCGGTTTCACGGCTCGTGATGGCGGTTCTGTTGTTTATCGGCTTGCTTTCGTACCGTGCGGACTCCGAGCCCGATCCGGCCGCGCGACGGCATGACCGCATGTTCTGGGCCGCATGGCTCGTGGGCTTCGTCGTCGTCGATTTGCTCGTTGCGGTGCTCGCCAATACGCCGTTCGCCGGTACGCTTGCGACCCGGCTCATCCTCGAAGGCGGCGCGATGCTCGTATCGCTCGTGAACGTCGGCTGTCTTCTTGCCCGGAGAATCCGCTCGCCGCTGATGCAGATATTTGGAATCTCGGTGATGGCTTTCGCGTTGTCGTCGCTGGCATTCCTGCTTGGCAAGCCCTGGAATCACATGTGGTGGCTTGCCCATGCAATCTTCGCCGGCGGTTTCTTTCTGCTCAGTTATGGAATCGTTCAGGCATTCCATGCGGCCGGCTCGTTTTCCGCCATCTACAGTCGCGAGGAATTGATGGCGCGTTTGCAAGAGTCGATGGCGCGAACGGAAACTGCGCTGCGCGAGCTGCAGCGCAGCAACGTGAAGCTGGAGCAACTCGCCGTGGCGGATCCGCTCACCGGTGCCGTCAACCGCAAGGCGTTCATCAATCGGATCGAACGGGAAATAGAACGGGCCAAGCTGGGCAGCGCGCCGTTTTCGCTGCTGGCGCTCGACCTCGACAATTTTCGACGCATCAACGATCGGTTCGGCCGGGATATGGGCGATCAGGTGCTGCGTAACGTGGTCGACATCTGTCTCGATGCGATCCGTCCATTCGAAGGCGTCGCCCGCGTCGCCGGCGAGGAGTTCATGGTGCTGATTCCGCGCGGCGCGCTCGATACCGCGCTGATGGCCGGCGAGCGAATTCGCGCGGCGGTGCAGGCAACGCCGTTCGTAAGCGGCAACGATCGCTTTTCCGTCACGGTCAGCATTGGCATTGCCCAGTTCCCGCACGACGGCACGACGAGCGAGGCGCTCATGCGTGCCGCGGACGAGCGGTTGAGTCGCGCAAAGGATCACGGCCGCAATTGCGTGATCGCGGTCTAGCACGGCGGACGCGGCCGCCTCGATGGATCCTCTCGAACCGCTGTGCGCTCGTTGAGCTGTTTCAACGGCGGGGTTCCCCGGCGCGCGCGGCGGGTGCGAAAGCGCACATCGCGAGCGGCGCCGCGGCAAGCGCGGCGCTTGCCCAAAACGTAGCGGGCGCGCCGTATCGTTCCCAAAGCCAGCCGGCCAGTATGCTCGAGAGCAGCATCGATGCGCCGCTGACCAGATTGAAGATGCCGAACGCCGTGCCCCGTAGCGCGGCCGGCGATGCGTCGGCTACCATCGCGGCGAAAATGCCTTGGGTAAAACCCATATGCAGCCCCCATAGCGCCACACCGGCAAAGACGAACGGTGCGGACGCTGCGTGGCCCAGTGTCAGGTCCGCGCCCATCAGCAACGCAAGGCCGGCAGCCAGGAGGACGCGGCGGTCGAGCCGGTCCGAAAGCTTGCCCACAGGGTAGGCCGACAGTGCATAGGTCAGGCTCATGACCGCCATCACCGCAGGCACCCAGGCGAGATCGAAGCCTGCCTGTTGTGCGCGCAGGACGAGAAATGCCTCGCTGAACCGCGCGAGCGTGAATGCCGCGCCAACGACGACGACGAACCAATAGCGGCCCGGGAACCCCCGCACAGCGCGCCACTCGAGCGGCGAGCGAAACGTCCGGGCGCCGGCCGGGAGCTCGGGTTCTTCGACGCCGAAGAACAGCAGTCCCACACAAATGAAGGCGGGAGCAACGGCGAACCACAGCACGGTGCGAATACGGTCATCGAAGGCGAACATCAATGCCATGGCCAGCAACGGGCCCGCAACCGCGCCAACCGTGTCCATCGATTGGCGCAGCCCGAAGCAGGCGCCGCGAATATCGGGTGGCGCCACATCGGCCACCAGCGCGTCGCGAGGGGCACCGCGTATGCCTTTGCCCAGCCGATCGACGAGACGCGCGATCGCAACGACGAATGGCGTGGTTGCGAGCGGGAAAAGCGGCTTGGTCAACGCGGCGAGTCCATAACCCACCAGCAGCAAGCCTTTGCGTTTTCCCAGCCAGTCGCTCAATGGCCCGGAAAACACCTTGACGATCATCGTCGTTGCTTCCGCGGCGCCCTCGAGCGCACCGAGGGCAACCACGCTCATGCCCATCGTCGATACCAGAAAGATCGGCAACAAGGCGTGGATCAATTCCGATGACAGGTCCATGAACAGGCTGACGAATCCGAGCGCCCAGACGGTGCGGGGTATGCGGGGGCGGCTCAGTGAAGATCGCGGTGCATTCATCGGCAAGTGTGCTTTCGGTGGGGGGCGTAGGCGCTCGGCCACGGGCAGGTGGGCGAGGAACCGATTGTGTCATGAACCCTTCATTCGATAGGGGCGAGGCCTGTCATCGCGTGGCTGACGTCGCTTCGCTTTGCTTCGCGTCGCGTTGCGTTTCTTCGCTTCATTGCTTCGGTGTCCCAAACAACCGGGTAGCGTTTCGGAGCGAAGCTGCCGGCGAAAGCTGTTGCGGCAACACCGACGAAGCCAGAATGGAGCACCCGGATGGACGACGACGACATCGTGCTGCTATCGACTGGGGCAGGCGAAAGTGCGGGAGGCCCGCAAGCGGCGTTCTCGTACCATGCGGCCGTGGGACACATGAAGCGCCCGGGTGCATTGTTCATGTACATGGCGGTCATTCAGCCTGGCGAGAACATTCCTGCTCACGCGCACCCCGAAGGAACCGAGACGATCCTCTATGTGCTGGGCGGCAACGTCGAGCATCGGTATGGCCGCCGTATGAACAAATCGATGCTGAATCGGCCCGGCGATTTTGTCTATATACCCGGTGGGGTGCCGCACCAACCCGTCAATCTCAGTTCGTCCGAGCCGGTGAGGGCAATCGTGGCTTGCAATTTCGATCTGAGTATAGAAGGCAATTCGATTCCCTATTCGAACGAAGAATAAACGAAGGGATAAACCCGGGTTTTTCGACGGCTGACATGGAAGGGGCGCGCGGATCGATTCGCCGACGGGCGAGTGTTTTCGCCGCGCCATGCGATGTGAATCGCGCAGGCACCGACACAATGCGACGAAGCGCTCACGCTGCGTCCATGTGTCAAGTAGTCAGGTGTCTTGCCGATGAAGAATCCGATTTCCAGCTTTCGCGCCTGGCTCGGCACGTCGACCGTGCCCTCCCATGCGGGCGAGTCCCAACACGCACCGCAGGAACGCGCGGGCTCGAGCCGCAAAATGACTGTCGCGCCGGCACTCGGCGCGCTGAAGCGGCAGAACGCGCGGCGGGTGATGCCGGATGCGACTCCGTCTTCATCGCATCGCCCCCCGCCGAGTTCGTCGTCCGACGACGAAGAGCTCCGGGAGGCGGTCGCGGCAATCCGCGCGGCGGCGGTCTGGACACCGCCGTCCAGCAGAGCCGAGTCGCCGCGTGTCTCGCTGAGCGATCGGTCGCGCTTGTCGTCGGCTCGAATCGATGCGTCGCCGGGCCGCGACACGCACAGTGTGCGCACGGAAGGCAGTAGCGGCCATCACCGGGCCGATTCCCAACCAATCGACGAGGATCGCGAAGCACTGCTCGACATGGCGTGGGACGTCGACTTCCCTTCCGCGCGGATGAACGAGATCCTCGCGCGCTCGCCCGAGCTCGTGGATGCACCTGATCACAGCGGTGCCACGCTGTTGATGAATGCACTGACGGGCGGCAACGTCGAGTTTGCGAAAACGTTGATCGACCACGGCGCGGACCCGAATGTGCGCGACGAGCTGAGTAACACGCCACTGCATCTGGCCGCCGGGCGCGGCACGGAAATCGTGTCGCAGTTGCTTGCCGCTGGCGCGGATCCGAGTGCAACGAATAATCGTGGTGCGACGGCGTTGTTCGATGCGCGCTCGCCCGACGTCGTCCATCTGCTGCTGCGTGCCGGCACGCCTATCGACGCCCGCGACGAGAACGGCAATACGGCCATCATGCGGCTTGCGCAGTCGGGTACGCGCCCCACAGTGCTCGCTCTACTCGAACACGATCCGGACATCAATGTTCGCAACAGGTCGAATCGCACGTTCGCGCAGCTTCTGACAGCGCGCTTGGGCGGCACGGCGGACGTCATCCCGACAACGGCGGCTGGGGCCAAGGCGGTTCTCGAGCTGGGCGCACGCGAAACGCCGTTTCTGGGCGATCTGCGCGACCGCAAGCCGGCGTTAGCCGGCACGTTGCGCCCAAGCGCACGGGTGGCTCCGGAGGAAGAGCTTCGTATCCAGCCCGAGCTCAAGATGGCGGCTTCGCCAAACGCGAGGAGGCCAGCGATCAACTCTCTGAAGTCCGGTCCGAAGCTCAGTTTCGTCAACGATCCGAAGCGAGCGTTCGATGAGCTCAGCCATCGTGATGTCGAGGCCCTATCGGAGGCACTCGGTTTCGGCAAGCTGTCGTCGGACCCTGGCAAGTACATGCAGAAAAAGGCGGCGGTCCGCGCGACATTCGCGCGATTCAGGGCGGACATCGAACGATTTCTCGCCGACTACGATAACGCCGCACTCGATCATGATGCGCTGAACGCCCCCCTATCGCGGGAAGAGCGCGCCGAGCTCAGGAGCGTAATGGACATCGCCCATTTGCGAGTCGCCGCGGAGCGCGGACCGGGTGGGGGACTTCTGGAGCCGTTGCGTCTGCGCGTTTTCTTCGGCGGTACGCAAAACATGCGGGACTTCAAGCAGGACATCGGTAGTGCATTCGGCCGGATCGGGGAAGTCGACCGCGCGGCCAAGCGAGCGGGCGAACTGTTCGCGAAGATCCTGTCGCACCCGGACCATGTGCAGCTCGACTTCGTTGGCGGGCATTCGATGGGCGGTGCGATGGCACAAACGTTTCTCGCGTCCGTCGAAAGCCGGGTTCTGCTGCCGAAGCAGCCTTCGATGATCCTGATGGACCCGCAACTGCTGAACAATAACCAGGCTCGCCGTGCAACGAAGGGCGGCACGCTCGAAGTCGACTATGCGCAGCCGCGCGGCGTGGCGATCACGCTCGATTACGCGAACGATCCCCGGCGCGGGCTGATGGGAATCATGAAGGGGCCGGGCGGCTATCGTTACCCGGGGCTCGTCCAACTCAAGCTCGGTCTCACCGATACGGATGGCTACCGCGCGAGCCGGCCCGAAACGAGTGGCCCGCCTGGATTGGGCTATCACGTCGATCCGCAACAGTTTGCGAATGCGCTCTCGCGCTTTTGCGCGGATCGGGAACAGGAGATTCTCGACAATCCCGCCCTCGACCATCTGCGCGCACCGAACTGGACGCGGCCCGCGGGACCGGTGCGGACCTCCGATACGCTGCCCGCGGTTGCGCGACGCGCACGCAGACCGATGGAGCCGATCGTCGAAGACGAGGAGTCGGCAAGGGAGACTTAGGGCCCGTGAACAGGCCCTTGGGCAGTGCGCGAATTCGGCGGCATGCGTTCGAATCCATTCGCTGCATTCCTCGCAGTTTCGTTACTGGAATCGAGCCATACCGCGAGGCTCGTTCATTGTTCCGCGATTAGGAAAATGGAGCTTGTGAATGGTAACGAGAACTTCGCGGCAGGACATTTCTCAGGCGCCTGCCGAACGCGCTACCGATGGCGCGCAAGGAGATCCGCTGACCGCCCCTCGCGACAGTAATGCCGCTTCTTCGTCGCGCTCGTTGAGCGCGACGGCGTCCGCGGTACTGCGCCATTTTGCTTTGAGAAACAGCGCCGCGCCGTCGAGCGCAGCGCCTGCGCCGCGAGCGCCGGTGCCGCCTCGGGAGACGAGTGCCGCCGAGGCTGGCGATCGAGCCGAAGCCGAACCGGTGCCGCGCGAATCGAGCGAAGCCGCCGAAGCGTTTGGAAGCCGCCGCTGGTTCTCCCGCAGGCGCGGCCCCCGGATGCTCACCCCAGGCTGGGTACCGCCCGGGGCAGCCGCGCCTGAACGCGCATCGCCCGAGCTCGTTCGAACGCGAGCGGCTCATCATCGACGAAGCATGTCGGAGGCCGACACGTTGCCGCTGGCCGGAGCCCAAGTCCCGCACTTTTCCGCCGCCGCCTGGGAGGACGCGTTCCTTCACAACGGGCAAACGGCTCGTTGGGCCATGCGTTCAGTCAACGCACACCTGCGCCGCGCCGCCGAGGCACCGTTGGAGATCCGCTGCAGCGAGGACCTCGCGAGGCTGAAGCACACGGAGCTGCGGCCGCAAAGCGTGCGCCTGAGCGGTATGTTTTCGGTCGACGATTTGGCGGGGCTACCGCCGTCGTTGCGCCATGTCGATCTGAGAGAGTGCCGGGGCAGCGCGATATCGAAGGCCGGACTGGAACATTTGGCCGAGCTGCCGCTGTCATCGCTCAACGCGGCTCGCGCGGGAATCGACGACGAGGGTGCACGAATCCTCGCGAATATGCCGACACTCATCGCGCTCGACTTGAGCGGGAACCGGATCGGCGACAGGGGCGCTCGCGCATTGGCGGCCAACCGCTCGCTCGTCTCGCTCGACGTGAGTCGCAACCGGCTGGGCAGCGAAGGGACGCGTGCGCTGGCAGCGAGTCGAACGCTGAGCGCATTGAACGTCAGTCGCAACGAAATCGGCAGGGACGGTGTGCGGGCGCTCGCGGCGAATCGCTCGCTGCGATCGCTCGATGTGAGCGGCAACCTGATCGGAGACGACGGCGCACATCTGCTGGCAGGCAGTTCGTCGCTCACCTCGCTCAACGTGAGCGACAACGGGCTGAGCGACGCGGCAGCACAGTCGCTTTCGCGCAGCCGCTTGCTGAAGTCCCTCAACGTCAGCCACAACCAGATTGGCGAGCCCGGCGCTCGAGCGCTCGCGCAGAGCGCCTCGCTGATTTCGCTCGATATAGGCTCGAATGCGATGGGTGACGAGGGCGCGCGTGCATTGGCGCACAGTACGTCGCTGGTTTCCGTGGACGCAAGCCATAACGACATCGGTGCGCCCGGTGCGCGTGCATTGGCGGCCCTCGGTTCGCTCGTCACGCTGAGCGTGAGCGGCAACCGAATCGGCGACGAAGGTGCCGAAGCGCTCGCGGCGAGCCGCTCGCTCGCCGCGCTCGACGCGAGCTTGAACGGCATCGGCAGCTCGGGTGCACAAGCACTCGCACTGTGCCGCTCGCTCAGATCGCTCGACGTGAGCGGCAACCGGATCGGCGAGGGGGGCGCCCGCGCATTGGCAGGCAGCAGCACGCTGAGTTCGCTCAGCGCCAGCGGCAACGAACTCGACGACGCGGCCGCGCGCGCATTAGCGGCAAGCGGTTCGCTCACTGCACTCGACGTGCGACTCAACGAATTCGGCAGGCCGGGTGTGCTCGCGCTACGAGCCAATGCGCGTCTGACGACGCTTTTGATCTGATTCACGGACGCTCACTACGAATTACCGTAAAACACAATTCACGAGCGCACCTGCGTACCGGAATGCCTTTCTCTCGCATATCAAAATTCCGTTGACAGGCGTTGCGCGTCCATGGAAACTCACTGACATGCTTACGCCGACCCATTTCGCCATTTTCATTAACCACCCGATGAACGCCCGCTGGGGCGCATCATCGGGGGCGTACGCGCATTAGTTTTATTTCGAATGCACGACAAGGCCCCCCGGAAACGGATGGGGCCTTTTTGTTTTGGTGGCTTCCTCCGTCTGCCGGCTCAATCGACGGAGAGAAAGATGACCGAAAGTACCCCGCAGTTCGATTGCCGCGTTTTACCCGTTGGGCGCTCGCTCGACGCCGCCTCCGAATGGATGGTCGTCGTCCATGCCGCGCTCGCACCCGCCAGCGCCGTATCGTGGCGCATGACGGTCGACACCGAGCTGCGGGCGCAAGGCGCACCGGTCTGGCTCACGCGAGCGGGCCATCTCGACGACTATTGGCTGCGCCCCGGAGACGTCATCGGTCTGTTGCGCGGCGAGCGGGTCTGGCTCAGCGTTGAAGGCGATTCGGCTGCACATGTCACGCTGACGAGCGAATGGCGCGAACGGCGCCCGTTGTTGCAGCGCTGGCTAAGGCGGCTTCAGCTCTTATTGGCGGGTGGGATGCCTCAACGTGCCTGAGTCATGGTGGGTGGGGGTGAATGAGCTCCGGACATGAATCGTGGATCGTGAATGAGCGCGAATGGCAGGCGACATCCAGGCTCGCGGCTGAATGCGCTCGTTCGCCGCGTACAATGCCGCTTCGACAACCCTGATTCGCGGAATTCAAAAGCATGGCCATGAAGAAAACCGACCTTGAGAAAAACAAGGCACTGAAGCTCACGCACTCGATGAAACAAGCCCATTCCGAGCGTTTCGGCAAAGCCGCGGCCGATGCGCCGCTCAATCGGCGCGAGCAGCGCAAACTGGATCAAGCCAAAGGGCTCGTCCCATTTGCATGCAAGCTCGATGGCGAATTGGTCGGCCGTCTCAAGGAGATGGCCGCCACGCATCCGGAAGGAATATCGGGTGTCGTCGACGAGCTGTTGCGGCGTGCGTTGAACGAAAGCCGCGCTTGACGAACGCCGCGGTGACCGCCGGACCTACCGTACCGGCGCGCCATCGCGCGTGACCTCGAGCGCAGTGCCTTCGATGTAATCGACACGAATGTTTTCGCCGACTTGTAGCCCGTCGAGAAAACGATCCGTTGCTGCCTGCAGTGTCATGGGGCCGCTCGGACCGCGCAGCGTCAACAGCCGCCGGCCCCGATCGATGGCGAGCACGGTCGCCACGGCCTGTACGCGATGAACCGTTTTCGTCATGCCCCCCGAGGCGGGCGTGACGGTCTGCGTATCGAGGCGTTCGCGTATTGCCCCTTCGGCCGCGCGCTCGGCGCTGAGAATCAGCGCACGCGTATAGGTGATCGCAACGTGATCGCCGATGTGCAGTCTGCTGACATTGCCGACCGTCTTGTCGACCACGACGTCGACTAGCGAGCCGTCCTGTTTGCGGAGCGTCAGCGTATTGGTGTTCATGTCGATCTTTTCTATCACAGCGTCCGTGTGGGTTGCGGTGGTGCCCGAAAAGAGGCCGGGCTGCCCCGGCACACTGGTTTCCTGCGCGCATGCCGTGCCCGCGGAAAACGTCAGGGCGGCCGGCAGGATAACGAGGCCAATTAAATCGATACACCGCACTTGCCTTGACACTTCGACCCTCCCATCACTCGACCGCGCTCGCCGATCCGTTTGATCGATGCGAGCCGGACGCGTCAGTTTACTCGCGACAAAACTGGCGAAACCGCCATTGATCCGGCATGCAGGCGACACCTCGTTTTATTCATACGAAAGCGCGCAGCGGTGCGATATGCGTTGACGGACAACGCGATGGACATCGATCGTAACGAGTCGTTCCGCGCTGGTCCGGTATCATCTGGCGAAGCCCGTTGCATGGGTATATCGATACTTCCACTGTCCATCGAGGAGTCCTCCATGGTTCCTACCGTCGCGCAAAAGCGCGCTGCGTTTCGTGCCTTACATGCTTCGGGTTGCTTCGTGCTGCCGAATGCCTGGGATATCGGCAGTACGCGATATCTGCAGAGCCTCGGTTTCAAAGCCATTGCAACGACGAGTTCGGGATTCGCCTGGTCCGTCGGTCACGCGGACAATACATTGGCGCTCGAGCGTGTACTCGAGCATCTTCGTAACGTCGTGGCGGCCACCACTCTGCCCGTCAATGCCGATTTCGAAAACGGTTTTGCCGAGGATGCCGCCGGCGTCGCGCGAAACGTCAGGCTCGCACTGGATACGGGCGTGGCGGGCCTGTCGATCGAAGACTCGACGCGAGACCCCAACGCGCCGCTGTTGCCGTTGCCGGTGGCGGTCGAGCGCATGCAGGCTGCACGCCGCGCGATCGACGAGGCGGGTGGCGATGCCCTGCTGGTCGGCCGTGCTGAAAACTTCATTGCAGGCGTGCCGAACCTCGATGATGCGATCGCGCGGCTGCGCGCCTATGCCGAGGCCGGCGCGGACTGTCTTTATGCGCCCGGTATCAAGACCCGGGAGCAGATTGCAGCGGTCGTCGCGGCCGTCGCACCGAAGCCGGTGAATGTGCTGATCGGTTCAACGTCCGAATTCACCGTCGACGATCTCGCGGCGCTCGGTGTGCGGCGCGTCAGCGTGGGCGGCGCGCTGGCGCGCGCGGCGTGGGGAGGGTTCATGCGGGCGGCGAGCGCGTTGGCCGAGGGACGCTTCGATGGGTTCGCCGATGGGGCGTCCGGTGCGCAGCTCGATAGCTTGTTTCGCGATGGTGTTTGAACGCTGTGCACGGCCCGTCTTCAACGAGATGTACGTGCGGTATTCGACCCTGGCTTTAAACCGATATTAGGCGCAAACGATGACTCTTTCCCCGTTTCATTTGGCAATTCCCGTCTACGATCTGCCCGCCGCGCGCGCGTTCTACGGCAAAGTCTTCGGACTCGAGGAGGGGCGCTCGAGCGAGCGATGGGTGGACTTCAACTTCTTCGGTCATCAGTTGGTCATTCACGAACATCCGAAGACGCCGTCGCAGCAGCACGCCCATACCAACCCGGTCGATGGCCACGATGTGCCGGTCCCGCACTTTGGCGTCGTGCTCGGTTGGGAGGACTGGGAAGCGCTTGCCGAGCGGCTGAAGTCGTCCGGCACCCGTTTCGTGATCGAGCCGTATGTTCGTTTCGAGGGGCAGGTCGGCGAACAGGCGACGATGTTCCTGCTCGATCCCTGCGGCAATGCGTTGGAATTCAAGGCGTTCAAGGACATCGGGCAACTGTTTGCGAAGTAGGCGGGTTGTTTCGCCTTCCGTGTCATACGGCCTTGCGCAGCGGCGAGTGACCGGCCCGAGGCTTCCCTGACGCGGCACCGCCGGCTCGCGAGGGTTTACCTGCATTCATTGTCGGGCGAATGTGCCCGATAGACGAATAGGGCAACGCCAGCCGCAGGCGATAAAAAATGATGCGCAACAACGGGTCGTGGAAGGCAATATCCGAGAGAAGGCACTGGGTGGCGGTCGGCGTGGGCGTGGCGGCGCTGGCGGCCGTGGTCGTCTTCGTTTGCGGACGCGGCGGCTGGCTGCAGGGTCGAGCGGTCGGCGTCGTGCTGGCCTTGTTGGCCGTGGCCTGCGCGGCGCTCGGCGGCTGGATGCTCGCACGCATCGACATGAAGCGTCATTTGGACCGGCTCGCGGATGCAACCACGAGGCTGCGTACGCGGCAATTCGGTACGTCCGTCTCGGCTCAGGTGCACGAGGCGCCTTTTGGCCGGATTGCCGTCGAGCTGGACGAGCTCGGCTCCGAGCTCGCGCGCCATGAACGGCAGTGGCAGGCATCCTTCCGGCGTGAAGCGGGCCAGATCGAGGTATTGCGGCGAATTGCGCAGAACGATCCTCTCGACGACGCCCTCGTGCTGCTGACTCGCTTTGCCGAACATCAGATAGAGGGGGCCCTCGCCTCCGTTGTCATCGTCGATCCGGCGACGCTGCGCGTCACATCGTGCATCGCGCCGAGCTTGCCCGCGTCGTACACCGACGCGCTCGTCGGCTTGCAATGCGCATCGGGCGTGGGCTCATGCGGTACGGCCATTGCGGAGCGGCGCATCGTGGTGGTCGACGACATTGCCACGGATCCGCTCTGGAAGGACTATCGGGCACTCGCTTGCGCACACGGATTGGGTGCATGCTGGTCTCATCCGATTATCTCGACGGGCCACCGCGTGCTCGGCTCGTTCGCGCTGTATGCACGCACGGCGCGCGCCCCCTCGACGGAGGATATTCAAATCGGGCAACTGAGCGCGGAGATCGCCGCCCTCAGCATGGAGCGCAACCGCACTGCCCAGGCGCTGATGCAATCGGAAGCCGAGTACCGCTCGCTTTTCGAGCGCAACCCGAATCCTATGTGGGTTTGCGATGCCCGCACGCGCAGATTCCTGGCGGTCAACGACCGTGCAATTGCACACTATGGCTTCACGCGCGAACGTTTCCTTGGCATGTGCGAGGCCGATCTCGAGCTGCATCCGCATGGCCCGTCGCGCGTGCGCGAGCAGGGCGGCGAGCCGCCCGATGGCGCCGCACGGCTGCATCGAAATTCGAGCGGCCAGGAGCTCCTGGTCGAAATCGCCTACTTCCCATTGAGCTTTTCGGGCAACGATGCGTCCCTCGCCCTCATCACGGATGTGACGTATCGCCGTTCTCTCTCTCGCACGATTCGCGAACAAAACGAGCTTTTTGCTTCGCTGATGGATTCGACGGTGGAGGCCATCTACGGCCTCGATAGCGAAGGGCGATGCACGTTCGCCAACGGCGCCTGCGAACGTTTGCTCGGGTATCGCGCGGACGAGCTCGTCGGTATGCATATGCATACCCTGATTCATCGTTCGCAGTACGAAGCAAGCGTTCACGGCGCGCGGGGGTGCAAGCTGCATGCGCTACAGCAGCCCGGCACACACACTCATCTCGACGACCAGGTCTTCGTGACGAAGGCCGGCGCGGTGCTGCCGGTCGAATGCTGGGCGTACCCGATGATGAAAGGAGGCGCGGTATGCGGCACCATCGTGACGTTCCTCGATACCACCGAAAGGCGCTTGCAGCAGGATGCGCTGCGTTGCCAGGCCACGCTCGATATGCTCACGGGGCTGCTCAATCGAACGAGTTTCGTCGATTTGCTCGAGCAGCGTGTGCAGAGTTGTTTGCTGAGCGGCGCGCGCCTGTTCGTCGGGTTGGTCGATCTCGACGGTTTCAAGGAGATCAACGATTCGCTCGGCCACGAGGCGGGCGACCAATTGTTGCGTGAGGTCGGAAGCCGGCTGCTGCTCGAATTGCCCGACGGCGCGGCGCTCGGCAGGCTCGGCGGCGACGAATTCGCGTTCGTCGTCGATACGGTCGACCATGCCGAGTTCGGCGAACTGTTGAAGCGCCTCGTGCAGGTCATGCGCGAACCCTTTAGGATCGTCGGCATGGACGTGCAGATCAGCGGCAGCATCGGCGCGGCCGCGTTGCCCGACACCGGTAGAGACGTCAAGTCGCTGATGCACAACGCCGATGCGGCCATGTACCGGGCCAAGCGCGAAAGCAGCGGATTCGTCGTCGGCAGCGAAGTCGAATCGGGCAACGAGCGCAGGCTGCTGATGAGCCGGCTTCGCCATGCGTTGCACAAGCAGGAGTTCGTGCTGTACTTCCAGCCGAAGGTCTCGTTGCGCGGTGCGGCACATTGCGAGATCGAGGCGCTGATTCGCTGGATGACGCCCGATCGCGGCATGGTCGCGCCATCCGAATTCATGCCCATCCTGGAACTGAGCGACCTGATTCATCCGCTCACCCAGTGGGTCATCGAGACCGCTATCGAGGAAGTCCTCGCACTCAGCCGGCACGCGCCCGATCTCACCGTGGCCATCAACATTTCGACTCGAAATTTGCTCGATGTCCGGTTTCCGGAGAAGGTCAAGGATCTGATCGACAAGCACGGTTTCCCGCCGGAAAAGTTGAAGCTCGAGGTGACGGAGAGCGCGGTGATGGCCGATCCGAACCGATCGCTGAAGGCGCTCACGGAGATTCATGAGCTTGGCGTCGGCCTCGCGATCGACGATTTCGGAACGGGTTATTCGTCGCTGTCGTATCTGCAGCGTTTGCCGGTGGACGAACTGAAGATCGATAGATCGTTCGTGGTGGAAATGGCTGGCAACGATGCGGCTCGGACGATCGTGCAATCGATTATCGGGCTCGCCCACAGTCTCGGCATTCAGGTGACGGCGGAGGGCATGGAGACAGGCAGCGTACTCGACCAGCTGCGCAGCCTGGAGTGCGATTACGCGCAGGGTTATTTCATTGCGCGTCCCATGCCGCGCGCCGCACTGAGCGAATGGCTCGACCATTCGCCCTGGGCGGCCCCGGCGCGGGCGGCCAGGACGCCGCTCGGCGCGTCGATCCCCTGACTGCACCGATGTTGCAATGCTGCAACGCGGAAAACTCCTCAACCGCTTCTGGCAAGGGCAACAGAAAAATATTTGTGCGGCGCACTAGACGAAGCTAGGGAAAATACCTAGAATTCTGTCTAGGGAAAACCCTTATTCGATCGGGAGTCGCCATGAGCTTCATTTTTGCCCTGTTCCAAAAGGTCAGCGATTTGTTCGCGTCGCCGCACCTGCCGCTCGACGCCGATTATTCGTTCCAGGCCCGCCACCGCGAGGCCGAGCGCGTGCGCCGTTCCCGCGCGACGTTCCTCGGCGTTCGCCTCGTCGACTGACCCGCGCCTCGCACCGGGCGCGCAAGACGCTGCCCGGTTCGGCCGATTCCAGGCGATTCCAGGCGATTCGTTCGCACCCGCTGCGCTGGCGGGTGCCGGCGTTGGTTCGACAGCACCGCTCCGCGCGAATACGCGATCGCACCGTAATCGGTACAATCGCCGACTTCCCGCCGACGTATCCCCGAACGATGTCATGCAAACCCAGACCCACATCGAGTCTCGACCTCACGCAGTAAAACATGTCGGGCTGGTGTTGCTCGCGCTCGCGGTAGGTGGATTCGCCATCGGCACGACCGAATTCGCGACGATGAGCCTCTTGCCGCTTTTCGCCGACGGCCTTGGCATCGATGCCCCGACGGCCGGCCATGTGATCAGCGCCTATGCGCTCGGTGTCGTCGTCGGCGCACCCGCGCTGGCCGTACTCGGCGCGCGACTCGACCGACGGCTGCTGCTCATCGTGCTGATGGGAATGTTCGCCCTCGGAAACGGTTTGTCCGCCATCGCACCGAACTATCACTGGATGCTCGTATTCCGCTTCCTGAGCGGTTTGCCCCACGGCGCCTATTTCGGTGCCGCGGCCCTGGTTGCCACTTCGCTCGTGCCCGAAGATCGTCGCACCGTGGCGGTCGGCCGCATGTTTCTTGGGCTGACGTCGGCCACGATCGTCGGTGTTCCGCTATCGAATTGGCTGGGCCATGCAATCGGCTGGCGATGGAGCTTTGCGTTCGCGGGCCTGCTCGGCGTGCTCACGATGACGTGTGTGCGCTTGCTGGCGCCCAAGGCACCGCCTGCGCCTGGCGCGGGTCCGCTGCGCGAACTGGGCGCGCTCGGGCGTTCGCAGGTATGGCTCACGCTCGGTATTGGGGCGATCGGGTTCGGCGGGCTCTTCGCGGTCTACACCTATCTGGCCGATGTACTCCATCGCGTGACGCACGTGTCGGTGGCAAGCGCCTCGCTCGTGCTGAGCGTGTTCGGCGTCGGTCTGACCGTCGGTAATCTGGTCATTCCCGTCTTCGCGGATCGCGCATTGATGCGCACGGTGGGGTGGTTGCTCGCCTGGAGCGCGGCGATGCTGCTGTTGTTTCCGTTTGCCGCGTCGAACGTCTGGCTGCTGACCCTCGACGTATTCCTGATCGGCATCGGCGGCGCACTCGGCACGGTACTCCAGACCCGGCTCATGGATGTCGCCGAAGACGCGCAAGGTCTCGCTGCCGCGCTCAATCACTCAGCGTTCAATACCGCGAATGCCCTGGGCCCGTTTCTCGGCGGGCTCGCGATCGCGGCCGGCTTTGGCTGGACCTCTCCGGGGCCGGTAGGCGCGCTGCTCGCCCTGGGCGGCCTCGGCGTTTGGGCGCTGTCCGGTTTCATCGAGCGGCGCACCCTCGCTCGGGCGGTCCCGACGCCGTGCCGTGTGTGCGTCGAGTCGGACGCCTGATCGCTCGAAACATTCCGCAGCGCCGGCGGGCAATGACTTCAGCAGTCCGAAGTTCTGTGCGCTCCCGCGTTTGCCGTTACCCGAATCGACCGCGTGCCGCATCGGTTTTCGAGAACGAAGCGTTCGGAATTTGTCACTTGTCCACGGTTTAATGGCTTTTTAGGATCGGCTAGACCCATCGCGAAGCGGGTCACCGGCACCGCCGGTCCGCGCGCGTCGGCCTTTCACGTATTCTTCGGGCCAACACCATGCATGACGTGAACGCGCAGCGGCAGGCGCGCATCTGGGTTTTTGCGCTCCTCTATATCGGCTTTTGCATTTCCTATATCGACCGGGTCGCGATCTCGCTCTCGCTCGTTCATATCGGCAAGGAATTTCATCTGAGCCCGGCCGCGCTCGGCATAGTGCTCAGCGTGTTTTATCTCAGCTACGCGGCGATGCAAATCCCCGGCGGCTGGATCGCCGATCGGTGGGGCAGCAAATTGGTGGTGGTCACATCGATTGCCTTTTGGTCCTTGTTCACGTTGTTGACCGGCCTGGCCTGGTCGCTCGCCTCGCTGATCGCCATCCGGCTTCTGTTCGGCTTGTGCGAGGGCGGTTATCCGTCCGCTTCGATCAAAGGCATCGCGGAGATCTACCCGCGCGTGGAACGGCCGAAAATGTCGGCGATGCTCGTCTCGTCGAACTATGTCGGCAGTTTCGTTGCACCGCTCGTCGTAGCGCCCCTGATTCTGACGCTCGGCTGGCGGCACGCGTTCTCGGCGATCGGCATCGCGGGCATTGTCTTCGCGCTGATTTACCTTTTCTTTGTGAAGGCCGTGAAGCCGTCGCGCGAGACGCCGTCCGGCCAACCGCCCACGCAGGCGCTCGCCGCCCGCGACGCAGCCGGCTCCCGTGCATTGCTCAGAATGCCGTTGATGTGGAAGGTACTGACGGTGTGGTTCGGTATGGGTATCGTCAATAAAGGGCTCGATGCGTGGATGCCTGCCTACTTGTTGACGGCTCGACATCTCGATCTCAAAGCCGTCGGCTTGCTGACGCCGTTGCCGTTTATCGCGGCAAGCATTTCGACGGCAATGGGCGGCTGGGTCATGACGCGTTTTTTCGATGGCAAGGAAAAGCGGCTCATGACGGCCTGTTGTGCGGTTACCGGCTTTTTCCTCTACGAAATGTATACGGCACAGACCATCGCCGGCGTTATCGCTTTTCAGGCGATCGTCTATTTTTTCAAATCGTTCGTGTTGGCGGTGGTCATTGCGTTGCCGACCAAAATCCTGCCTCAGCGGCTCGTCGGAACCGGCATCGGCATGGTGAATTTCGGTGGACAGATCGCCGGGTTCGTCGCGCCGGCCGTCATCGGCTTTCTCGTTTCCTACTACGGCACCTATGACGCGGCCTTCGGCTTTCTCATCGCTTCCACCGCGGTCGCGACGCTCGTCAGCCTGACGATCAGCGCAGCCAAAATACGCGGTGTACAGGCGGCCAACGCGCAGGAAGCGTAAGCGCCGCGGAAAATTGGACCGTGGTGTATGGCGCTATGATGTCGCGACTTACTCCGTCGCGCGCTTCGCACCATGAATGTGAATGCCAGAATTCTGCAGGAGGCGGCTGTCCGCTATTTCCTCGAAGTCGTCAATACGGGTTCGATCAGCGACGCCGCAAGCCGGCTTCACGTTGTGCCGTCGGCAATCAGCCGGCAGATTGGCCGGCTGGAGAGCGAACTCAACGTGACGCTGTTCGAGCGGTGCTCGCGCGGCATGGTGCCGAGCAAGGCGGGTGCGGTGCTCGCCGCCTACGCGCGCCGCTCGCTGCTCGACGCCGAACAGGTCAGCGCGGAGATCGAGGCGTTGCGCTGCGATGCGGCCTTCACGATCCGCATTGCCTGCACGGAGGGTTTCGTAGCCGACTTCCTGCCGCAAGCCATGGCCGATTTCAGATGCCATGAGCCGCGCGTCCAATTCGAGTTGAGCGTCGATTCCGCCGCTGGGGTGACACAACGCGTGCGCCAGGCCGATGCCGACATCGGTTTCACGTTCAGCCTGGGCCCCAGCGCCGATATCGAGGCGGTGTATTCGATGCCGTCGCCCGTGCTCGCGGTCGTGGGTTCGGCGCATCCGCTGGCAAGCGCCGAGTGCGTCTCGTTTCGCGAATTGCTCGCCTATCCGCTTGCCATTCCCGCCGCGAATTCGACGTTGCGCAAGCTCATCGATATCTACTGCTCCCGCGAGGGTGTCGCTTGTAAAAGCGTGCTCATGAGCGAGACGCTCGAAGCGCTGTTGCGCTTCACGGCAGCAAGCGATGCCATTACCTTTTGCGGCGAACTCGTCATTCGCACGCGGCTCGCCGAGGGCAAACTTATTGCGCTGCCGGTGCCGGAACTCAACGTCAGCGATCGATCGATCGAGGTGCAAACACTCGCGCGTCGTCAGATCCCGCCACTGATGCGCGGCTTTCTGGATTTAATCTGCCGCGCGTTGCCGCCGTCGGGCGCGCTTGTCCAAAAGTGACGGGTGCGTTCGATATTCGTCACTGGCCCGGGTTCAGCGCTTGCGCTACATTCGCAACGAATGCCGAAATTTGCCAGGACGTCAGTGCTCATGTCGAATCGAAACGAATGGACCCGTTATAGCGCAGTGGCGCTTGCCGCGTTATTGGACGCGCGCGAGGTATCCGCTCTCGAGTTGCTCGAGGCATGTCTCGAGCGCATCGAGATGTTCAATCCCAAGGTGAACGCTTTTACCGCGACTTCGTTCGACCGTGCGCGGCGTGAAGCGCGCGAAGCCGACGTCGCTTTCGCCAGGGGAGAGCGCAAGGGCATCCTCCAGGGCTTGCCGATCGGCATCAAGGATCTGGAAGAAACCGAGGGGCTTCTGACGACCTATGGCTCGCCGCGTTTTCGCAACTACATTCCCGATGCCGATAATGTGCTCGTGAAACGGTTGCGGCAGGCCGGCGCGATTGTAGTCGGCAAGACCAATGTGCCGGAGCTCGGTGCCGGTGCGAACACGTTCAATCCGGTATGGGGCGCGACCGGGAACCCGTTCAACCCGTTGCTGAACGCCGGGGGCTCGTCGGGCGGGTCGGCGGCCGCGCTGGCGCTCGACATGGTGCCGCTCGCGAGCGGCTCGGATACGGGCGGCTCGCTGCGTATTCCCGCGGCCAAGTGCGGCGTGGTCGGTTTGCGTACCTCGCCTGGACTCGTGCCGAGCGACCGAAAGCCGCTTGGGTGGACGCCGCTTTCGGTGGTCGGACCGATGGGGCGAACAGTCGAAGATGCTCGTCTGCAATTGCTGGCCACATTGGGACCCTCCGATACGGATCCGCTCAGCTACGCGGTACCGGCCGCGGCGGGAGCTCGGCAGTGGACCGATCTGTCCCGGCTGCGAGTGGGTTACACCGAGGACTTCGGCGTGTGCGAGGTCGATTCCGGAATTCGCGCAGTGTTTCGCGAGCGCGTTGCGGCGCTGAAGCACAATTTTGCCTTGTGCGAGCCGCTCGATTTCGATTTTGCCGACGCGCACCGGTGCTTCGATGTATTGCGGGCTGAAGCGTTCGTCGCCGGACTTCAAGAGGCCTATGAAAGCGACCCCGATTCGCTCGGTCCCAACCCGCGCGCCAATTACGAAATGGGCATGCGCCTCTCACTCACGGATTGTGTCTGGGCGCATGCCGCTCAAACGCGGCTGTTTCGGGCTTTCCAGCGTCTTTTCGATCGATACGATGTGATTCTCGCGCCGACCACCCCCGTGTCGCCGTTCCCTTGGCGCGAGCCTTATGCGGCATCGATCAATGGCGTTGCGCTGGACCATTACTATCGTTGGCTGGCGCTGACTTACGTCGTCACGCTGGTCACGAATCCGGCGCTCGCTTTACCGTGCGGCGTCGATCACGCGGGCATGCCGTTCGGCCTTCAGGTAATCGGGCCGTTCCGCGGCGACTTCGAATTGCTGGACATGGCTCGCGCGTTGGAAGCGGTCTGTCAATCGTCCCCATTGACGCGCCGGCCGGTGCCCGACGTCGCGCGGCTTCTCGAGACCAGCGTCGATCTGAAAGCGATCGTGACGCATCCTCCTTTGACCGATCCGGATCCCGTTCCGAATTCGGCGCTCGCGCGTCCGGCGGTCTGATATTCCCCGGCAAACAGGGCGGCGCGACAATGTTCCGTCGCGCTCGACGCGGCAGCATCGTGAACGGCTTGAAAACAATTACATGGCTAAAATCAGCGCCGAGTACCGCTTAAAACGGCTGTTTATGGCAAATCGGAAAACCTTAAAAATTGTTAAATTAGAAGCCGGATTTTATCCGCTTTAAACGGGGTGGGACCGCGTGATCAGTCGCAAACGGCGTGCGCTGGTTGGATTTTAGAAATATTTTGGAATTTACGAACCATCGGCTTTTCTGTCTCCGCATTTATTGCATGGTCATCGCTTGACACGGATTGACCTGTTCATTAGATTATGCGTGACGCTCGATTAAACACTCACTCCCTGACTTGCGTCAGGGATGCGTCTCGATTTAATTTTGCGTTCAACATAAAAAAATCCGAGGGCCATTGCCGTGGCGACCGTTTGGTACGTCAAAGGGCGGGCCAGTTTTAGAGGTACCCGTGACAGCACACCGCTATCGGACGCACTCGATGCGGCGCGAAGCTGTCCATCCGCTTGGAGACTTCTCATGCACACGCCGCTCCGTCATATCCAACATCACGATCCGTAAGCCGTTCGGCTCCTTATCCATCGATAGATTGCACACGGCCATTCGCTTGCCGAAGTCGTCGCAGGACTGTCCTGCGCGGCGCGTCGGTCAGGGCGGCGGAACGATCGTGCATGCAGTCGGAAGCGTCCGGCGTCGAGCAGTCACGCCGGAGGGGCAAACTCGCTGCGTTGAAACCATCGGTTTGTCGAAATTAAAATGCTTCAGGCACTAAATGGAGCTGAAATGGATATCGTTTTTTCGCGCGGGGACGCGACGCGGATAATAGAACCAGAAAAAGACGAGACGGTCCGCTATGGCGACCCTGTCGTGTTTCGGAGTTGCGCGAGCTCTACGCCGGTATTTTTAGCGGTCATTCGCCCACCGGACAGCAAGCGCCGTCCGGCTATCCTGCGCACGGAGATAGCAGCACCCGGAAAACACGAGGACGCCGACTATATTTGGAGCTTCGTACCTACAGCCGGATCGAAAAAACGATGCGGGGATCCGGTGTCGTTTGCCGACCGCGTCCGAATTCAACTATTCGATTATGTCGGCCAGTATCGTGTTCTTGCAACGAGCGATGCCACGGAACAGTTCGTGGGAGCGGAAAGGACGCCGGTTGGGCACGACGTGTCGACCTGGTCGGTCGCCTGTGCGGCGCGCTTGAGGCTCGAACCGGGTGGACGGGCGCTGCCGGACGGCGAGTTCCAACCTGCCATGGCGTACGGGACCAACGCCTACACGTCGTTTCTCAACGCAGGTCATTACCTGTGCGGCAGGCACGATCCAGGGGGCGGAACGGGAATCGTGACGGGAGTGGCTCCCGATCTTCCTGCTACCGGCATGAGCGTATGGTGGCGCGTGTATCGGAGCGTGTCCGATGTTCCCATCGTAACTTGATGTCGCATGGGAGAACGGAACTTCCTTGCATCGTCGCGGCGAAGCGCCGGTTGCCGCGAAACGTCTTATTGGGCCGCCGACCGGCGGCACCCGAGAAGGTGCCGGTCGGTCCGTTTCCATCGAGACGCCTCAGCTGATCGCTAGATGGTGCAGGTCGTGTCAGCTCACGTTGAAATGCACTCGCACGTCGCGCTGACTATCGACTGGATGGCCGTTTTCCATCGCTGGAAAGAAGCGCCATTTGTGGAGCGCTTCGAGCAGGATTTGATTGAGGCGCGGATTCGACGTCGGCTTCACCAGCTGGACTTCCGTGGTGCCGTCCGCGTGAATGGCGAAGCGCGCTACCGCTTCGGCGCGGTAAGCGTCCTCGCGCAGATCGTCAGGCAGCAACGGCAGCGGCTGGGAAAGCAGCCGCGCCTGCGCGGCGCCAACCGATGAGGAAGCCGGCAAGGCGTCCGCGGCACTCGGCCGCACGGATTCAGGCCGAACAGCGCCCCCATCGGCGGAGGGTGCCTCGCGGGCCGGCTCGGCGGACGGCTCGACGCGGGGCGGCGGTGCGCTTCGTTGCTGCACGCTCTGTCGCTGCGTGGGCTTGACCGCTTCATGGCGGATAAGCGGCTGCGCTGCTCGGCTTCGCCGTTCCGATATGGCATGCCGCATCGGCTCCGGCTGCGCTCGTGGGGCAATCTGAGCTGCAGGCGCGCGCGCCGTAATCTCGACCAGCTTCATGTCGATCGTTTTCGGCACGGGCCGGGGCCGGTCGTCCTGTGCGAAAAGCCGTGCGAAATGCGCGAGCACCCCTGCCCATGCCATCGTTGCGACCACGCACGCGAACGCGAAGCGAACTTTCGGAGCATCCGCCGCAGTCAACAGGCGCTGCCAACCGCTACTCACGATGTACAGCCACCAGGAAGTGCGCGGCACCCGCGCGCCGAGCCGCGAGCATTGCCTGCACGACGACGCCGTGTGCGGCGCCGTCATCGGCGGCTATTAGGATGTTCCCGTCGCGCGGCAAGTGACGCGCTACCGCTTGCGTCACTTGATCGAGCCGCACGGACTGCCGGTCGATGAAAATCTGATTCGTACGCGTGACGCTGAGCGTCAACGGTTCGTCGCGGTCCACGCGTTCGGCCATGCCTTGGGGCAGACTCACACGCACCGCGTCGAGCCGCTGCATCGCAAGCGACGTCAGCATGAATGTCGCGAGCAGGAAGAACATCACGTCGATCATCGGGATGATTTCGATGCGGCCACGCCGGGCCGGGCAAGCACGGCGAAGCTTCATGATGCGGTGCCGTCCTGCTCGATGCGCAGGTCTGCCAGCCACCCGTTCGCGAACGATTCGAGTTCGTCCATCAGCGCATCGATACGACGCGAGAAGAAGTTGAACGCGAACAACGCGACGAGGGCGATCACGATTCCAAGCGCCGTCGCGATGAGCGCTTGCGCGACGCCACCGGTGATGCCGGCCGGGTTCAAGAGTCCGGTGCCGATCAGCTTGAACGACTGCATCATTCCGACGATCGTGCCGAGGAGTCCGACGAGCGGAGCCGCCGTTACGATCGTTTCGAGGAGCCACAGTCCGCGGCCGATGTCGCGCTGGATTTGCACGGCCACGGCATCGATCTTCGTTTCGATCCGCCACAGCGGCGCGCTGCGCTCGTCGAATAGGCGCCCCACGCGGTGGAACGCGTGTTGCGACGGTAATCGCTCGAGCGCCGCAAAGCGTTCCTGCGCCGCGACTTCACCGGCGTCATACCCGGCTTGCCCGTTCGCATCGGCCAATCCAACCGGCACGCGAGCGAAGCGCCAGAAGGCGTATGCGCGATCGAGCACGATTGCCAGCGCCGCAACGGCCAACACCGTCAGCGGATACACGGCCCAGCCGCCCAGCCGTACGGCCTCGGCCAAGTTGATCCATTCGTTCAAGCTGTTCTCCTTTCCATCGATGTGCGCCGAGCGTCAAAACATCTTCGACAGGCCTGCGTAGATCGCGCGCTGCGGGCCGAACTGCGGCGCCTGCACGCCGATGCCCGAGCCGCTGCGCAATTGATAAACACGATTGAACGCATTGACGAGTACGAGACGCGCTGAGAATTTGCCGATGTACGGCTCGTTGAAGCGCTTGATCGCGCCGAGATCGAGCTGTGCGTAAAACGGCTCTTTGTCCGTGTTCGCGAAGCCGCTGCGCAAGCCGCTGCCGACGATCCCGTCGGCGCTCAGCGTTGTGTTGCCGAACGTGTAAGCGCCGCCGAACGAGGCCGTCAAGCGCTGATCGTGGTCGAGAAACACCCAGTTGCCGGCGATATAACTGAGCTCGTCTGGTCCGAAATTGAACTGCGCCGATTGAACATTCTTGCCCTGCGCGCGGCTGTAGGCGATGTTCAGATAGGCCGAGACGTTGTCCTTCTTGTAGCTCGCCGTGACTTCGGCGCCGTACACGCGGCCGTACCGATAATTGAACGGAGTGAAGATCAGTGCGGTACCGAACTGACCCTCGTCGAGCAAGTCGTGTGCGATCTTGTAGTACGCATCGAGACCGATCGTCAGATTTTGGGTGAGCTTCTGCTCGATACCGGCGTCGAAATAATGAGCGCGCTCGGGTTTCACCGGATCGTTTTGCGTCCCGGCGCTCTGATTGGTCGTGCCGTTGAAGAGGTCGATCGTCGATGGAGATACCAGCTCGAACGACGGCGGCGTGAAGTAGCGTGCGTAGCCGGCGTGCAGCGTCGTCGCGTTGGTGGGTTGATAGACCAGGCCGATGCGCGGGCTCAATTGGCTCGCGTCAACGTACTGGTTCAGCTTGTCGTAGCGCATGCCGTAATTCAGCGTCAGCTTGTCGGTGAGCTTCCACTCGTCTTGCAGATAGGCGCTATACAGGTATCCGCTTTTGCTGCTCGAATCGTTGATGCCGAACGGTACATCCGAGGTCTGGTTGCCGTTCGCGTCGACCGGAAAGACCGATACGCTGTGGTTGAAGTCCGCATGCTCCTGCTGGACCATCACGCCCGCGCGCACAGTATGTTTGTCGTTGAGCCGATAGACGAAATCGGTCTGCAGGCCGTTCGTCTGATCGCTATGGAAGTCCGATGACGCTACGCCGTTGAACGACAGATCGCCGATCGGATCGGGGTTGAACTGCGTGCGCGAATAGCGCGTGGAAAGCGCGATCTGATAGTCGAGCTTGCCGCCATTCGTGCCCTGCAACGCTATTACCGCGAAGTTGTTGAGCTCCGACTGCGTCTCGTTCAGGTTCGTGGAGTCAAACGACGAGACACCTTGCAGCGAGTACTGAATCGGCAGGCCAGCCGTGTTCGGCAGTTGGAACCAGTTGGTCGACGTGCCGAACATCACGCTCACGCGTGTGAGCGGATTGACGATGTACGACATGTACCCGAAACCGTTGCTTCGTTGCGTGTGATCGTGTGGCGGACTGCCGCTCGCGGTCGGCGACTCGATGCCGAGGTTATTCACGCCGTGGGAGCCGGAAAAGTAGTAGGTGAGCGGTCCCTGCGAGCCGAACACGTCGGCGCTTTGCTGGAGCGTCTGGTGGCTGCCGCCATAGACGTCGATCGATCCGCCTTGCCCGAGGTCGCCCGCCTTCGTCTTGATGTCGACGATACCCGCCGTTCGATAGCCGTACTCCGCGGGCAACGCGCCCGTCACCAGATTGAGCTGGCCGACGATGCGCGAATCGAACGACTGGCCGAAGCCGCTGATCGGCTCCGGAATGAGGATGCCGTTGATACGGTACTGCAGATCCGCGTGATCGCCGCGCACGTGAAGCTGTCCGTAGGAATCGTTGGCGACACCGGGCATTTGCAGCAGAACCTCATTGAGTGGCGTGTTCTGGCCTTGCGGCATGGCGTCGATGTCTGCCTGCATCACGCGGTAGACGCTCGCGCCGATATCGGGCTGAAAGCCGTTGCGCGCGCGATCGAGGCGCTGCGCATCGATATTCACGTCGAGCGCGCTGCCCTTTTCGAGCGCGATATCGATCTCGAGCGGCTTGCCCGCTTCGATCGTTTCGATGCGCGTGTTGCTGCTGAAATTTTTCGCATCGATGCTCAGCGCGTAGGTACCGGACGCGAGGCCACCCACTTCGAACCGCCCGTCAGGACCTGTTTGCGCGTGAGCGATGGTATTGCCGCCGGCGTCCTGAACAAGCACGTCGGCATGTTCCAGCGCGTGGCCGTGCCGGTCCGTGACGACGCCGCGCAAAGCCGGAGCATCGGGGACGGCAAGTGCGGAGAGCGGAATGCTCAAGGCAATGTGCAGACAGCCCGCACGCCTGATCAGGTTTCTGTGTTTCGTCATTTTTCTCGTTCGAAAGCGGAATCCGCTTGCCGGAAGCGTCTTCACACGGATCAGCACGGAACAGCGGCGAATTGACGGCGTTCCTCGTAAGCTGCCAGCGCCCATCGTTAATCGGTGAAACGATATAACGTATCATCGTGGAGTGAGATGATATAACGTATCACGATTGTTTCGCAAGATGCGATCCAACTGGCGATGCGCACCTCTAAGCCCCGGCTAAGGTCCGCTTGGCAAGATGCATTCGTTCCAGGCCTTTCAAGGGGTAACGATGTCCGCCATCGAGCAACATGGCGACGAGACTTACGGGCTCGTCGCGCGCCTTCTTCACTGGCTGGTGGTCGCTCTGGTCGCTGCGCAATTCGTTCTGGGCTGGACGATGCCCGAAGTGCACCGGGATACGCAACCGGTCGGCCTCATTGCGTGGCATCTCGCGCTCGGTGCGGCATTGATCGCGGCCATGGCGGTGCGCATTCTCTGGCGGCTGACGCACCGGCCGCCCCCGAGCGACCTGCCGCCGCTGCTCAGTACCGTTTCGCGCGTCACACACTTCGTGCTTTACGCTGCGCTGATCGCAGTTCCCGTGCTTGGCTGGGCCAACGCGTCGTCGCGAGGCTGGTCCGTGAAGGTCGTCGGGGCGCTGCCATTGCCGGCGCTCGCAGCTTCGGGTTCGACCGTGGGGCATGCGATGGGTGATATCCATAGCGCGCTCGCCTGGGTGTTGCTCGTGCTTATCGGCATGCACGTCGGCGCCGCGCTCTTGCATCGCTTCGTGTTCAAGGACAACGTATTGCGACGGATGATGTGATGCTCGGCCAGCCGGCCGGAGCGCCAGCTTCGTTCGGCCAGGGCGCCGAGCCTATCCGGGGCGGAAACAGGAATTACAGATCATTACAAAGCGGCGGAGTTTCAGATCGCGCGGTAAAAAAAACGGGCGTTTGCCACGCCCGTTTTCGTCCGATCGTCGCCGGTCAGCAATTGCCTTTCTTCGCCTGGCCCGGTGGGCAGAAACCATTGCCGGGGCCGCCTTGCGGGCGGACTACGACGCCGGGCTGATCGGGTACATAGACAGCGCATCCGCTGAGTACGCCGGCAGCAATAGTCAGGACCACCATCATTTTTTTCATCCGAGAATCCCCGCTATGAGCATAGGGAGGGGCATTCGCCCCTCCGGTGTTTGAATGCAATGTGTCAGAAGCTGAAATTGACGGTCTGGCTGCCGCTCGAGACATTGACGGCGCTCGACTGCGTCGCACCCGAGGCAGCATCCGCCTCGATCGTATATTGACCGGCCGACGTGGTCGCGGCAGTCAGGGAGATCGGCAACGCGTTGCTGTAAGCGCCGACCAACGGCGGATTGACCGGCAACGTCATGGTGTACGCACCCGTCGTCAGATTGGCGTTGGCCGAGGCGATTTCGTAAGTGCCGGAGGTCGTCGTTTGCAGCGCGCGCAGGCTCGCGTCCGCGGACGCGGTGACCGTGCCGCTGACGGTGTTCATCGTGGATGCCGGCAACGTGATGGGCTGAGCAGCAGTCGATATGTGCGTCGTCGCGCCAACGACAACCGGCACCGATGTAATGACGCCGCTCGACACGCCGCTTTGCGCGATCACGACGTCGTAGCTGCCGTTGCTTGCGCTCGCGACGAGCGGGGCGAAAGTGAAATGCCCGGTGCTGTCGGCAACGGTGCCGCTGATGACTTTGCCGTTTTGCTCCGCATAGACAGTCGCGCCGGCTTCGGCCGGTGCGACGAAGCCGTCGATCGTACCGCTTACCGTCGTGGGGGTGGCCGTAATGACCGGCTTGAGCGCATACCCGCCGTTGCCCTGCTGGACCACGGACTTGCACGCGTTGAAGTCGAGCACGAGATCCACCGTGCTGTTGGGGTCAACGGTAAACGGGCGAATGATTTTCAACCCGCTTTGCGTCGCGCTCGGCGTGGCGAGCGCGACTTCGGTCGTCGTACCCGAAACGACAACCGAGTTGGCCAATGCGTTGCCCTGATTCGAAGCGAGCACGAGGCGCACTTGCTGATATTGGCCAGCCGGCAACGTGGTTTGGCCTAGCGTCGTCAGCACGCCGTTCGTGAGCGTCAGCAGGTCGATCTTCTGCGGCGTCGCAAGCGTGATGTCGCTCCAGCCGCCGTCGTTATCGCCCGCCGCCGAACTCATGTTGACGCGGACCTGATCCACGGTCACATAGACATGATCGAAGCCACATGCCGGTGCATCGGTCATGTGAACGGCCAACGTGCCCGTTGGCGTGCCGCCGCCGCCTCCACCGCCGCAGGCGCCAAGTAGGATCGCCGTGCATGCGAGCGCCGCACCGGAGAGCAGTTTTGGTAGATTAGGGCTCATGGTCACCACCTCTTCTTCGTCACTGGTGCGCGAAGCATATGCGTGAGGGGCTGCAAACTCTTTCTCTCTTTGCAACAAACGGTAACTTCTCTCCTCAATTCAGGCGGGCCTGGACAGGCGGGTGTCCGAATCGGCGCGTGTACGCGCGGGAAAACGCGGCGGCGCTGCCAAACCCCACATGCGCGGCAATCGATTTGACACGGTCGCCACGGACGAGCGCCCGGCGCGCGAGCGCAAGGCGCCATTCCGTCAAGTAACTGCTCGGTGTGGTTCCCACGACTTCGCGGAACAGCTCCATGAACCGACTGCGCGAAACGCCGGCGATCGCGGCGAGATCCTCGATTCGCCATGCCCGCGACGGCTGGTCGTGCATCGCAGCGAGCGCGCGATGCAGGGCGGGGTGGGACAGGCCGGCGAGCAGCCCCGGCCGCGTTGCACCGGCGTCGATCGTGCGCCGCAGCACCATCAGGACGATGACTTCGGCAAGCCGCTCCAGCGCCGTCTGCTTTCCGCACCGTACATCGAGCGCCTCGGCGGTGAGTACGCTAGCGAGCGCGCGCAGATCGGGCGCGTCTTCGAGCCCGATCTCGATATGCTCGGGCAGCGCGCTCAAAAGCGGGTTCAGCGGACCGCCGAAGCATAACGAAACAGCGGCGAGCCCCTCGCTATCGGCCGCGGCGACGGGCGGACCGATCGTCAGAACGAGGCTGCGCGCCGCATTCGCGGATCCTTTGACCGTCAGCGTCGCGTCGCTTGCGCGGTCGTCGGGCGAGAACGCCCTCGCGGTGAAGTCGAACGCGCGAAAAAACGCGGAAAGTCGGTCGGGCTTCGGGGATATCGGATTTTTAATCATGCAATTCGGACTCCTCATGATCGAGAGTATGGGAATCTTCATGCATGCCGTCAATCACGGATTGCCCGGCACATCGATGACCAAGGAGGAAAGACAGATGTTGATACCCAGACAGGCCGCACCGGAACTCAGTGTCGCCACGCTCGGCGGCGGCAGATTCGATCTCGCGCACCAAACGCCCGATTATCTGACCTTGATTTGCTTTTATCGGGGCTTGCATTGCCCGATTTGCGCGATGTATCTCCGGGAGCTCGAGCGGCTGACACCCGAATTCGCTCAGCGCGGGGTGACGACTATCGCCATCAGCTCGGACGACGAAGCACGGGCACGAGAGATGGCGACTAAGATCGGCGCCGATCGATTGACGGTGGGATATGGCTTGCCGCTCGAAAAAGCGCGCGAATGGGGCCTCTACATTTCCTCATCGCGCGGAAAGACGTCGATCGGCATCGAAGAGCCCGCGCTCTTTTCCGAGCCGGGCGTGTTTCTGATCAAGTCCGACAGGACGATTTACTACGCGTCGGTTCAATCGATGCCGTTCGTCCGGCCAAGCTTCGCCGAATTGCTGAAAGCCGTCGATTTCACGATCGAGCATGCATATCCGGCGCGCGGCGAGTACACGGGAGAGGTTTGACGAGCTTGCGTCAGGCGCGCTTGCCGTCCTCCGTGTCCGGTACGGTATCGAGGTCGGTCAGCCATGCGTTTGCGCTCGCGTCGCTCGGCGCGCGGTAGTCGCCGCGCGGCGAAAGCGAACCGCCCGAACCGACCTTGGGCCCGTTCGGCAGGCAACTACGCTTGAACTGCTGTTGCTCGAAAAAGCGCCGCAGGAATACGGCCAGCCAGCGTTTGATGTCCGCGATGTCGTACTCGTGCCGCTTTTCGTCCGGCAGGTCCGGCCATGCCCCTTGCGTACGGTCGCGCCATGCGGTCCAGGCGAGAAACGCCACTTTCGAGGGGCGGTAGCCGAAACGCAGCAGATAGTAGAGGTTGAAGTCCTGCAACTCGTACGGGCCGACCGCTGCTTCGGTGAGCTGAATCGTCCCGTCCTCGCCCGGCGGAATCAGCTCGGGGCTGATATCGGTCTCGAGCACATCGCGCAAGACCGCGGCGGCGGGCGCATCGAGTCCGCTTTCATCGGCGGTCCACCGAATCAGATATTGGATCAGCGTTTTCGGCACGCTCGCGTTGACGCCATAGTGCGACATGTGATCGCCGACACCGTAGGTACACCAGCCCAGCGCGAGTTCGCTGAGATCGCCGGTGCCAACTACGAGACCGCCATGCATGTTGGCGATGCGAAAGAGGTGACTCGTCCGCTCGCCCGCCTGCACGTTCTCGAACGTAATGTCATGAACCGCTTCGCCGAGAGCGAACGGGTGCCCGAGGTCTTGAAGCATCTGCATGCAGCTCGGGCGAATATCGATTTCGTTCGTTCGGCAGCCGAACGCGGCGACGAGGCGACGAGCCTGGCCGAGCGTACGTTCGCCGGTGCCGAAGCCGGGAAGAATACAGGCGATGATCGCGCTGCGCGGCAACTGCAGCCGATCGACGGCGCGCACGCACACGAGCAAAGCGAGTGTCGAATCGAGGCCGCCCGATATGCCGATGACGAGGGTCTTCGTTTTAGCGGCACGCATGCGCGTGACGAGACCTTGTACCTGGATATCGTAGATCTCGCGGCACCGTTCGCCGCGCCGTGCCGGATCGGCCGGCACGTACGGGAAACGTTCGTAGCGGCGAGCGAGCGGCAGATGGATGCCGGTCGGCACGGCAGCCGGCACGTCGACGGTGCGGAATCGCGCTGTGGTGTCGCGATGCAGACGGACCGAATCGCCGAACGTCGTTTGCCGCATCCGTTCCTCGACGAGTCGATCGAGGTCGATATCGGCGCAGATCAGTTGTGCCTTGTCGGCGAAGCGCTCGGTTTCGGCCAGTGCGTTGCCGTTTTCGTAGATCATTCCGTGGCCGTCCCACGCAAGATCCGTCGTGGATTCGCCGACGCCCGCGGCGCTATAGGCGTACGCTGCCAGGCAGCGAGCCGATTGACCGCTCGCGAGCAAGCGCCGGTAATCGGCCTTGCCGACCGTCACGTTCGACGCCGAAAGATTGAGCAGTACCGTTGCACCTGCCAGCGCGGCGAACGAGGAGGGCGGGATCGGTACCCAGAGGTCCTCGCAGATTTCGATGTGAAACGTGAAAAGCGGCTGCCCTTCGATCCGGAAGAGCAGATCGGGCGAGCAAGGAATACCGGTTTGTCCGATGAGATCGATCGACTCGCGGTGCAGGCAGGAGGCCTCGGCGAACTGCCGTCCTTCGTAGAATTCGCGGTAATTCGGCAGGTAGTTTTTCGGTACGATGCCGAGCAGACGGCCCCGATGCACGACGGCGCCGCAGTTGAACAGTAGGCCATCGATCACGAGCGGCAGACCGACGATCGCCGTCGTCGATAATTGACGCGACGCGGCGACGATATCGCTCAGCGCGATCAGGCAGGCCTCGAGCAGCGCCTGCTGGTGGAACAGGTCGTCGCAGGCGTAACCGGACAAGCCGAGTTCGGGGAACAGCGTGACGAGCGCATGGCGGGCATCGGCCTCTTGCATCAGTGCGATCGTCTCGCGCGCGTTGACGGCGGGGTCCGCGACGCGCACGGGCGGGACCGCGACCGCGAGCCGCGCGAAGTTGTGGCGATAGAGGTTGAAAAAGGCCGGTACTTCGGTCATGGCGAATTCGTTCCTTACGGCGGCGGTATCGGCTGCATGGCGAGTTGGCCGATATCGGATCGAGAATAGGGCTTCATCGAGCTCAATGTGCAATGTTACGCGATTCTGCCTGCTTGGCTCGGGCACTGCCAAAGCGGGAATCGCCCGCGGTAGGGGTTTGCGCGACGGAGGAGGGCATTTCAGGCCCGCGCCGTATTCGCGTAATATCGCATCGGCGTGAAAGGCCCGTCAGGACAAAGATATCGTCGAATCTATGGAAAAGAACCGGCTCGAAGCATTCAGCGATGGCGTGCTCGCCATCATCATCACGATCATGGTGCTCGAGCTCAAGGTACCGCATAGCGCCGAGCTTGCCGCGCTGGCTCCGCTATGGCCGACGGTGGCAAGCTACGTCCTCAGCTTCATCTATGTCGGCATTTACTGGAACAACCACCACCATATGTTTCAGGCCAGCCGCAGCGTCGATGCCAGCGTGCTCTGGTCGAATCTGCATCTGCTGTTCTGGCTGTCGCTGCTGCCTTTCGCAACCGGCTGGATGGGAGAGAACCACTTCGCCCGTTGGCCGACCGTCTGCTACGGGGTCGACCTTTTTGCCTGCGCGTCGGCCTATCACATCCTGCAAACGCGGCTCGTGCGGCACCACGGCGCCGAGAGCCGATTGGCACAGGTGATCGGGCGGGACATGAAGGGCAAGGCGTCGGTTGTACTCTACGCGCTCGGAATCGCGTTGGCGGCGGCCGATTTTCCGCGCGTGGGGGCGCTTCTCTATGTCGCGGTCGCGCTCATGTGGTTCATTCCCGACCGACGCATGGAGCGGGCGATTCGGGCGCGCGAGAGCTGACGACTCGCCGCGCGCCGCACCGTGCGCTTAACGCACGCGCCGCGTACGGCGGTAGTGGTCGAACAGCACGGCGAGCAGCAGGATACCGCCGCGAATCAGATACTGGTAGAACGTCGGCACGTTCATGAGGCTCATCGCGTTTTGCACCGAGCCCATGATCAACACGCCGACCAGCACACCGGAGATCGTCGCCACGCCGCCCGTCAGCGAAACGCCGCCGAGCACGCAAGCGGAGATGACACCGAGTTCGAGACCCACCGAAGTCTTCGGATCGCCAAGACTCATCCGGGAGGCCAGCATGACACCGGCAAAGCCCGTGACGAGTCCTTGCAGCACGAACACCGCGACCTTGATGCGCGTGACGGGCAGGCCCGCGAGCGCCGCCGCCTCTGAGTTGCCGCCCACGGCCAGCACGTTCTTGCCGAATACCGTCTTTCTCAGCAAAAAGCCGAACACGATGAAGCCGACGATATTGCTCCAGATCGGATAGGAAATGCCCAGAAACGAGCCGCCGCCAAGATTGAAGAAGCTTTCTTCGGAAATCATGACCGCATCGCCGTTCGAAACGATATAAGCCAACCCGCGCACGACTTCCATCATGGCCAGCGTGACGATGAGCGAATTGATCTTGTAGCGCGCCACGAGCACGCCGTTGACGAGACCGACCGCGCCGCCCGCCAGCACGCCAACCGTGACGCCGAATACGACGCTATGCGTGGCCGTGATCAGCATCGAGGCGACGACCCCGGAGAACGCGACGATCGAGGCGACCGAGAGGTCCACTTCGCCGAGCGCCAGTACGAACATCATCGTGACGGCGATGGAGCCGATGAGGGTGACCGAAAGCAGCAGCCCCTGCATGTTGCGGCTCGTCAGGAAGTCCGGTACCGCCAGCGCCAGTATCGCGAACAGGATGACGAAGACCATGACGATGCCGGACTTGTTGGCCAGACGCCAGGCTCTCGTCCCGAAAGAAGGCGACTCGTGCGGGGCGGCTTGCGACGACAGGGCCGGCTCGGCGGCGGGGCGGATGCTCGGTGGTTGTTGCATGATGTCTCTCATTCGTGGGTGCCGCCCGGGCTGGATGCTCGGGCGCACGCCGGTTCGAAGCGATTGCTGTACGGTTATTGCGGGTTATTGCGGCAAAGCGAGCTTGATCAGCTGATCGGGGGTAGCGTCCGCCTTCGGCAGATCGCCGACCACGCGGCCTTCCTTCATTACGATCACGCGATCGGCTACACCGATGACCTCGGCCAGGTCGCTCGAAACCATGAGCACCGTGCGGCCGGTCTCGGCCAGTTCATAGAGCAACTCGTAGATCTGCGCGCGGGCACCGACGTCGATACCGCGCGTCGGCTCGTCCATGACGAACACGTCGATCTTCTCGGCCAGCCAGCGCGACAGGATGACCTTTTGCTGATTGCCGCCCGAGAGCTTGCCGATCGGGGTATCGCCGTCGCGTGTCTTGATCGACAGTTTGGCGATGTAATCGTCGGTGAGCTCGCGCTCGCGCCGCTCGTTCAGCATGAACCGGGCGATGTTGAAGTGCCGCCGCGCGCTGATGTTCAGGTTGTCCGCCACGGAGGCGATCGCCACGATCCCTTCTTGCTTGCGATCCTCGGGGCACAGCGCAATGCCCGCGCGCACCGCATCGCGCGGCGTCGAAAACGAAACGCGCTTGCCATTCAATTCGACATGACCGCCGCTCGGCTTCACGGCCCCGCACACGAGCTTCATGAGTTCGGAGCGCCCGGCGCCGACGAGACCGAAAAAGCCGACGATCTCGCCGCGGCGCGCCGAGAACGAAGCGGGCTCGGAAAGACCCGGCCCCATCAACCCCTTGGCTTCGATCATCACGTCGCCGCTCGGGCGCGGCCGGTAGCCGTAGACGTCGCGAATCGAGCGGCCGATCATGCAGCTGATCAGCCGGTCGCGATCGAGGCCTTCGACGGCATCGAACGTCTCGATCGAATGGCCGTCGCGGAAAACGGTGACGCGATCGCACAGCTCGTAGACTTCGTCCATGCGATGCGTCACATAGATGATGGCGCGACCCTCCGCGCGCAGCCCGTCGATGATCTGAAAGAGCTGTTTGGTTTCGCGCGAGGAAAGCGAGCTCGTCGGTTCGTCGAACGCGATCACGCGAGCGTCGCGCATCAGCGCCTTGCCGATCTCGATCATCTGACGCTGACCGATCGACAAATGCTTGACCTGTGTGTTCGGATCAATCCGTTCGCCGAGCCGCGTGAGCGTGTCGGTGGCGCGTGCCATGAGCGCACGCTCGTCGAGCACGCCCAGCCGGCTCGGCAACTGCCCGAGCATCAGGTTTTCCGCCACCGTCAGTTCGGGCACCAGATGCAGTTCCTGGTAGATGATGGCGATGCCGGCATCGATGGCCGCCTTGGTGCCCGAGAAACGCTGCTCGACACCGCCCAAGCGTAACGTCCCGGCCTGCGGATCGTTCACACCCGAAAGAACCTTGAGCAGAGTCGATTTGCCCGCGCCGTTTTCCCCCATGAGCCCGTGAACTTCGCCCGAGCGCACGTTCAACGAAACGCGGTCGAGCGCGAGTACGCCAGGGAAGCTGACCGTGATGCCGTCGAGCTCCAGATAAGGGGAGGCGGCGTCGCCGGGCGCCCGTGCGGGCGCCGCGGCTTCGGCGATGTCGTTCGCGTTATGCATGCCTTTAGATCCCGAGTTCCTTGCGCACGTCTTGCCAGTTGTCGCGCGTCATCAGCTTGCCCGTCGTCTGGGTGTCGGCCGGCGGCTGCTTGCCGTTCTTGATCCAGTTCACGAGGTTTTCGGTGCTGTCCTTGCCGTGGTTCGTCGAGCTGACGGCAATCGTGCCGTAAAAGCCCGTCGGTTCCTTCTTCTGGAACTCGGCGAACGCTTCGCCCGCACCGTTGATGCCCACGCCGATCACGTCCTTCGACGGAATGTGCACCTGCTCGGTGGCGCGCACGCCGCCCAGCACCGTCTCTTCGTTCAGCGCGTAGATGACCCACTTCTTGATGTTCGGATGCTTGGAGAGCACCGGCGATGCCGCGTTGAAGCCGCCTTCGTCGTCGGTCGTCTTTTGCGGGGCGTCGAAGATGTTTTCCTTCTTGAAGCCGTTGTCGAGCAGCGTCTTCGTCGCGCCATCCGTGCGCAGCTTGGCCGTCGGCAGTTCATAGTCGGTGATGCGGATCGCGCCGACTTCCTCGGGCTTCCAGCCGCGCTTTTTCATCTCGTCCGAAATCGCCTGGCCGACCTGATTGCCGATCTTGAACGCCGACATGCCGAGGTGGGGCACATCCGCGAGCGGCTTGCCGGCCGAGTCGACGAGCTGATCGTCGACGGTCACGAACTTCATGCCGTACTTCTTGGCGCGGGCCTTGATGGCCGTGCCGAGGCGAACGTCGGGCGCGCAGATCACGAAACCCTTCGCGCCTTGTGCGCCGAGGTTGTCGATGGCGGCCAGTACTTTTTCACCATCGGGCGTGCCGATGTTCACCACCGAAAAGCCGTCTTGCTTGCCGAGCGCCGTGGCAGCCTTTTGTTCGTTGATGAACCATGCCTGCTCGGGCATCTTCACGAGAAAACCGATCTTGAGCGGCTCTTCCGCCTTGACTGCGCTTTGCATGGCGAACGGTGCGGCGAACGTCATCGCCACGGCGGCGCACAACGTGAAGCGGCGAAGCTTGCTGGTCATACTTGTCTCCTGGGTGTCGGTCTCGATAGACCGGTGGTGTGGTAATACGTCGATCAACGCCGCTTGTTGCGGCTTTCCTCAACTCGGTTCGTTGGTTTGGGATTCGGGTTGGCGTTCGTTTATTCAGTCGACGAACGGTTCGACCTCGCGCCGCGTGCCGAGCAAGAACGCGTCGGCGACATGGCGTAGCGGACGCACATCGACATCCTCTTCGCCACGCTCGATCAATTGCCGCCAATGTGCGTAAAGCGACGGGTATTCGCGTTCAGGGCCGACATCGACAGGCTTGCCGTCGATCTCGAGCGTTTTGCCGCCCGCGTCGATGCGCAATCGGCTGACGTTCGTGGTCACCGCAATCTGCCATTGCTCGGTCGCGCCATAGCGCCAGTCGAACTCAGCACGCACGGGCGCACCGTGCTCGTCGGCGAAGACAAGGCTCGCCGCGATGGGCGTTTGTGTGTTTGACGGAAAGTGCAGCGTCGCGGCGTTGAGCACGATTTCGCGCGGCAAGATGCGCGTTACGATCGACAACGCGTTGATGCCCGGGTCGAATACGCCGAGGCCGCCGGGTTGCCAGATCCATTTTTGTCCAGGGTGCCATTTGCGTACGTCCTCTTTCCAGTTCACAACGACAGCCTGGATCTCGCGCGAGGCGAGCCACGCGCGCGCAGGCTCCACGGCCGGCGCGTGGCGCGAATGCCAGCTCGCGAACAGCGTGCGGCGGGCCTTGCGCGCCAGCTGGCGCAGCACCTCGATCTCGTGCAGGCTCGCGCCGGGCGGTTTTTCGAGCATGACGTGCTTGCCGGCTTCGAGCGCCGCGCGTGCCTGCGCAAAGCGCACCTGCGGCGGCGCGCACAGTGAAACCGCATCGAGATGCGGCTCGTGGGCCAGCATCTCCTCGATGGTCGAATAGTTGTGTACGCCTTCGACTTCGGCATGGCGGCTCGCGCAGGCCACGAGCTCGAAGCCGGCATCCGCGGCAATCGCCGGCAGATGCTGGTCGCGCGCGATCTTTCCGATGCCGACGAGGCCCAACTTCAGTGTGTGACTCATGAATCGTCTCGCCTGTTTGCTTCTTACCGGCCCCAGCGCAGTGCAAGCGGGTTCGCTTCGCGCGCCAGCTCGAGCAGCTCGGCGCGTGTCGCGCCCGCCAACGCTTCGAGCGGATGGCGCACGGCGTCGCTCTTGATCACGCCGCCTTCCATCATCACGGTTTTGGTGGCGCGCAAGCCGCACTGGCGGTTTTCGTAGTTGATGAGCGGCAGGATGCGCGCGTAGCCTTGGCGCGCTTCTTCGCGTCGCCCGGCCCGGAAATCGTCGAAGACTTCCCGGATCAGGTCGGGCAGCAACGCGCTCGACATCGTGCCGGTTGCGCCGGCATCGAGGTCGGGCATCAGCGTGATGGCCTCTTCGCCGTCGAACGGCCCTTCGATGACGTCGCCGCCCGCGGCGATCAATGCGCGCAGCTTGGCCGCCGCTTGCGGCACTTCGATCTTGAAGTAGCGCACGAGCGGCAGCTCGCGCGCGATACGCGCGAGGAACGGCACGCTGAGCGCCACGCCCGAGAGCGGCGCGTCCTGAATCATGACCGGCACGCCTGCCGCTTCGGCGACACGCGCGAAATGCTCGAACATCGCCGCTTCGTCCACGCGCATCGTCGCGCCATGGTAGGGCGGCATGACCATGATGAGGCTCGCGCCCGCCGCTGCGGCACGCCGCGCACGGTCGGCCGCGATGCGCGTCGTGAAGTGGCTGCAGGTGACCATCACGGGCACGCGGTCAGCCGTCTGCTCGAGACAAACGTCGATCAGCGTATCGCGCTCGGCGTCGGTCAGCGCATATTGCTCGGAGTAGTTGGCCAGAATGCAGATGCCGTCGACACGCTGGTCGACCATGCAGTCGATCACACGGCGCTGGCCGTCGAGATCGAGGTCGCCCGATTCGGTGAACGGCGTCGGTGCGACAGGAAAGAGACCCGAGAACGGTCGGGAAAAGGTCACCACAATTCGACTCCTGGTTGAAAGCTATCGGATGTTCGCCTGAGCGGGTAGCGCGCGCTCGTTCAGACTCAAGGGCAGGGCGCCTTCGTCCGAGGGGCGGGTTTCGTCGACGGCGGCCGCATGGCCGCCCAATCCCGAGCCGTTTGCCTTGCGGCGCGCGGCCTGCCGCTCGATTACGCGCTGCAGCAGGCAGAACACGCAGAGCAGCGCGCCGATGACGATGCGGGTCCACCACGAACTGAGCGTACCGTCGAACGTGATCAGCGTTTGAATGGTGCCGAGCACGCCGACACCGAACACCGAACCGATGACATAGCCGACGCCGCCGGTAAGCAGCGTGCCGCCGATGACGGCCGCGGCAATGGCGTCGAGTTCCATGCCTTGCGCCTGCAGGCCATAGCCCGACAGCACGTAAAGCGTGAAGACGAGACCGCCGAGCGCGGAACACAGTCCGCCGAAAGCATAGACGCCGATCTTCGTGCGCGCGACGGGCAAACCCATCAGCAGTGCCGACTTTTCGTTGCCGCCGATCGCATAGACGTTGCGGCCGAAGCGCGTAAAGTGCGCCACGTAGATCGCCACTGCCAGCATGGCGAGCGCGATCAACGCACCCGCGTTGAGATCGCCGCTGCCGACCGGTACATGAAAGCTCGCCAACGCATGAAACGATGCTTCATGGATTTCGATCGACTGTGTGGTGATCAGAAAGCACGCGCCGCGGGCGAGGAACATGCCCGCCAGCGTGACGATGAACGCTTGCAGCTTGAAAAAATGGATCAACGCGCCCATCGCGGCACCGTATGCGGCACCGAGCACGAGCACGAGCGGCGCAATGGCCCAGACCGGCCAATGCAGCCGTTCGGAGAGGATCGCGCAAAGAATCGTCGTGAAGGCCACCACGGCCCCGACGGACAAGTCTATGCCGCCCGAGACGATGACGAACGTCGTGCCGATCGCCACGATCAGCAGGAACGCGTTGTCGACGAGCAGTCCGACGAGGACCTGTAGCGAACCGAAGCCGGTGTACATCGCCGAGCCAAAGCCGAACAGCGCGGCAAAGAGGATGACGGTAACGGCGATCGGCAGCGTGCGCGGATCGATGAGTCGCTGCAATACGGCTCTCATTTGGCCGCCTCGTTGACAGGTTTGACGCGCGCCAGCACGACCGCACGTCCGATGAGCCGGACGATCGTTTCGCGCGCGCTTGCCGATTGAATGATGCTCACGAGCAGCACGACGATCGCTTTGACGACGAGCGTCGCTTCGGGCGGCACGCCGATGGAATAGGTCGTGTAGGTGAGCGTTTGAATGATGAGCGCGCCGAGCACGGTGCCGGCAAGCGAGAACCGGCCGCCGAGCAGCGAGGTTCCGCCCAGCGTGACGGCGAGGATCGCATCGAGTTCGAGCAACAGGCCCGCGTTGTTGCCGTCGGCGCTGCGCACGTTCGAACTCGTGATGACGCCGGCGAGCGCGGCGGCCAGTCCGCAAAACACATAGACGCCGAAGACGATCGCGCTCGCGCGCAATCCGACGAGGCGCGTTGCCACCGGATTGATGCCGATCGCACGAATGAAGAGCCCCAACGCCGTGCGATTGATGAGCAGTGCGGTGGCCGCCGTCGCGCCGGCCGCGATCCAGACGGAGCAGGGCACCGCGGCGAGATAGCCGCCGCCGAGCGTCAGATAGCTGTGCGCCGAGATCGGAATGATCTGCCCGCCCGTCAACAACTGGGCGATGCCGCGGCCGGCGACCATCAGGATCAGCGTCGCGATGATCGGCTGCATGCCGACGAACGCGACGAGCAAGCCGTTCCATGCGCCGGCCACGAGCCCGACGCCCAGCGCGGCCGCCACGGCACGGCCGACATGCGTCGGATCGTCGGCCAGCAACATGGCCGCTGTGGCGCCGGCGATGGCGACGACGGTCCCGACGGAAATGTCGACGCCGCGTGTGGCGATGACGAGTGTCATCCCGAGCGACACGATGGCCAACGGGGCCGCACGGTTGAGAATGTCGATGGGTGCGCCGAACAGATGTCCGTCGAGCATCGTGATCGCGAGGAAATCGGCGCGATGCGCGACGTCGAGCGCGAACAGCAGCACGAGCGTGAGCACGGGCCACAGTAGGGGGTGCCGCAAAGCGGCCCGAAGGGCAGTACCGATGCGTGCTGTCATGACGCGTTGCCTCCGGCGATGAGCCGATAGACTTCGTCTTCGTCGAGCTTTTCGCCCGCGAGCTCGGCGACCTTGCGCCGGTCGCGCAGCACAGCGACGCTATGGCTTACGCGCAACACCTCGCTGAGTTCGGATGAGATCAGCAGGATGCCGAGGCCTTTCGCGCACAGGGCAAGAACACGGTCCATGATGTCGAATTTGGCGGCGACGTCGATGCCGCGCGTGGGTTCGTCGAGAATCAGCATGCGCGGCTCGATGGCGAGCCACCGGGCCAGCAGCGCTTTTTGCTGGTTGCCGCCCGAGAGCAGTTCGATCGGTTGTTCGGCATCGCGCGCGCGGATCCCGAGCGACGCGATGTATTCATTGGCGATGCGCCGCTCTTTCGCGCGCCCGAGCGGGCGCCACCAGCCGCGCCGCGCCTGCAGCGCCAGCACGATGTTTTCGCGGATCGAGAGCGCGGCGACGATGCCTTCCTTCTTGCGATCCTCGGGGCAGTAGCCGATGCCGTGGCGCACCGCATGCCGCGGCGAACCCAGCTTGACGGGTTTGCCGTCGACAGTCACGGTGCCCGTATCGGCGCGCTCGGCGCCGAACAGCAATTGCGCCGTTTCGGTGCGGCCCGAGCCGAGCAGGCCCGCGAGACCGACGATCCGTCCCGGCTCGATCGACAGATCGACGGGATGCAACAGTCCGCGGCGTCCTACGCCCTTCATCTGAAAGCGCGCCACGTCGGCGCTGTCGGCGGGCGCCTGCGTTGCCTGGCGGGCTGCGGCGTTGGCCTGCCGCTCAGCCATGCGCGTGTCGCCGACCATCTTTTCGACGAGCGTATCGACGGGCAGATCCTTCGCCAGATATTCCCCTTCGCGCTCGCCGTTGCGCATGACGGTGATACGGTCCGACACAGCGTAGGTCTGTTCGAGAAAATGCGTGACGAACAGAATGGCCATGCCGGAACGCTTGAGCTTGCGAAGCACGTCGAACAGCCGTGCGACTTCGCTGTCGTCGAGGCTCGACGTCGGCTCGTCGAGAATCAGCACGCGCGCATCGACCGATACTGCGCGCGCGATCGCCACCATCTGTTGCACGGCGATCGGGTACGTGTCGAGCGACTTGGTGACGTCGAGCGACACGTTCAGCTGTGCCAGCGCCGCTTCGGCTCCTTTGCGAATCGCTTTCCAGTCGATGGCGCCGCGGCGCATCGGCTGGCGGCCCGCGAAGATGTTCTCCGCGACCGACAGATTCGGACAGAGATTGACCTCCTGGTAGAGCGTCCGGATGCCGGCGGCCTCCGCTTCGAGCGGCGCCGCGAAGTCCACGGGACGCCCCTCGATGCGAATTTCGCCGGCATCGTGCGGATGCACGCCCGTGAGCACGTTGATCAGCGTCGATTTGCCGGCGCCGTTCTGGCCCATCAGCGTATGAATCTCGCCTGCATACAGATGCAGATCGACATTGCGCAACGCCTGTACGCCAGGAAACGACTTGGAAAGGCCGACGGTTTCGAGCACGAGAGGGCCGGTCATGGGCATTCGCTCAAGCTTGGGTTCTCAGGGCCTTGCGGCGCGCCGGATCAGTATTTACGCTGCGGCAGGACCTGCGCCGCGACGTTCATCGGGAACACCGTTTCGTTCGTCACGATGCGCTTGGGCAGTTGCTTGCCCGCAACAATGTCTTTGACGGCCGACATCAACTGCGGTCCGAGCAGCGGGCTGCACTCCACGTCGACATTGATCTTGCCGGCGATCATCGCCTGGAAGCCGCCCTTGGTGGCATCGAACGACACGACCTTCACGTCGCTGCCGGGTTTGATGCCGGCTTCCTCCATGGCCTGGATCGCGCCGAGCGCCATATCGTCGTTGTGCGCATAGACGACGTTGATCTTCTTGCCGTAGGTCTTGGCGAACGCTTCCATTACCTGCTTGCCGCCCGCGAGCGTGAAGTCGCCGCTTTGCGACGCGATGATCTTGAACTTCGGATCCTTCTGGATGATTTCCATCAGGCCGGCGTGGCGATCGTTCGCGGGTGCGGAGCCCACCGTGCCTTGCAGCTCGGCGATGTTGATCGGGCCCGGGTTGTCCTTGTACGTTTCCTCGAGCCAACGGCCGGCGCGACGGCCTTCTTCGAGGAAGTCCGAACCGATCATCGTCACGTACAGATCCTTGTCCTTCACGTCGATGTTCCGGTCCGTCAGCACGACCGGGATATGGGCGCGCTTCGCTTCTTGCAGCACGGGCTCCCAGCCCGATTCGACGACCGGCGAAAACGCGATCACATCGACTTTCTGCGCAATATAGGAACGGATCGCCTTGATCTGGTTCTCCTGCTTTTGCTGCGCATCGGAGAACTTCAGATTGATGCCTGCATCCTTCGCGGCCTGCTTGACCGAGACGGTGTTCGCTGTGCGCCAGGCGCTTTCCGCGCCGACCTGCGCGAAGCCCAGCGTGATTTTCTTGTCTTCGGCATGGCCCGCAACGGCGGCCGTGAGAAGCGTGACGGTAAACAAGGCCTTAAGCGTCTGGCGTACGGTGCGTCTCATCTGTGTCTCCGGTTTCTCTTCGTTTGTCTTTGTTGCTTGCGCCTATCCCCGGTTCGCTTGCGCAGACCCGGAAATAGCCAAACTATAGGCATCGAGTCATGCGGGCGCGATTAGCGTTTTCCCCAGATCACGAAACCCAATAGTCATGCTATTTCTGTGTGGTCGTTGCGAGAAGTTGGCGCGCCAAACGGTGCATTCTCGCGTAAATCGCAGACCGAGGGGCATTGACGGCTCGACCAAAAGTTTGGGTTTCTCAAATAGTGGTCAGCCCTCGGCAGTCCCGATATAGTATTACTACTTACAGAATTTTATCGAACAAGCTATGACCGACAAACGCGCTAAGCTCCGTTCCGCCCAGTGGTTCGGCACGGCCGACAAGAACGGCTTCATGTACCGCAGCTGGATGAAGAACCAGGGCATTCCCGATCATGAGTTCCAGGGCAAGCCGATCATCGGCATCTGCAACACGTGGTCGGAGCTGACGCCCTGCAACGCGCACTTTCGCAAGCTGGCGGAGCATGTGAAGCGCGGCGTCTTCGAGGCGGGCGGATTTCCGGTGGAATTTCCCGTCTTCTCGAACGGCGAGTCCAACCTTCGTCCCACGGCGATGTTCACGCGCAACCTTGCGAGCATGGATGTCGAAGAATCGATCCGCGGTAATCCGATCGACGCCGTGGTATTGCTGGCCGGCTGCGACAAGACTACACCGGCGCTGTTGATGGGGGCGGCGAGCTGCGATGTGCCCGCCATTCTCGTGAGCGGCGGCCCGATGCTCAACGGCAAGCACGAAGGGCGGGACATCGGTTCCGGTACGGTCGTTTGGCAATTGAGCGAGCAGGTCAAGGCCGGAAAGATCTCGCTACACGAATTCATGTCGGCCGAGGCCGGCATGTCGCGTTCGGCCGGTACCTGCAACACGATGGGTACCGCCTCGACGATGGCCTGTATGGCCGAAGCGCTCGGAGTGACGTTGCCCCACAACGCAGCGATTCCGGCTGTCGACTCGCGCCGCTATGTCCTGGCCCATCTATCGGGCATGCGTATCGTCGAAATGGCGCTCGAGGATCTGCGCCTGTCCAAGCTGCTGACACGCGAGGCATTCGAAAACGCCGTGCGCGCGAACGCCGCGATCGGGGGCTCGACCAATGCCGCCATCCATCTGAAGGCCATTGCGGGGCGCATCGGCGTGCCGTTCGAGCTCGATGACTGGACGCGCATCGGGCGTGGCACGCCGACGATCGTCGATCTGCAACCGTCGGGGCGCTTTCTGATGGAGGAGTTCTATTACGCGGGCGGCTTGCCTGCCGTGCTGCGCCGGCTCGGCGATGCGGGCCTGCTGCCGCACCCGGATGCGCTGACGGCCAATGGCCGCTCGATCTGGGAGAACTGTCAGGAAGCGCCGCTCTACAACGCCGAGGTGATCCGGCCGCTCGACAATCCGCTCGTCGCGGACGGCGGTCTCTGTGTGTTGCGCGGCAACCTCGCTCCGCGCGGCGCGGTACTCAAGCCGTCCGCCGCCACGCCTTCACTGTTGAACCATCGCGGCCGCGCCGTCGTCTTCGAGAACTTCGACGATTACAAGGCGCGCATCGCCGACCCCGATCTCGATGTCACGGCCGATTCGATTCTGGTGATGAAGAACTGCGGACCGAAGGGTTATCCCGGTATGGCCGAAGTCGGCAATATGGGGCTGCCGCCGAAGATCCTCGCGCAGGGAGTGACCGATATGGTGCGGATATCCGATGCGCGCATGAGCGGCACCGCCTATGGCACCGTAGTTTTGCACGTGGCGCCCGAGGCACGCGCGGGCGGCCCGCTCGCCATCGTACGCAACGGCGACTGGATCGAACTCGATTGCGAGGCCGGCCGACTGCACCTCGATATCTCGGCGGCGGAGATGACGGCGCGTCTCGCCGAATGGAGCGAAACGCTTCGCGCGGCGCCTGCCGATGCGAGCGGTTATCGCAACCTCTATGTCGACCACGTATTGCAGGCGGATGAAGGATGCGACTTCGATTTCCTGGTTGGCTGCCGCGGTGCTGAAGTGCCGCCGCATTCGCATTGAAGTTGACGGCGGCATCGAAAGCATCGACGATCTACGGGCATCCAGGGGTCAGAATTTGTGACGGATGCCCGTCACCGCCATCCATTGCGTATGGCTGCTCGAGGGGCCCGAGGCGCCCTCGATCTGTGCGACGGCGTTCGTGGCGCGCTGATACAGCAAGTCGGCGTAGACGTCCGTCGATTTCGAGAGGAAGTATTGCAGACCGGCCGTCGTCTGCCAGTAGTGCCAAGAATCCACCTTCCCGTTCGTCGATACATTCGTATACGTTTCGCCGAGCGCAGCGTGCAACGCGGGAGTGACCCGGTAGCGCAGGCTCGCTTCAGCGTTCTGGTAGGTCCGGTACTGGTTCGCCGGCGTCAGCTCGAAGCGTGTGTTCGTGTACATCAAACCGACGCTTGCGTCGCCGATGTCGTACAAACCTCCCGCGCCATAGATGCGCTGCCGGCTGATCCCTTTGAGAAACGTAAAGTAGTTATCGGACGGAATGGCGCCCGTCGTATCGGTGGCCGGATGATCGAGCATCACGTAGGCCGCACCCAAATGCCACGGTCCATTCGCATAAGTTGCGCCGACGCTGTAGGAGCGATTCGTCGCGAAGTTGCCCGCATTGCCCGACAGCGCATACATCGCGTTGATCTGCAAACCGCGGAAGTTCGGCGTCACGTATTTGATCGAGTTGTCGGTGCGAAACGTGTTGTTGATATCGTCGACGTCGAAGGGATGCGTTGCGTATTGAACGGTATCGCCGGCAACTTGCAGGGGCTCCAGGGAGTCTTGCGCCGCGTTGTACTGTCGGCCGAGCGTCAATGTGCCGTAGCGATCGCTCGCCAGGCCCACCCACGCCTGGCGTCCGAAAATGCGCCCGTTGGCGCTCGCCGTGCCGTTCATTAAATTGAAGCCGTTTTCCAGGCGGAACACCGCGTGGTTGCCGCCACCGAGATCTTCCGTGCCAAGCAGGCCCCAACGCGAGCCTTGTTCGTTGCCGGCCGTGGCCTGATAGTTCGGCTTGCCGCCCTGATTGCTGGTGTAAGTGAAACCGCCGTCGACGATGCCGTACAGCGTGACGCTCGACTGGGCATGTGCCCCGCCGGCCGCCAGGCCGAAACCGACGATGGCGAGCAGTGCCGCCGGAACTGTCTGTTTGCGCATGGTGCTTTTCCTCTTGGTATTGGACTTGCTGTTGAAAATCGGCGTGCGGCGAACCGCGAATCGTCGTATCGGCACGGATGCGCTGACCATCGCGGAAAACGCGGGCGAAAAGCGCCCTCCGACGCCGCGCTGAACGCGGCGCCTCGATGCCTGAAACGAAGCGGTGCCGGGGGTTTGCTAGGTGGTATTGCGGCTCGACCGCCGATGCGGCGGCATTGCTTGGAGCGATGCAACCGGAACGAGCGGCAGCACGACGTGCGACGCCTGGCCCGCGCCGAAATGCACGCTATTCACCGCGACGCGTGGCGTACGCGCCAGCGCGGGCGGTTCGCCGCTATTCGGGTTGACGTCGAAGTGCGGGAAATTGCTGCTTGAAACGTCGAGCCGGATCCGATGCCCGCGTCTGAACAGATTCGCCGTGGAGAACGGTTCGATTTCGATCGCGTAGATGCGCCCTTTTTCGAGGGGGCGCGGCGCTTCCCATGACGCGTGAAAGCGGCAACGGAAAATTCCATCGGTCAGGTTCATCGCGTAGCCATGCGGGTAATCCGCATTGGGCGGATAGACGTCGATCAACTTGGCAGTGAAGTCGGTATCGGGCGCATCGGAGGAAATCCATAGCTTGACGACGATGGGTCCGACCACCGCGACGTCTTCTTCGAGCGGCCCGGTCTGAAAGACGAGCACGTCGGAGCGTGCCGAGAGCGGCATGCCCGGGTGCCGCGTGCCGAAAAAGCGCGGGTCCTCGCGCTGATCGAACGCGCCGCCCTCGAACACCGGCGCGCCCGACGTCAAGGCACCACCGATCGTGGGCACCGGATTGGACGGGTCGAACGCGTACGAGGTCTCGGACGGCTGAGCATGCAATGCGTCGTCCGACTCGCAAAGCGAACCGTCGGGCGTCAGGTAAAACGGCGTGAAACGCGTGCCCGGAAGCGGCCACTGCGGCGAGCCGATCCACCGCCCGCCGTGCTCCATGCGGCCCTGCGGATTGCGCGTGCCGCTACCGCCGCCCATCACGAAAATACGCGCGACAGCATCGGCGGATTCATGCGGCGTATCCTGCGGCTTCAGCCAGCGGTCGAACCAGTCGGCGCGAAACCTCAGCCAGTCTTCCGCGATCTGGCCTTCGACAACCGCCTCGGGCCCGAATTCGACGTCGCCGCTGTACGAAACGTTGCGGTCGCCGTGCAGCCATGGCCCCATGATCAGATAGGTCGGGGCGCCGGCGGTCCCGGACAGCGCGGCGAAGTTCTCGAGCGTGCTGCGCACATAGGCGTCGTACCAGCTCGACATCAGCACCGTTGGCACGCGCGTCATCGTCCCGTAATAGCCTTCGGCATAAATGCCCGGCTGTTTCCAGTAGTCGTCGAAAACGTCGCGCGTCCACTGCTCGAACAGATAGCGCTCGTATTCCGGCACCACCGCCAGCGGCGAGTGCCCCGGCCGCCAAGGAATCCGCCCAAACCATTCACGCAGATCGCTCGCGTTCAGCGCCGCCGCGACGAGCGGATTCTCAGCGGCCACGCTGTTCTTCGCCCGGTTGAACGCCCACGTCGCCTGCTTCAACTCGAAGGCGCCGCCCTGGCGGATACCGCACCGATAGCCGTTCGCGAAGCCGCCCGAGTCCAGCACCATGCACGCGAGCCCCGGCGGATTCAGGCAGGCCGCGGCGAGTTGCGTATGCGCCGCGTACGACAGTCCCATCGTGCCGACCTTGCCGTCCGACCAGGGCTGTCGCGCGATCCATTCGATCGTGTCGAAGCCGTCCGGCCCTTCGGCAACATACTTCGTGAATGTGCCCTCGGAGTGATAGCGCCCTCGACAATCCTGCAGGACGACAACGTAGCCGCGCGCGGCGAAGTAGCGTGCTACATCGGCGCGATTCGCGGGCGGCCGACCGTGATGGACTTCCGAGCGGGAGATGTCGGATTTTCCATAGGGCGTGCGTTCGAGAATCGCGGGCAACGGCGCATCCTCGCCGAGGCGGTAACCCAGGGGGAAGTACACATCGGTGGCAAGCCGCACGCCATCGCGCATGGGCACCATGATGTCGCGAAGGGGGGCGAGCGTCGAATCGGCGGGAAGCGCTCCGTTACGCAATGAAGCATCAGTCATGTCGAGTCTCGATGAAGAGCAGCGAAGTGCGTTCAGCTTTGTTTGGATGAAAAATGACGCCGTCGCGTGCCGCCCAATAGTCCACGGGAAAATAAAGCGGCACGATGCCGTAGTCCCCGAAGCCCGCCTGCGCGGCGTTTTGCAGCAGTTGCTCGCGCCTCGCGGGATCGAAGGTCGCGGCGGCTTCGCGCAGCAGCCTGTCGAGCGTCGGATTCGAATAGCGAGTGCGGTTGAAGGCACCGGTGCCCGCTTCGCGCGAGTAGCTCGCCAGCACATTGGTCAGCCCGATCGCGGAATCGCTCGTCGTATTGCCGAAACTAAAGATGAATGCGCTATAGCTGCGTCGCGCGGCGGCGCCGGCATACACGTTGTAGGGCCGTGTGACCACATCGTTCACCGTGATACCGCCGCGTGCGAGCATTTGTCCCAGTGCTTGCCCAAGATCGCCATCGCTTGCGAACCGATCGTTCGACGAATGGATCGTCAGCCCGAAACCCTCGGGATAGCCGGCCTCGGCAAGCAGGCGCCGCGCGCCCGCGGGGTCGTATCGGTCCGGCCTGAGCTGCGGGTCATGACCGCCCATGCCCGGCGGCACTATTTGCGCGGCCGGCAGCCCCGCGCCGTTGAGCAGATGCTGGGTGATCGCGTCGCGATCGATCATCTTCGAGATCGCCTGGCGCACGCGGACGTCGCGCAGTGGATTGCGAGCGACGCTTGCCCCGTTGGCGGCAGTGACGAACGGCGAGGAATCGCGCGACGAATCGAGCGCGAGATAGATGAGCCGCGCGGATGGACCGGAAAAGAGCGTCACGTTTCGTTCGCGGCGCAGGCGATCGATGGTGACCGGGGGGACGTTGTCGATCAAGCTGACGGAGCCGGAGAGCAAAGCCGACAGTCGGGCCGCGTCGTTCGACATGAAACGGATCGTGCAGGTGTCGAAATCCGGCCGCTTGCCCCAGTAATAGTCGTTACGTACGAGCTCCAGACGATCGCCCGGAATCCAGCGGGCGAGACGATAGGGGCCGGTGCCGACCGCGATCGCGGGCAGGCGGTAGTCTTCGCTCGCGTGCCCCGCGGTTGCATGCCGCGACACGATATACACGAGCCCTATCTGCTCCACGAACGCGGGTGACGGCGTCTTCGTCAGGATGCGCAGCGTCAGCGGGTCGACGATCTCGATGCGCTGTATGTTGGCCACGGCCCCGGAAAAAGGCGCGGGACTATTGGGCACCGATCGCGCGCGGCGCAGCGAATACGCGACGTCGTCCGCAGTCATCGGCGAACCGTCGGAGAATCGTACGTTCGGGCGCAGGTGGAATTCCCACGTAAGCGGATCCACGGCGCGCCACGACACCGCAAGTCCGGGCCGGATCCGCAGATTCTCGTCCTGCTCGATCAGCCTCTCGAACATGTTTTCGGCGGTCTGCATATTGTTCTGCGTGCGCGAGAACAGCGGGTCGAGCGACGACGGCTCGGAAGCGAGGGCCATCGTCAGCGAACGAGCCTGTGCAATGGCGGACGAACCGGAAAACATCAGCGCCCACACCAATGCGATCGTGGCCGATCGCCTCACTTCGCGTCGGCGCATGAATGAAATCACTGCGTTCATTGCACCTCCACCAGATGACATGCGACCTCATGAGCGCGGCCGCTCGAACGCAGCAGCGGACGCTCGGTGCGGCAACGCTGCGTTGCATGGGGACAGCGTGGGTGGAAATGACAGCCGTCGGGCGGGGCGAGCGGCGATGGAACTTCGCCTTGAATCGACTCGAATTGCCGCTTGCGATTCGACAGACGCGGCACTTGCGCCAGCAGCGCGATCGTGTACGGATGTTGCGGATGGGCAAACAGTTCGACGGTCGGCGCGGTTTCGACGATGCGGCCGAGATACATGATCGCAACGCGATCGCTGATGTGCTCGACCACGCCCAGGTCATGGCTGATGAACAGATACGTGAGGCCGAGATCGCGGCGCAGTTGCACGAAGAGATTGATGATCTGCGCCTGGATCGACACGTCGAGTGCCGCAATCGACTCATCGCAGATCAGAAAATCGGGCTTCACCGCCAAGGCCCGGCCGATACCGATGCGCTGACGCTGGCCTCCGGAAAACTGATGCGGGAAACGATCGCGGAACTCGGGATTCAGTCCGACGCGTTCCATCACGTCCACGACATAGGCATCGAGGTGTTTTCGCTCCACGAATCCGTGTACGAGTGGCGCCTCGCCAATGATGTCGCGCACGCGCTTACGGGGATTCAGCGATGACAGCGGGTCCTGGAAAATCATCTGCGTGGCCAGCCGGTGCCGCGCAGTGGGGCGGCCAGCGCGAACGCCGTCGGGCGCACTGCTGAGCGCGGACGGCTCGGCAGTTTTCTCGATTGTGCGGATCGAGCCGCTCGACGGTGCACCGATTCCGGCCAGCAGCCGGCCTAGCGTCGATTTTCCACAGCCGGACTCGCCGACGAGGCCGAGCACTTCGCCGCGATGGATCGTCAGGCTGACGTCGTCGACTGCGTGGACGACGTGTTCCGCGGCGCGCGCGCCGAGCCAGCCGGCGATTCGCTCCGCGTAATTCAGACGACGAACGAAGCGGCGCGACACGTGGTCGACCTCGACCATCGGCACCATGACGTGGGGTGCGTTCATGCGCGCGCTCCGGAACGTGGATGGAAACAACGGTATCGATGAACGGCTTCCCCGCTGACCGGGGGCACCGCGCTGCGGCACAGCGCGGTGGCATGGGCGCAACGCGGTGCGAACGCGCAGCCCACCGGCAGATGGAGCGCACTGGGTGCGATACCCGGAATTTGTCTCAGCATCTCGCCGCGGCGCGCTTTTTCGGGTAGCGAATCGATCAGCCCGATCGTGTACGGGTGGCGCGGTCGTTCGAGAATCTCGTCGACGCTGCCGGTCTCGACGACGCGGCCGGCGTACATCACGCAAATGCGATCGGCGAGTCCGGCGACCACCGCGAGATCGTGGCTTATCCATACCATCGCCGTGTGCGAGCGGGCGCACAGCTTCTGCATTTCGGCCAGAATCTGCGCCTGGATGGTGACGTCGAGCGCCGTGGTGGGCTCATCGGCAATGATCAGCTCCGGGTCGTGCAGCAGCGCGATGGCGATCGCCACACGTTGTCGCATGCCGCCTGACAATTGATGCGGATACGCACGCAGTCGCTCGCCCGGCGACGGTATGCCGACCGACGCGAGCGCGTCCTGGGCACGTTGCCGCGCTGCATGCTTCGATAGGCGCGTGTGGGCCTGCACCGCCTCGATCATCTGTGTGTCGATGCGCAGAACCGGGTTCAGGGTCATCATCGGATCCTGAAAGATCATCGCTATGCGATTGCCACGCAAATGGCGAAGCGCGGCAGGCGTGAGCGTGGTCAGATCTTCGCCTTTGAACAGCACGCGCCCGTCGACAATTCGCCCAGGTGCGTCGATCAAGCCGAGTACGGAAAAGCCCGTAATCGATTTGCCGGAACCGGATTCGCCGACGAGCCCGACGATCTCGCCCGGCGCGACGTCGAAACTCGCGTCGTCGACGGCTTTCGCGATACCGGCCCCCGTGAAGAAATAGGTGCGCAGATTCTGAACGGACAGGGTGGGGGGTGACATGCGAAATCCTATTTCTGAAGACGCGGGTTCAATGCTTCGCGCAGGCTGTCGCCGACGATGTTCATGCTGAAAACGAGCACGAGCAGCAGCAGGCCGGGGAAAACGCTGATCCAGTAGAACCCGGCGATCAATTGCTGATAGCCGTTCGCGATCAGCAGACCTAGCGAGGGCTGCGTGACGGGCAGGCCGATGCCGAGAAAGCTCAATGTGGCTTCAGCCGAAATGGCGGCGGCAATCTGTACGAGGGCAATGACGATGACGGGCGGAAGGCAGTTCGGCAGCAACTGGCTGAACAATGCGCGCCTGTGGCTCAAACCGAGGCACAGCGCGGCCTCCATATATTCCTTGCGGCGTTCGACGGCGGCGACTGCTCGCACGGTGCGGGCGAAATAGGCCCATTGCACGGCGACTAGCGCGAGGATCACCTTGTCGACACCCTGACCGAGAATGGCAAGCATCATCAGCGCGACGAGAATCGTCGGAAAACCGAGCGTGAGATCGACGGCTCGCATCACGAGGGTATCGACGTGACGGCCGAAGTACGCGGCGACGAGGCCCAGCGTCGTGCCGAGCGTCATCGCGAAAACGCCGCTCAGCAGACCGACTCCAAGGCTGATGCGTAGCCCATACATCATTGCGGCGAACATGTCGCGCCCAAGCGCATCGCTGCCGAGCAGGTACAGATGGCCACTCGCGCCACGCGTACCGGGCGCGAGGCGGCCATCGACGATATCGAGCGAGGCAAGATCGTACGGATTCTGCGGCGCGATCCAAGGAGCAAGTACAGCGATGGCAACGAGCGCAAGACAAATGCAGGTCGCGACAGCGACGGCCGGCTTGCCGAACAGACTGCGCAGCACGATGCCGAGCGTCGTATTGCGATCGATACGCCACGAAGGAAGAGTCGCGCTGCCTCTCATACCGCCTCCAGCCGCGCGCGGGGATCGAGCAGCGAATAGATGATGTCGACGACGAGGTTCAGTACCGTGAACATTGCGACCACGATCAGCAAATAGGCAACGATGACCGGACGATCGAGCTTCGTGATGCTGTCGATGATCAGTTTGCCGACCCCCGGCCATGCGAAGATCGTTTCCGTCACCGTAGCGAATGCGATCAACGAACCGAACTCCATGCCCACGACGGTGACGATGGGAATGAGGATGTTCTTCAGGACATGGACGAAGATCACTCGCCGCTCGCGCAAGCCTTTGGCCCGGGCGAACTTCACGTAGTCGAGCGGCAGCGTTTCGCGCACGCCGGCGCGCGTGAGGCGCGTGACGAGCGACATCTTGAAGAGCGACAGATTGAGTGCCGGCAGCAGCAGGTGCCGCAGGCCGTCCCACGTCGCGAGGCTGGTGTGGATACCGAACAGCGTCCCGGGTTGGCCACGGCCGGCCGACGGTAGCCAGCCGAGCGTCACCGAAAAAATCAGCACGAGCATGATGCCTTGCCAGAAGTTCGGCAGGCTAAAGCCGAGGATCGAGCCCGTCATGACCGTGCGATCGAGCACGGACCCCGCCCTCAGGCCGGCGATGAGACCCAGCGGCAGACCGACCATCAGTGCGAGCAGCAGCGCTACGACCGCCAGTTCCAGCGTTGCAGGCAGACGTTCGAGAATCAGCTGGATCGACGGTTGATTGAATACGAAGGAGCGGCCGAGATCGCCATGCAATGCTCGCCCGACGAAATGCAGATACTGTTGCCAGAGCGGTTGATTCAGCCCGAGCGATTGCACGGCCTGCGCGATTTCGGCCGGTGTCGCGTCGGCTGGAACCAGAATCGCGATCGGATCGCCGATGGCGAACACGCCGCAGAAAACGAGCACTGACGTAAGCAGCAACACACCGATGCTCTGCGTTAGCCGCCGGATGATGAAGGCGATCATTGCGTGCGGAACCTCAAATGATGAAAATGCGGGGGCTGCCGGTACACCAAAAGGCACCGACTCGTGCAACGCCCCGATCATTCGACGGCAAAAAACCGTCCGCAACCTTATGTCGAATCAACATAGCCGTATGCGAATCCCGAAATGAACCTGAAGCAACTCGAAGCTTTCGTGGCGATTTCGACGCTGCATACGACCACGGCGGCTGCGCAGCGGATGGGATGCTCGCAGTCCGCGGTGAGTCGTCTGCTGAGCCAGTTGGAGGAGGATCTTGGCTTGAGCCTGTTCGTGCGCGAACAGGGGCGGCTTACGCCCACGCGCGAGGGAGGTGCGCTAGTGCAGGAGGTGGAGACGATCGTCGAGGCGGCGCGGTGCCTTGAACGGCATGCCCAGCAACTGCGACTGGCCGGCACGCAGCGCAAGCTGGTGCGCATCATGGTTCCGAATACATTCGCTCAGTTTCTGCTGCCTGCTGTGATGCAGCATTTCTATGAAACGCACCGCGATGCAGTCTTGGAGGTGTTTTCGGGTACCTATGACGCTTCGGAACGCGCATTGTTGAGCCGGGAGGTCGATCTTGCATTCGTGCGACTCCCGACGCGCCTGTCCGGTTTTTCAGTCAAGTGGCGGTTCAACAGTGAATCGGTGTGCGTGATGCCGCGCTCGCATCCGCTGGTCCGGAACAGGACCGTCTCTGCGCGCGATCTGGATGGCGTGCCGCTCGTGCTGCTATGGCGCCAGAGCGCGCTTCGTCAGGAAATCGACGCGGCGTTCCGCAGCGCGAGGGTGACGCCTAACGTCATCGCCGAGGTGCATTCGGTGAGCGTGGCGTGCGCGATGGCAGCCCGCGGGGCCGGTGCGGCGATCGTCAACCGGTTGATCGCGCAATGTTGCGACACGGAGCAGTTCGTGATGAGGCCGTTCGTACCGGCGATCAGCTTCGAGACCGGAATCGCCTCCCTCGAGACCTATCCGATCAGCGGAACCTGCGAGGCATTTGCCACCTGCCTTGCCGGGGCGCTGGAAGATCTCCACGCTCGGCGCACGACGGATTCGTTCGAGTAGCCGCGGGCGGCTTTTACCCTCACCGCGAGTTGCGAGCCGCCACTTCGAGAATCGTCTCGGCGTCAGCGCGAGCGTTCTCGAGTTGCACGAGGCTTGCCTGACGTGCGCCGAGCGGATCGCGGTTTTCTATTGCCGTCAAAATGGCCTTGTGACGCGGCAGCGACAGCGCATGCGTGTCCGGGTGGCGGCTCGTCAGCTTGATCGATTCGGAGAGCGCCAGCGACATCATGTTGCCGATGAAGGCAAGCATGTCGTTGTGCGTAGCCGCCATGATCGCGCGATGGAACTCCAGATCGGGATCGAGCAATGCCGACGCCGTTTCCGCGTTCGCCATTTGTTCGAAGGCCCGGCGAATGCGCGTCAGATCGGCTTCTGTGCTTTCGGAGGCCGCCAGCGCGGCCGCGGCCGGCTCGATGATGCGGCGCACCGTGAGCAGCGAGCGAAAGAAATCGCCCTCGGGCGTACTGCTGATGGTCCAGAACAGCACGTCGGGATCGAGCATGTGCCATTCTTCCCGTGGGCGCACGACGCTCCCCACGCGCGGCTTCGATACCACGAGCCCCTTGGCGACCAGCACACGGGTGGCTTCGCGCAGAACCGGCCGGCTCACGCCGTAGGCTTCGCAAAGGCTCGGCTCGGGGGGCAGGCGTTCGCCGGGCGCAAATTTGCCGCTGACGATCTCGATGCCGAGTTCCTGCACGATCCGAGCGTGCATGCTCTTGCGATTCTTGAGATGCCGATAGTCCATGGTCTGTTCAATGCGGTGCGCTGACCGCGCGAAGCGAACTCACGCGGGCTGCGTAGCCGCGGAGGGTGTTCGCAGCATAGCATGGGCCAACGCACGAATTATCGAAATAATGACGCCATCAGGGAATAATCGGGTACCCCAGCCCGTTAAGGAAAGGTGATCGAGTCGCATGGGTGCGGTGAACGCCGTCTCGGTCGCTTGCCGTTCGATGGCCGGGGCGCCGGTGTCAGCCAGGCGCGGCCATTACTACCTCAACTGGAGCCGAAGATGAAAATCCGTCAATTTCTCCCCGCAGTCTTCACGATGCTCGTTCTGGCGCTGGCATCCTTGTCGGCCACCGCGTGCTCGACCACCGACGGTTCGATGGGCTCGACCGGCGCGTCGAGCTCGGGCGGCAGCGGTAGCGGCGGTTATTGATCGCCGGTGTACGCCATGAAGACCGCGCGACACGCGGTGACGCACGCGTGAGCTTCGAAGCCGACGTCATCGGCAAGCTGCCGCAACTGCGCCGCTACGCGCGCGCGTTGACGGGCGATGCCGCATGGGCCGACGATCTGGTGCAAGACGCGGCCGAACGCGCGCTCCTTCGCCGCAAGGCGTTCGAGCCGGGGAGCAACTTGCGCGCGTGGCTCTTCACGATCCTTCGAAACCTGTACATCGACCAGTTGCGTGCGCGGCGCGAGATCGCGGTGGACGACGAAAGCGCGCCCTGGCGCAACCTCGAGGCGCCGCGCGGCGAGGTCGACGGTCTGGTCCTGCGCGATGTCCAGCAGGCGCTCTATCACCTGTCGATGGAGCAAAGAGAAGTGATCCTGCTCGTCGGTGTCGAAGAACTGACGTATCAGGAAGCGTCGAACGTATTGGATATACCGATCGGCACCGTCATGTCCCGGCTTTCGCGTGCGCGGGAGCACATGCGGATGCTGCTCGACGTGGGGCCGGCGCATAAGCCGGCGCCCCTCAAAGTTGTGAGAAACAAGCCATGAACGACGACCATCGCGACTCCGGGCCGGAAGCGGGCAAAGCGGACAAAGCAGGTGAAGCGGGCATCGATTCGCAGATGCTCGGCGCGTTCGTCGACGGGGAGCTGAACGAAACGCATCGTGCAGCGGTGCTGTCGGCACTCGAGCGCGATCCCGAAGCAAAGGCACGCGTGGCCGCATGGCGAGCCCAAAAAGCGGCGCTCCGCGCCCTGTGCAACGCGCCGGAAGAGGGCGCCGCTCCGGTAATCGTGCTGCGCGCGCGCACCGCGTGGCGGCGGCGTATGGCACTTGCCGCGGGCTGGCTGGCCGCTGGGATCGCCATCGGTGTCATGGCCAGTACATTGATGCCCGAGCTGCGACGGCATCAGGAGCCGGCGACGTTCGCGCGTCGTGCCGATATCGCGTATGCCGTCTATGCGCCGGAAGTCCGTCATCCGGTCGAAGTCGGGGCGGGCGACGAGGCGCATCTGATGAGCTGGCTGTCGAAACGGCTCGGCAAGCAGTTGTCCGTGCCGTCGCTCCGGGAGTATGGCTACTCGCTCGTCGGCGGACGTCTGTTGCCGGGCGAAGCGGGGCCGGCCGCACAGTTCATGTACGAGAGTGCCTCGGGTGCGCGCCTCACGCTTTATGTCACGCGCATTCCCACTGATGAAACGGCGTTCAGGCTGTTGCGCGACGGCGATCGCCGCACGTTCTATTGGGTCAGCGATCACCTCGGGTACGCATTGTCCGGCCCGATATCCGAGGCGAAGCTGCGCGCGATCGCGATCGAAGTTTGCAGCGCGCTCGGCGGCAAGCCCGAATCGTGGCAATGACCAGATAAATTGACGGCGCATGGAATAGCGGCGCTATCGAATCCGTTTATCGCATGGATTGCGAACATCGGATGCAAATGATATGCAGCCGGCATTCGCCGATTCCACTCATGAGCTTTGCAATCGAACGGAGAACAACATGATCAAATCCCTCGCCTGCGTTGCCGCCGTGGCATGCGCCATTCCTGTTGCAGCACTTGCCGAACAACCGAAAACAGCCAACGGCATGCTCGTGGACGAAGACGGCATGACCCTTTATACCTTCGATGGGGACGCGAAGGCGGCGGACGGTGCGAGCGCATGCAAAGACCAATGCGCGACCATCTGGCCCGCAGCGAAAGCGGACGACTACGACAAAGCGAGCGGCAACTGGACGCTTGTAAAGACCGCGGACGGCAAGCAACAATGGGCCTACAACGGGCACCGGCTGTATCGCTTCACGAAAGACGCCAAGCCCGGCGACAAGAACGGCGACGGCGTCAAAGGCGTCTGGCATATCGCCAAACCCTGACGCGCGCGTGCCGCTGGCGCGCGGGACGGGTCGTCCTCAAAAAAAAATGGGAACGCGCCGATCGGATAGGACATCTATCGGCGCATGGACGGCGAATCGGCTCATCGAGCCGAATGTCGCTGTCCGCTCACCCGGAGACCCAAGATGAAGCACATCCCATGCGCCGTGGCACTCGCTGTTTTCTCGCTGCTGGCGATCGACGCGCACGCCCAGCAAGCCGCCGCCGCTCCGACGGATCCGCAAATCGCCGCGATCGTCGTGACGGCAAACCAGGTCGATATCGATGCCGGAAAGCTCGCCGGCGCGCGAAGCCATAACAAGGACGTCAAAAGCTTTGCGCATCTGATGGTGACCGACCACAGCAGCGTCAATAAATCGGCGGTCGATCTCGTCCACCGGCTCAACGTGACGCCGGAGGACAATTCCACCAGCCGCGCGTTGAAGCAAGGCGGCGACGAAAACCTCACGAAGCTGAAGAAGCTCAAAGGCGCCGCATTCGACAAAGCTTATGTCGATCACGAAGTGGCCTATCACGAGGCGGTGCTCGACGCGATCGACAAGACACTGATTCCCGACGCGCAAAATGCCGACCTGAAGGCGTTGCTCGTCAAGGTTCGGCCAGCCTTCGTCGCTCATCTCGAGCACGCGCGGCAGCTTCAGACCGAGCTGGCGAACAACGGGGAATGACATGTCCTCGAATGCACGGCTCGCTCGCGCCGCAATATGTGCCGCTGTTTCGGCGTGGGTGTTGCTCGGCGCGCACTCAGCCCTGGCAGCGGAACATATCGTGACGATCGAGGGGATGCAATTTTCGCCTGCGTCGGTCACCGCCGAGGCGGGCGACGAAATCGTATGGGTGAACAAGGATCTCGTCGCGCATACCGCCACCGCCACGGGCCGTTTCGATTCCCGAACGATCGAACCGGGCCATCGGTGGCGCTATGTCGCGCGGGCTCCTGGCACCTATTCTTACAGGTGCACACTTCATCCGACAATGAAAGCGACCCTCATCGTGGAGAAAGGACATGAACGGCGCAACACGAAGTGACGCCGAAACGGTATTGATGTCGGCGCTCGGGCGGCAGCACGATGCCGCGCTCGCGCGGCTGATCGCCGCCGGCGATCGCACAGCGTTCGTTCAGATGATGCGACACCACAACCGGCGGCTCTACCGTCTCGCGCGAGCCGTCTTGCGCGACGACGCCGAGGCCGAGGATGCGCTGCAGGAAGCCTATCTGGCCGCCTACAAGGCAATCGGCGGATATCGTGCGCAGGCATCGCTTGCAACCTGGCTGTCGCGCCTCGTGCTCAACGAGTGCATGGGGCGGCAACGGCGCCAGGCGCGCCGGAACAACGTGGCGCCGATGTTCAGCATGACGGACAGCGACGGAACGGAGCATGACATGGCCGACACGGAGGGCGCGGATGCCCCTGACGAAGCATTGCAACGCAGTGAAATCCGCGCACTGCTCGAACGCAAGCTCGACGCCTTGCCACAGGCATATCGCGTCGTTTTCGTGCTGCGCTGCGTGGAGGAGCTCAGCGTCGAGGAGACCGCCCAGTACCTGGATATCCCGGAAGCGACGGTCCGTTCGCGCCATTTCCGCGCGCGCAGCATGCTGCGCGAATCGCTGGCGAGAGCGCTCGATCTTGCCGAGGGGGAGGTGTTCTCGTTCGGAGGCGCCCGCTGCGACCGTATCGTCGAAGCGGTGCTCGCGAAGATCGATCGTTAGTACGCTCGATCCGGCCCCGCGTCCGCCGATACATTCAGGGTTGCTTAACGATGCCCAAAGAAATCGTGAATTCCCTATGAGCGCGTGGCTGTCTATGCTTGGTGGCGTTTACTCGGGCCGGGCCACGACAGGAGACGCGCATGGACGCCTTGATTTTCGATGTCGACGGGACGCTTGCCGACACGGAGAGCGCTCACCGCGATGCGTTCAACGTGGCGTTCGCCGAGGCTGGGCTCGATTGGTACTGGGACGACGCGCTGTACACGCGGCTGCTCGATGTGGCGGGCGGCAAGGAACGCATCCTTCGTTATTGGCGCTGCATCGAGCCTGAAGAGGCGAACGGCGCCAAAGCCGCGGAAACCGTGGCAGCTTTGCATGCGCTCAAGACGAAGCACTACGCCGAGCGCGTCGGCCGGGGAGCATTGCCGCTGCGCCCGGGTATCGCGCGGCTGATCGCCGAGGCGAATGCGGCAGGTGTGCCTGTCGCCATTGCCACGACGACCACACCTGCGAATATCGATGCCTTGCTCGTCGCGCCGTTCGGGGCGAATTGGCGCGAACGCTTCGCTGTCATTTGCGATGGGTCGACTACGCCGGTGAAAAAGCCTGCTCCCGATGTTTATTTCGGGGTGCTCGATGCGCTCGGATTGGATGGCGGCCGCTGTATCGCGTTCGAGGATTCCGAAAACGGTGCCCGAGCGGCCGCGGCGGCTGGCATACCCACGGTGATCACACCGACAACCTACACGCGCCAGCATCGTTTCGTCGACGCATTGGCGGTGGTTTCGCATCTCGGCGAACCGGACGACCCCGTGCCCGAGCCGCTGGCCGATGCAACGCAGCGATATGTCGACTTGGCTCTACTACGGCGATGGCTCGAATGCCGAGCGCGGGTTGCGCTTTGAGAATTTCACGGCGTGACTGTAACCGCGGCGCATAGGCCGGCGAATTAACAAGCAAGCAGCGCAGTCAAGCCCATGACGCCAGCCGATCGTGGCTGGCGTGCATCTCCCAGAGCCCGAACGCTGCGGGTCGCAGTCCGATCGAAGGACCGCGATGATCCAAACATCATGTCGTCGTTACCACGACGACCGGAGTCCCACCATGAAACCTTCATTTCGCACTGCGTCGCTGCGTTCTGCGCTCGTCGCGCCTATGTTCGCGCTCGGTGCAGCCGTCTTCGCACTACCTGCCGTCGCCCAGAGTAACGACGCGTCGCACGCGCAGATTACCCGCGCGAGCGTCAGAGCACAACTCGAGGAGCTTGTCGGTGCGGGCTACAACCCGCGCGACTGGTACCACTATCCCGACAATTTGCAGGCGGCGCAGCGCGTCGTCGATCAGCGGCATACGACCCTCGCGCAGTCGGATGCTCCGATGAAAGCGATGAGCGGGGATACGCCGACAAACGCGGCAACGTCTGATCAGAGCAGCGAATCCATGGGCGGTGTTGCTGCCGGGAAATCGGAAGCGGGCTCGCCAGCGGATGCCGGCATGACCGCGCGGCGGGCTTGCGCCGTCGGACCGGAGTGCTCGGCCTTTTACGGGCGTTGAATTTCGAGCCGGGCGGATACGATCTGCCCCGGTCGCTTACCGCGCCTCCATGACCCGCAATACGGGGTGTCCGTCGACATTCTTGAGCGGGAAATAGGCGCGGTGGGTCGCCGGATCCACCGCGACGACATGTGCATTCGGTCCGACCCGGCCTTCGCCGATCTTTTTCACTTCGGCGCCTTTCACGCTGAACATCGAGACGACGCCTGCCTCTCCCGCGACGTACAACGTCCTCGATGCCGTGTCGAACGCCAGCACGTCCGGGGCGCTGCCGACGTCGAACGATTGGAGAACGCGCTTCGAACCCATGTCGAAGACCAAAAGCTTGTCATTTCCCTCGCACGCGATGAACGCGATGCGATCCTGGGCGTCGATCAATAATCCGTGGTTGCCTTTTGCGCCCGTCAGAGGGACGCGGGAGATCACGCGATCCGTCGCTGGATCGATTTCGACGAGCTCATTGCGTGTCTGCACATTGACGAAGATATGACGCGATATCGGGTCATACTGGCTGTTGCCGACCTCGCCGCCGAGCTGGATCGTCGCCACACGCCGTTCGGTCCGAGTGTCGATCGCCGTCTCCGTTTCGCCAGTCTCGTCCGACACGTAAAGCTTGTGCGCGTCAGTGGCATAGGCCATGCCGTCGGGGTAGCGACCGCCCGGTATACGCGCGACGATCTTTAGCGTGGCTTCGTCGATTGCGACGATTTCGTTCGTTCCGGTGGCCGAAGCGTACACGCGAGACTGCTCGGGAACGACAAGCACACCGTGTACCGACGAGACGTCGCCAACGCGCCCGAGTACGCGCGATGAAGCGACGTCGAAGACGATCACCTCGCCATCGCCGAGGTGCGCGACAAAAAGCAGGCGCCGGGTGGGATCGTAACTTTCATAATCGAGACGGGTCGTCCGACCGGGTAGTCGAATGTCAACCACGTGCTCGAGCGGCAGATCGCCCATCGACGGCTTGTCTGCCGCGGCCGAGGTGCTCCCCGCAGGCAGGCCTGCGCCGACCAGCGTCACACATAGGCCAAAAAGCAGCACGAGGCACCGGCGCGAGCCAGCCAGCCTGTTCGTTCGCGCAAGGGGCGGCATCAGAAGGCGTGGGAATGAACGAGCGGATAAACCACAAGACCCACGAGGGCGGCCGCACCGACCACGACCGGTTCCTGAAGTTTCTTGAAGCGCCATAGCAGGGCGATCGTCGCGAGGCCAATGAGGAGGGTAGGCACATCGACGATCGAACGCTTGGCAATCACGATCACGGAGCCCGCGATGGCGCCGACCGCTGCTGCCGTAATACCGTCCACGAACGCTTTCACGCCGGGCAGGTGGCCGTACTTCTTGAAGTACGGTGCCGGGATCACCGTGAACAGATAGCACGGCAGGAACGTGCCGAATGCCGCGACGAAAGCGCCGGGCAGGCCGGCGACGAGATAACCGATAAAGCCGACCGTAATGACGACCGGCCCCGGTGTGATCATCGCGACGGCGACTGCATCGACGAACTGCTTGTCGTTGAGCCAATGGTGCTCGGTCACGACACCACCGTAAAGGAACGGCACGATCGCAAGGCCCGATCCGAACACGAACGCGCCGGCCTTCATGAAAAAGCCCCCGAGCTGCGCAAGCAGTGGCCAATCGAAGCCGGAAACGACGCTGGCCCCCGCAGGGAGATTCGCCGCTGCGATCGCATGGATACCGCCCTTATGCAACCATTTCGGCGGAGCGCGCCAGAGCCAACCAATCAGTCCGCCGGCGATGAACAGCCACGCGATCTCGGATTCCGTGACGAACGTGACGATGGCGAGCGTCAGAAAGATCGCCCACAGGAGCTTGTCGTTGCCGACCGTCTTGATCGTGAGCTTATAGGCGCTCATGGCGATGATGCCGACGACGGCGGCACCCACGCCATAGAACACCGCCTGCATCCACGATAGGCCGCCAAAGTGCGCGTAGGCCCAGCCCAGCGCCACCACCATCAAAAACGAGGGTAGGACGAATGCAAACCCCACGAGCGTTGCGCCGAGAATTCGGTAATGCACATAACCGAGATAAATGGCCAGTTGCGCGGCGAGCGGCCCAGGCGCGAGCTGCGCGAGTGCCAGGCCCTCCTTGTAGTCCGATTCGGTGATCCAGCCGAGCCGTTCGACGAGGTCGCGGCGCATGTAACCGGCCAGCGCCACCGGGCCGCCGAAGCCGAGCGTGCCGAGCCGCAACATGTATCTGACGAGTTGGACCAATGTATAGGTCGGTGCTGCAGTGGCCACCGTGCTCACGAACCTCTCCCAATGTCTTTTTCGGCGCTCGCCGCGAAATGCGTATAGAGCGCGTCCAATACCGCCCCCATCTGCTCGAGCAATTGATTGTCGTCGTCCACGCGCTGGCGGGTGCCCGACATCACCGCCTCGAATCCGACTGCTTCGGGGGCGGCCGGCCCGCCCACGTCGAGCGCATGCACGATTTCGCCCAGTCGCAGCAGGGCCGGATCCTGGTCCAAGCCGAAACTCGCGAGCAGGACCTCGAAGGTGACCCGCTCGCCCACATGCGTGAACGCCGCGCCGTCGAAGTCGAAACCGAGTGCATCGGCCGGGCATTCGTCCGGCGATGTCAGCCATACGAAGCGCGCATCGGAATCGATGAAGCGCCGAATGAGCCAGGCACTGGCCACGCGATCCACCCACATTCGTCGGCGCGTGGCCCAGATACGGCTCCGGTACTGATCGCGTGACAGGAGGCGGATGGGGTGTTCGGCAGGATGTGGCTCACCGGGCGAGAGCACGGTATCGACGAGCGCGACGAGGTCCTGCCACGCGACTTCGGCGCGGGTGGCGGCATCGTCCGGGAAGTAATCGATTGCCCGAATGGTCTCGTAATCTTTGCGCATGCGTCGCAGCAAACGCGTCAATTCAGTCGCCGACTGACCCTCGATGGTTCTGCGCGCCTCCGCCAGCGACTGGATGAACGCGTCGTAGTCGCTTTCGCGGTCGAACAACGCGCGGAACGCCTGTTCCTGAGACGCATCGAGGCTCGGCGCGCGCAGCAGGTGGGCGGTGCCGCCGCTCTCGGCGATGGCGTCGGCCAGCTCGCGCAACATGTCTTCGTGGCCGTCGCTATAGGGCAAGAGATAGACGCCGTCGCGCAGGACGGCGCAGCCTTTTGCCTTGAGCGCGCGGTAAAAACGCATGCGCGCTGTCGCGTTCTCGGTGGGCAGCGTCAGTATGAGCAGAGACCACATCAGCGGTGTATCCATGTAGAGTATCCTACACAGACGTTAATATTGATACAAGTTTAACTCGTGCCCCGGTCCGTAACCCTTGTCGATTCAGCGATCCCGATTCGTTAAACTGCGCGCATAGGCGCCGCGCGCGCCGATTCCAACCACCTCATTCCGATGAATTCAAGACTCAGCGCAGTGTTCGTCGCGCTCGCCGCCGCGGCGCTGTTCGGCGCCGCCACCCCGATCGCCAAAGCGCTTCTTGGTTCGATGTCACCCTTCATGGTGGCGGGTCTCTTTTACCTCGGCAGCGGCGTCGGGCTCGGCATGGGCATCGTCGCTCTGAGGCTCCGACGGGCCGATGCCCAGGCGAGTGCCAGCCATCGAATCCAGAAAGCCGAACTGCCGTGGCTCATGGGCGCGATCGTGACCGGCGGTGTCGTGGGACCCGCGCTGCTCATGCTCGGGCTGGCGAGCACGTCTGCGGCGACCAGTTCTTTGCTACTGAATCTCGAAAGCGTGCTGACCGCCGTCATCGCATGGGTCGTCTTCCGCGAGAACGTCGACCTTCAGGTGTTCCTCGGGATGGTGGCTATCGTCGCGGGAGGCATGCTGCTGTCGTGGCACCCGGGTCAGGTAGCGGTTCCCGTCGGGGCGCTGCTGATCGTCGGTGCCTGTTTGTGCTGGGCGATCGACAACAACCTGACACGCAAGGTGTCCGCAAACGATGCGATGGTGATTGCCTGTCTGAAGGGCTTGATCGCGGGCCCTGTGAATCTCGCCATCGCCTTTGCCACGGGAGCGGCACTGCCGGCCGTGGGCATCGTCGGCGCTGCGATGCTCACGGGACTGGCCGGCTACGGCGTGAGCCTCGTCCTGTTCGTCGTTGGGCTCCGCCACCTCGGGACTGCGAGGACAGGAGCGTACTTCTCGGTTGCTCCGCTCTTCGGGGTTGCGCTTTCGCTCGTGCTATGGCCTGAGTTACCTTCCGTATCGTTCTGGATCGCGGCAGCGCTAATGGCGCTTGGCGTTTGGCTGCACGTGCGCGAGCGCCATGAACATGAGCATAACCACGACTTCCTCGAGCACACTCATCGGCACCGCCACGACGAACACCATCGGCACGAGCACGACTTCCCGTATGCGGGCGACGAACCGCATACCCATCCGCATGTTCATTTGCCCATTACGCACTCGCACGCGCATTTCCCGGACATCCACCACCGCCATCAGCACTAGGCGCTCTCGCGCGGCAGAAAAATCGTCGTCAGTGCGCACGCTCATCACGTCAAAGGGTTTATGGAAGCAGGCATATCGAAGTCGCACGCGAGCCGCGCGCACTCCGCACTCGAGGTTCTGTCGGTTTTTCTGAGGCTGGGGCTGACGTCGTTCGGCGGCCCTGTCGCCCACATCGGGTACTTCCGTCGGGAGTTCGTCGAGCGGCGCCGGTGGCTCGACGATGCGACGTTCGCCGATCTCGTCGGCCTTTGCCAATTTCTTCCGGGGCCCGCGAGCAGTCAGGTGGGATTCTCGATCGGTTTGCTTCGTGCGGGATGGCGCGGCGCCCTTGCCGCATGGTGCGGCTTCACGCTGCCCTCGATCGCGTTGTTGATCGCTTTCGCCCTCGTTGCCCCGTCACTGGGCGGTCCGCTCGGCAGCGGCCTGATCCATGGGCTCAAGCTCGTTGCGGTAGCCGTTGTGGCGCAAGCGGTATGGGACATGGCGCGCCGCCTATGTCCCGACCATCGCCGCGCTGCTGTCGCGTTGATCGCCGTAGCGATTCTTGCCGTCCTGACCACCGCCTATGCGCAGTTGATTGTGATCGTGCTCGGGGCATGCCTTGGCATGGTGTTGTGCAGAGCTTCCGCCTCGGAGAGCATGGCGGGCATGGGTCGACACGCGCGCGAGTTCCACGTGTCGCGCACCGTAGGGGCAATCGCGCTGATACTGTTTTGTGCGTTTCTTTTCGGGCTGCCGGCATGGGCGGCGGTCGATTCGACGCACGCCATCCGCATATTCGACGCCTTTTACCGCTCCGGCGCGCTGGTCTTCGGTGGCGGCCACGTGGTGCTTCCGCTACTGCAACACGAAACAGTCGCGACGGGCTGGGTATCGTCGAACGACTTTCTGGCGGGCTATGGCGCCGCTCAGGCCGTCCCGGGCCCGCTCTTCACGTTCGCCGCCTTTCTCGGCTGGATCATGACCGGCACGCCCGGTCATGGCTGGGGCGCGTTGTTGGCAACGGCCGGCATCTTCTTGCCGGGCCTGCTGCTGGTCCTTTCTGCGTTGCCCTACTGGCAAGCGCTTCGCGCGCATCCGTCGATGGCCCCAGCGCTCGCGGGTGTCAATGCCGCGGTGGTCGGGCTGCTGGCGACGGCGTTGTACTCGCCCGTCTGGACGAGTGCCGTTCATTCGGGGGCCGATTTCGCGATTGCCACGGTTGGCTTCTTTTTGCTGACACGCTGGAAAGTGCCGCCGCTCGTTGTCGTACTACTTTGCGCGGTAGCGGGCGTTATCGAAGTACTCCCGCATTGACGGACCCCGTGAGGTGCGTCACGAGCAACCGAGCCGGCTTGGGCAAGACAGCGAGGTCCCGCGCACAGATGAGCAGTGCACGGTGCGCCCATTCTTCGGCAAGCTCGATCTTGCGCAAGCCCATCGAGCGCAAATACGGCCGCACGGCCGCCGCGGGCAGCACGGCGACGCCGAGCCCGGCCGCGACCATCATGCACATGGCGTCGAAGCTGCGCACGCGAATGCGCAGCTTCAGCCGCCGACCGATCGATTCCGTGGCGTGTTCGAGCCGTTTGGCCAGCGAGGTACCCCGTGAAAGGCTGACGAAGTCGTACTCGAGTGCCTCGTCGAACGAGATCGATCGGTGGGCGGCAAGCGCATGGCCGTTCGGCACGACGAGCACCAACTGATCGTGCCGATAAGGGACGGTCTGCAGGCCCAGCAGGGGCGTCGATTCCGCAAGAATGCCGAAGTCCGCTTCACCGTCGAAGACGGCCGTCGCCACGCGGTCGCTGTTCTGCTCTTCGAGTTCGATGCGGATTTGCGGATTGGCCGCCGTGAAAGCGGCGATCTCGGCCGGCAGGAACTGCGTGACCGCCGAGGTATTGGCCCAAAGCCGCACCACGCCGACGACGCCCGCGGCGTAGTCCGAGAGATCCGCGCTCAACACGTCCACATCGTTGAGAATGCGTTGCGCGTGCCGCTGTAACGCGGTGCCGGCCGCCGTCAGTACGATCCCGCGGGAATGACGCTCGAAGAGGGCGACACCCAGCGCGGCTTCGAGGTCCGCGATCCGCTTGCTTGCAGCGCCCACCGCGAGATGCGCCAGTGCCGCGCCCTTGCTGATGCTACCGCTGCGCACCACCAGGCTGAACAACGAGAGCGAGACGAGATCCAGGCGGTGCAGATTCATGATCGGGCGTAAGTCGGTAACCGATTTACCGTGCCGAGCATTATGCAATATCGCTCTTCATCCCCCGATAGCGGTTAGGGAAGACCCTGAATCGGCTTTCGCGTTTCGCGAAAGCTGGATGCGCGACTGTGACATTCCGCCGAGTTGGGCGGGCTCGCATAATCGCCTGCAATCGAAATAGCCAGGACTTCAGGGGAGATAGGCCAATGAGCGGTCAACCATCGACTTCCATTTCACCGGCAGCACTCGATGGCATCCGGGTCATCGAAATGGGACAGTTGATTGCGGGGCCATTCGCCGGCAAGACACTCGGTGAATTCGGCGCCGACGTCATCAAGATCGAACCGCCCGGCGCGGGCGATCCGCTGCGCAACTGGCGCCTCATGAAAGACGGTACGTCGGTCTGGTGGCAGGTGCAATCGCGTAACAAGCGCTCCATTGCACTCGATCTGCGCAGCGCGCAAGGGCAGGAAGTGGCACGCGCGCTGATCGCACAGGCCGACGTGCTCATCGAAAACTTCCGGCCCGGTACGCTCGAGGCCTGGGGCATGGGCTATGAAGCGCTTTGCGAGATCAACCCGGGTCTCATCATACTGCGCATCTCGGGGTACGGCCAAAGCGGACCCTACCGGGACTTGCCGGGCTTCGGCTCGATAGGCGAGGCGATGGGCGGACTGCGGCACCTCACCGGTGAGCCCGCGCGCGTGCCGGTGCGGTGCGGCATCTCGATCGGCGACACGCTGGCGGCACTGCACGGCGTGATCGGCGTTTTGATGGCGCTTTACCATCGCGACGCTCGCGGCGGAAAAGGGCAGGTGATCGACGTGGCGCTGCACGAAGCCGTATTCAACGTCATGGAGAGTCTGATTCCGGAATACAGCGCGTTCGGCGCCGTGCGCGAAGCGGCGGGCAGCGCGTTGCCCGGTATTGCACCATCGAACGCCTATCGCTGCACGGACGGTTATGTGCTCGTCGCCGGTAACGGCGACAGCATTTTTCGGCGCCTGATGAGCGTCATTGGCCGCGACGATCTGGCCGCCGATCCGTCGCTCGCCGACAACGCGGGGCGCGTTGCGCGTGTCGACGAACTCGACGAGGCGATCGGCGCATGGACAGCGTCGCGCACGTCGCAGGAGGTGCTCGATACGCTATCGGCCGCGCGCGTACCGGCCGGCAAAATCTATACGGCCAAGGACATCGCGGAGGATCCCCACTATCGGGCGCGGGACATGATCCTGCGGCAAACGACGCGGGAAGGCTACGAACTCGCCGTGCCCGGCATCGTGCCGAAACTGACCGGCACGCCGGGCGCAGTTCGTTCGGCCGCGCCGCGGCTCGGAGACGACACGGAGGCTGTGTTGAGAGAGGCCGGCCTGACCGACGACATGATCCGCACGCTGCGTGAACAAGGGGCGATCGCATGAAGAGCTGGCAAGGGAATCATCGACGCATTTATCTGCACGAGGTCGCGCCGCGCGACGGTTTGCAGTCGGAACGCGCGTTCGTGACAACCGATCGGAAGATCGCGTTGGTCGACGCGCTCTCGCTCACGGGCGTCGCCAAGATCGAAGTCACGGCATTCGTCTCGCCTCGGGCGATTCCCTCGCTTCGCGACGCCGATGCCGTGCTGCGGGGCATCGAGCGGCGTCCGGGCGTCGTGTACACGGCGTTGGTGCCGAACGTGCACGGTGCCGAACGCGCCATCGAGGCGCGGGCCGACGAACTCAACCTCGTCATGTCGGCGAGCGAAAGCCACAACCTCTCGAACCTGCGGATGACGCGCGAGCAATCCTGGCAAGGATTGCTCCAGGTCGCGCGTCTTGCGCACGGGGCCGGCGTGGCCGTCAACGTTTCGCTGTCGTGTGCCTTTGGCTGCCCGATGGAGGGCGATGTGCCCGCGGATACGGTGCTCGAGTGGTCTGGACGCTTCGTCGAGGAAGCCCATGCGCGCAGTGTCACGCTGTGCGACACCACGGGCATGGCCTACCCGAGCCAGGTCGCGGCCTTGACGCAGACGTTCTGTACGCGCTGGCCGGCCACCGAACTCACGCTGCATTTTCATAACACGCGCGGCATGGGGCTGGCCAACGTTCTTGCCGCCATCGATGCCGGGGCGACACGCTTTGACGCATCGTTGGGCGGAATCGGCGGCTGCCCCTACGCACCGGGCGCGAGCGGCAACGTGTGCAGCGAAGAGATCGTGCATGCGCTCGAACTGATGGGATACGACACGGGTGTCGATCTCGATGCGTTGCTCGCGATTTCGCGCCAGTTGCCCGGAATGCTCGGGCATGACACGCCGAGCCAGCTCGTCAAGTCGGGACAGCGGCTCGATCTGCATCCGCGACCCGCCGATTACGACGCGATCGTTCAGCGCGCGCTCGAACGTAGCACCGGCAGTTGACAGCGCGCTCTCATCGGCGCATCGCGAATGCGGGCGAAAACCTACCGGCGATCCGATCGAGGTCGCCGATGCCCATCCAAATCGGAGGAGACATGAAAAGAGAAGCCTCGTTACCTGAGCAGAAGTCCGCGGAAATTGCCGCGCGCTTCGACCGCCTGCCACCCTCGCGTACCGTCTGGACGATGGTGATCCTGATCTCGCTTGGCGGGTTTTTCGAATTCTACGACTTGTTCTTCACCGGCTATGTCGCGCCGGGGATGGCCCGCTCCGGACTCTTCACGCCCGAATCGCTCGGATTCTTTTCGGCGCTTGGCCCACTGAAGGTCGCCGGCTTCGGAACCTTCGTGTTTTCGACGTTCATGGGACTCTGGGTCGGCGCGCTCGCGTTCGGACAAGTTGCCGACCGGTGCGGGCGACGGATGATCTTCACGTGGTCCCTCATCTGGTACGTCGTCTGCACGACGATCATGGCGTTCCAGACGACAGGGCTCTGGCTCAACGTCTGGCGCTTTGCCGCGGGTGTCGGACTCGGCATCGAGTTGGTCACCATCGATACCTACATCTCCGAGTTGATCCCGAGCCGGGAGCGCGGTCGCGCCTATGCCGTGAACCAGGTCGTTACGTTCTCCGCCGTGCCGGTGGTCGCGTTTCTCGCGTTCGCGTTGAAGGACATGCGGCCGTTCGGGCTCGATTACTGGCGCGTGGTCGTGTTGGTCGGCTCGCTCGGTGCCGTGGCGGTCTGGTTCTTGCGGCGCAACATCCCGGAAAGCCCGCGCTGGCTCGCGCGTCATCAGCGCGTCGAAGAAGCGGAGCGGATCGTCGCAGACATCGAACGTCGCGTGGCGGCCGAACGTGGCATCGCGCTAAGCGCCCCGCAACCGGCGCAGCCCGAGAAAGAAGGGCGCGGATCGCTTATGGAAGCGCTGCGGCCTCCCTATCGGAAACGCACGGTGATCATGTCGGTGTTCAACATGGCGCAGGTGATCGGCTTTTATGGATTCGCCGCCTGGGTGCCAACGCTGCTCGTGAGCCGCGGCGTGCACGTGACGTCGAGTCTTGCCTACGCGTTCGTGATCGCGATCGCCAACCCGTTCGGACCGCTGCTCGGGGTATGGTTTGCCGACAAGTTCGAGCGCAAGACGCAAATCGTGGCGAGCCTTGCAGCGATGGGCGTCGTGATCGTGCTGTTCTCGCAGGCGTCATCTCCGGCGCTGCTGATTGCGCTCGGCGTGCTGTTCACGCTGGCATCGAACGTCATGTCGTTTGCCTACCATGGCTACCAGGCTGAACTGTATCCGACGCGGATACGCGCGCGTGCGGTCGGCTTCGTCTACTCATGGAGCCGTCTCGCCGCGGCATTCGCGGGGCTCGCGATCGGAATCCTGCTGCACGGCTACGGCGTGCCCGGCGTCGCGGCGTTCATCGGGACGTCGATGCTCGTCGGGATTGCCGCGATTTTGCTGGGACCTGCGACGCGCGGGCTCGCGCTCGAAAAGATCAGCCATTGACGATGTGTCGGCGACGCGCCGCATACGATCTGTCGGTTCGTCGAACGCGAGGCAGAGAAGACGTCAGTTCATTCCCGTGAGCCGGTAGCCGACTCCTGTCTCCGTGATGATGTGCTGAGGCTGCGTCGGATCGCGCTCGAGCTTGTGCCGGAGGTTGCGCATATAAATGCGCAAGTAGTGTGCGTTGTCGGTGCGCGCGGGGCCCCAGACCTCTCTTAGCAATTGCTGGTGCGTCAACACACGGCCTGCGTGCCGTATCAGCAAGAGCAGCAAGCGATACTCGATCGGCGTGAGATGCACGGCGGCGCCGTCGCGCTCGACGGTCCGCAACTCCAGATCGACCGTTACGTCGCCGAAGCGCGCTTTGGATGTTTCAGATGCCCCATTTGCATTGCGATTATGCCGCCGCAGGTGCGCGCGAATGCGCGCCAACAGCTCGGCAGCACCGAACGGCTTCGTCAGAAAATCGTCCGCGCCCGCATCGAGCGCGGCGACTTTCTCCTCCTCGCGCGTACGCGCCGATAACACGATGACCGGCATCGAGGACCATTCCCGCAGACGCCGGATCACATCGACACCATCGATGTCCGGCAAACCCAGATCGACGATGGCGAGATCCGGCCGCGCGTTCGCCGCGAGCGACAACCCTCGGCGCCCGGACTCGGCGTCGAGCATGCGCATCGCCTCGCTTTCGAGGCACGCCTGTACGAAGCGGCGGATGCGGCTGTCGTCTTCGATAAGCAGTACGGTGATGGCGGGTTCCGACATGAGTTATCCGTTCCTATCGCCGGGCGTAGCATCGAGACCTTCGATGGGCAAACCCTCCAGCGGCGTCTCGTTCGCAGGCAACATGAACCAGAACGTCGCACCGAGCACCGTACCGTCCGCCGCGATGCGATTCATGGCGCCGATCTTGCCTGCGTGGGCTTCCACGATCGCGCGGCAGATTGCAAGACCGAGGCCGATGCCCGGCTTCGCGGATTCCTTTTCGCCGCGCGTGAACTTCTCGAATATGCGCGACGCCATGGCCACAGGCAAGCCCGGACCGTCATCCTGGACTTCGACCTTGACGTAACGCTCGTCGCCTTCATGCAGGACCGACGCCACCACGCAGATCGGCGAGCCGGCCGGCGTGTACTTCGAGGCATTCTCGAAGAGGTTGGCGAAGAGCCGCTCCACGAGCACCGCATCGAGCTCGATGAGCGGCAGGTCCGCAGGCACACGCGTGCGGATCGGCCGGCCCGCGAGTATACGCCGGCACGCGGCAAGCGCGGAGCCGATGACTTCCTCGATCGACGACCACTGACGATTGATCTTCATGCTGCCTTCCTGCAGGCGAGCCATGTCGAGCAAATTGGTGACGACGCCCGTCATGCGCAGCGCCTCGTCGTGAATGGCCTCGGCAAGCTCGAACGAACGTGCCTCGTCGACCTTGGCTCCGCCGGGCTCTGCGGCCAGCATGGACGCAAAGCCGACGATGGACGTCAACGGCGTACGCAGATCGTGCGAAATGGCCGACAAAAGGGAATTTCGCAATCTTTCGGACTCCATATTGACCAGCGCGTCCTGGGCGATTTCGACGTAGTGCACACGTTCGAGCGCCAGCGCAATCTGTGCGGCGAACGTCTCGATCATCCGCCGCTGCTCGGGGACCTGGAGATCCTCCATGCGCGGCGAAACCAGCGCCATGACGCCGCGCGTGCGCATGGGCGCCTTGAGCGGCAAGTAAAGCGCACTCGTGGCCGGGAGCGTGTCCGTGCCGTGCCCGGCTGGCTTTTGCTGATCGTAGACCCACTGCGCGATGTCCTTGTCGATCTCGGCCTCGGCGAGCGTGACGGCGGGGTCCGGGTTCTCGATCTTGGGCCGCACGCTCTCGTTGCTGTCCGGCAAAAGAATCGCGACGCGTGCCTGGAAGACTTCGGCCACGTGCCGGGAGCCGGTTTCGATGATCTGGACCGTAGCGAGCGCGGCACCGAGTTCCCGCGTCATGGCGAACATCGCGCCGGTGCGGCGCTCGCGCAGGTTCGCGATACGCGCCTGCCCGCGCAAGCTCGCAGTGAGGTGACTGATCGTCAGGGAAGTGGCCAGCATGACCGCAAACGTCAGCAGGTATTGTGTATCCGATACGGTGAACGAAAGGTGCGGCGGCACGAAGAAGAAGTCGAACGAGGCGACGCCGAGAAACGAAATCAGCACGCCCGGTCCGCGCCCGAGCCGGGCCGCCGTGAAAATCGTGCCGAGCAGGTAAAGCATGACGAGGTTGGCGAGCGAGACCCGCCCGAGCGCCTGGCTGGCGATGACGGTGATGGCCGCGCACAGACCGATCGCGTACAGATACGACGAGGGCTTCGAACGCTGTACCTCGGCACCCAGGCCAGCGAAACGTGCAGCTGACTCGCGACGCTCGGCTTGTTCGCGTACGGCGCCCGAGTTCACGAGTGTCACGTCGATGTCGCGTGCGGCGCCGATCAACCGCTCCCCGGTCGAGCGACGCAGCCATGCGGACCAGCCGGAAGCAGGCGATGCACCTACCACGAGCTTCGACACATTACGCATGCGCGCATAGGCGATCAGCGTTTTCGGCGGGTCTTCTCCCTGCAGCGTTACCGTTTCGGCGCCGAGCTCGGAGGCGAGCTTCAACGCATCGAGCGTTCGCTTGCGGATCGCATCGGGCAGACGCTGCAGTCTTGGCGTTTCGACATAGACGGCAAGCCAGTCCGCCTTGAGACTTGCCGCGAGCCGCGCGGCGGCGCGCACGAGCGTCGCGCTCTCGGGGCCCGCGCCGACACACACGATGATGCGCTCGCGCGCTTGCCAGATACGCTCGATCGATTGATCGGCGCGATATTCCCGCATCTGGGCGTCCACGCGGTCAGCCGTGCGGCGCAAGGCCAGTTCGCGCAGCGCGATCAGGTTGCCCTTGCGGAAGAAATTCCGGACCGCGTGCTCCGCCTGACGCGGGAGGTAGACCTTGCCCTCCTGCAGGCGTTCGAGCAATTCATCCGCCGGCAGATCGACGAGCGTCACGTCGTCGGCGAGATCGAACACGCGGTCCGGCACGGTTTCCCATACACGGATACCGGTAATCTGTCCGACGATATCGTTCAGGCTCTCGAGATGCTGAACATTGACGGTCGTATAGACGTCGATGCCGGCGTCCAGCAGCTCGTACACGTCCTGCCAGCGCTTCATGTGCCGCGAGCCCTGCACGTTGGAATGCGCGAGCTCGTCGACGAGAATCAGCCCGGGCTTGCGCGCGAGCGCCGCATCGAGATCGAACTCGGACAACTGGTGCCCGCGATACTCGATCGTTGCGGGAGGGATGACCTGGAGCCCTTCGATGAGGCCTACCGTTTCCTTGCGGCCGTGCGTCTCCACGACGCCGACGACCACGTCGACACCTTCGTCGCGGCGCCGCCTCGCCGCCTGCAGCATCGCGTACGTTTTGCCGACGCCGGCGGAGGCGCCGAAGAATATCTTCAACCGGCCGCGACTGCGCTTTTCTTCGTCCCGCTGAATTTTTTCGAGCAGCGCGTCGGGATCGGGACGTTCCATAGTGCCTCGTTGCGGGAATGGGCCATATGCGAGCTTAGCCTAATCAATGCATGGTTTGAATTCGATCGAGTGCAAGATTCAGCCGTAGTACGTTCACGCGCGGCTCGCCCAGCACGAGGAACTGCCGGCCGGACGTGTTCTGCTCGATCGCGCGATACACCTGATCGAGCGTCAGGCCGCGCGCCTTTGCCACCCGGGACGCCTGATATGCCGCGGCTGCCGGCGAGATATCGGGATCGAGACCACTGCCCGACGAGGTGACGAGATCGACGGGAATCGGTGCCGTATTCGTCGGATCGGCTGCATGCAACGCGAGGATCCTTCCCTTCACTTCGTCGGCGAGCGCGGGATTCGTCGGTCCCAGGTTCGAGCCGCCGGAGTTCTGAGCGTTGTAGGGGTTCGGCGTGGTGGCCGATAACCGTCCCCAGAAATAACCGGGCGCATCGAACTGCTGGCCGATCAATTCGGAGCCGACCGGCTTGCCGTCTCTCTCGAGGATGCTGCCATTCGCCTGACGAGGAAATACCGCCTGGCCTATCGCCGTGACGATGACCGGATAGGCGATACCCGTGATCAGTGTCATCGCTGCAAATAGCACGAGCGTCGGTCGCAACAGGTTTTTCATGATCGATCGAATAAGAAAGGGATTCGGTTCAGGCCCAGCCCATCGCGGCCAGGAACATGTCGATCAGCTTGATGAACGGGAACGGCAGCATGATGCCGCCGAGCCCGTAGATCAGCAGATTGCGGCGCAGCAGTGCGGCTGCGCCAAGCGCGCGATACGTCACGCCTTTCAGCGCGAGCGGAATCAGGAAAACGATGATGAGCGCATTGAAGATGACCGCGGAGAGAATGGCCGACGCGGGCGACGTCAGATGCATCACGTCGAGCACGCGCAGCTGGGGGTAGGTCGTCGCAAACGCAGCCGGAATGATCGCAAAGTACTTCGCGATGTCGTTCGCGATCGAGAACGTCGTCAGCGAACCGCGGGTCATCAGCATTTGCTTGCCGATTTCGACGATCTCGATCAGCTTCGTCGGATTCGAATCGAGATCGACCATGTTGCCGGCTTCCTTCGCCGCTTGCGTGCCGGTGTTCATCGCCACTGCCACGTCGGCCTGGGCGAGCGCCGGAGCGTCGTTGGTCCCGTCGCCCGTCATCGCGACGAGCCGGCCTTCGGTCTGGTGCGCGCGGATCGTCGCGAGCTTCGTCTCGGGCGTCGCCTCGGCGAGAAAATCGTCGACTCCGGCTTCGGCCGCGATCGCCGCGGCCGTCAACCGGTTGTCGCCGGTCACCATCACGGTCTTGATGCCCATTTTGCGCAATTCGGCAAAACGCTCCTTGATACCGCCTTTGACGATGTCCTTCAACTCGATGACACCGAGCACGCGGGCGGCTCCGCTGGCATTCTCGCCGCCGGTCTTTTCCGCGACCACGAGCGGCGTGCTGCCGCGCCGTGCGATATCGTCGACTGCCTTGCTCACTTCCTGGGCAAACCGGCCGCCGCTTTCCTCGACGTACTTGCGCACCGCATCGGCCGCGCCTTTGCGGATTTCGCGACTGGGCGCCCCGAAGGAAGTCCCATCGGGGGGCGTCCCGGCGCGCGTTGTCTTCGGATGCAGATCGACGCCGCTCATCCGCGTTTGCGCCGTGAAGCCGAGAAAGGTCGCCTGCAGTTGGGCCATGTCGCGCTCGCGGATATTGAACCGCTGCTTCGCGAGCACGACGATGCTGCGGCCTTCCGGCGTTTCATCGGCGAGCGATGCAAGCTGTGCCGCATCGGCGAGCTCGTGCTCGGTGATACCCGGCGCCGGCACGAATGCCGATGCTTGCCGGTTGCCGAGCGTGATCGTGCCTGTCTTGTCGAGCAAGAGGACATCGACGTCGCCCGCGGCTTCGACCGCCCGGCCGGACGTCGCGATGACGTTGGCCTGCATCATGCGGCTCATGCCGGCCACGCCAATGGCGGAGAGCAGCCCGCCGATCGTCGTCGGAATCAGGCAGACGAGCAGGGCAACGAGCGCAGTGATCGTCACGACGCTGCCCGAGTTCATCGCCGCGACGGAAAAAAGCGAGAACGGCAGGAGCGTCGCCGTGGCAAGCAGCAGCACGAGCGTCAACGCGACGAGCAGAATCGTGAGCGCGATCTCGTTCGGCGTTTTTTGCCGCTTCGCGCCTTCCACCATGGCGATCATCCGGTCGAGGAACGCCTCGCCGGGATTGACGCTGACCCGCACGACGATCCAGTCGGACAGCACGCGCGTGCCGCCCGTGACGGACGAGAAATCGCCACCCGACTCGCGGATGACAGGGGCGGACTCGCCCGTGATCGCGGATTCGTCGACGGAAGCCACGCCGTCGAGGACTTCGCCGTCGGCCGGAATCGTATCGCCGGCCTCGACGAGCACGACGTCGCCCTTGCGAAGATCGGTCGACGTCACGATGCGGATGGGCGACTTCGGATGCGGCTCGTTGAGCTTCTTCGCCGTGACGTTGTGTTTCGCGCTACGCAATGACGCGGCTTGGGCTTTCGAGCGTCCCTCCGCGAGCGCTTCGGCGAAGTTGGCGAACAGCACCGTGAACCAGAGCCAGAGTGCGACGGCCAGTATGAAGCCGGCGGGCGCTTCGGCCTGCCCGCCCAGAGCCGCGATCCATAGCACGGTCGTCAGAATGCTACCGACATAGACGCAGAACATCACGGGGTTGCGCAACTGCGTGTGCGGCCCGAGTTTCCTGAACGAATCGACGATGGCCGGCTTGAGGAGCGCGGGATCGAACATCGCGCGCGCGGCCGTGCGCGTTTGCCCCTGATTATCCGGGCGATGCGCAGGCGTTGGATTGATTGTTGTCATGCTTTTCCTCGAGATCAATGGCCCGAAATCATCATCAGATGTTCGACGATAGGGCCGAGCGCCAGCGCGGGCACATAGGTCAGCGCACCGACGAGCACGAGCGTGCCGAGCAACAACACGACGAAGAGCGGCCCATGCGTCGGCAGCGTGCCGGGCGTGACGGCGATGCGTTTCTTGTTGGCGAGGGATCCTGCAATGGCGAGCACGGGCACGATGGTGCCGAAGCGGCCAAACCACATCGCGATCCCGAGCAGCACGTTGTAGAACGGGGTATTGACCGTCAACCCGGCAAACGCGCTGCCATTGTTATTTGCGGCGGAGCTGAACGCGTAGAGCACTTCCGAGAAGCCGTGCGGGCCCGGATTGGCAATCCCGGCCGTACCGAGCGGCGAGAGTATGCCGATGGAAGTGCCGACGAGCACGAGCAACGGGGTGAGCAGGATCGCGATCGAGACCATCTTCATCTCGTACGATTCGATTTTCTTGCCGACGTATTCGGGGGTACGGCCGATCATCAGGCCCGCGACGAACACCGCGAGCAAGGCGAAGACGAGCATGCCGTAGAGCCCGGAGCCGACGCCGCCGTAGACCACTTCGCCAAGGTCGATCAACAACAGCGGCACGAAGCCGCCGATCGGCGTCAACGAATCGTGGGTGTTGTCGACGGCGCCGCACGACGCGGCCGTCGTCGCCACCGTGAAAATGCCGGATTGAGCGATGCCGAATCGCACCTCCTTGCCTTCCGCGTTGCCGCCTGCCTGGCCATCCGAAGCACGTTGGTCGACCGATAACGTCGAGAAAAGCGGATTGCCGGCCTGCTCCGCACTGATCTCACCCCAGCAGGCGAGTGCGAATGCAATCGTCATGGCCGCGAGCACCGCGACGCCCTGGCGGCGATCGCCGATCATCCGGCCGAACACGATGGGCAGTGCGGCGGGAATCACGAGCATGGCGATCAGCTGCACGAAGTTCGATAACGGCGTCGGGTTCTCGTACGGGTGCGCAGAATTGGCGTTGAAGAATCCACCGCCGTTCGTGCCCAGCATCTTGATCGCTTCTTGCGACGCGGCCGGGCCCATGGCGAGAGTCTGCTTGTCCGCCTGCCGGTCCTGCATGATCGGGTTGCCCTTCGCATCCTTCTGGGCGTTGCCTTGCGCGTCGGTCTTCGGCGCCTGGTAGGTCGTCACCTGCAGGGTCGACACCTCCTCGTAGGCCTTGAAGTTCTGTATCGCGCCCTGGCTCACGAATACCAGCGAAACGACGATCGCAAGCGGCGCAAGGATGAAGAGCGTGATGCGCGTGAGGTCGACCCAGAAGTTACCGATGGTCTGGGCCGTGTGCCGCGCGAAACCGCGGATCAGCGCGACCACGACAGCGATGCCGGTCGCCGCCGACAGGAAGTTCTGGACGGTGAGCGCCGCCATCTGGGTCAAATAACTGGCTGTGGCCTCCGGCGTGTAGTTCTGCCAGTTCGTGTTCGTCACGAAGCTCACGGCCGTATTGAATGCCGCATCGGGCGTCATCGGGCCAAAACCCTGCGGATTCGCGGGCAGCCATGACTGCAACCGCAGGAACGCGTAGACGGCGAGCGCGCCCAGCGCGTTGAAAAGCAGCACGGCCAGCGCATAGCGCTTCCATGACATTTCGGCATCGGCATCGACGCCGGCAAGCTTGAACAACAGGCGTTCGATGGGACGACCGATACGGCGAACGACGATGGACGAACCGTCGAGCACGCCTGTCATGTACCGGCCAAGTGGAAAGGCCAGGGCGATCAGCGTGACGATGAAGAGTGCGGTCTGCAACAGGTCGTTCGCATTCATTCGAGTTCCTCCGCCCTGAGGAGCGCGTACACGAGGTAGGCGAACAACAACGTTGTCGCGGCTGCCGCGAGCCAGATCATCCAGGTCATCATGGCCGGCCTCCCGGGGCGCGGTTACCGAGCCTCTCGCATCCGGCCGCCAATCCAACGGTGATTGCCAGGAAAAGGGCAATCCCCGCGATATAGATCAAGTCCATTCTTCTCGTCTCGCTTACGAACCATGACAGCCTGAAGCGTAGAGGAGGGGGCGTAAAGGCAGGGACAAGACTGGGGGCGGGGGCGTAAAAAACGCGTAAAGACGATTCTCCCCTCGCCGAAGAGACCGGCCGGACGTTCGGGCATTTCCGTAGGAATACCCGGAACGCTTATCGCAACATACGGAAGTCCCGCCATTCGCGTGCCCGAAAGACTGAACAATGGAGCCCCCGTCTCACGGCACGCGCTGCAAGCGTCGCCCTACATCGAGGGGTTTGGCATGTCCGTTTACACAGAACACGCGAGGTTCTTTTCGCTCCCGGCCACAACCGCTACGGAGCAAGACCGCGCAAAGCACGAGGTATGGCAATCGCTGGGATCGCGCACCAAGGCCTTGCTGAGTACCGACGGTACGTTGACATTGCTGCTCGACGCGTTTTCCGGCGAAAGCATCGAGACCGTGCTGCTCGCACAGCACGCCGAGCGCGCCGATGCGGTATCGGCCTGCGCCACCATGAGCCTCGGTCCAGACGAAGCAACGACACGGCGAGAGGTCGTGCTGCGAACCGCGCTGAGCAAGCGCAATCTCGTGTATGCCGAGTCTCGCATCGCCGATGCGCGCTTGCCGCCGCCGCTGCGGGCACCGCTGATGCAAGGCACGCTGCCCATCGGCTTGTTGATGCGCTCGGCGCGTATCGAGTCGTTCCGCGAACTGCTCGACTGGGGCATCCACCCACTCGACGAAGCGCCTTGCCCGAACGCATGCTTCGACGCCACGGAACTCGTCTATCGCAGCTACCACATCGTCGTGGCGGGCCGCCCTTTGATGCGCATTACCGAGTACTTTCCGCGCGGCCTGTTCGAGGGCGTCGATGAATAGCCCGACATCACCGGTTCTGATCGTCGGCGCAGGTCCTGTCGGGCTGACCACCGCATTGCTGCTGGCAAGACAAGGCATCCGTTCGACGGTCCTGCAACGTGGCTCCGACGTCCTGCGAACCGGATCGCGCGCCATCGTGTTGCTGCGCGACACGCTCGAAGCGTTCGACGCAGCGGCGCCCGGCACGGGCGCGCGGTTGGCCGCACGCGGTATCACCTGGCGTGTGAAGCGGACCTACCACAAAGATCGGCTTCTTTTCAGCGAAACCTATCCGGAATCGAAGGACGCGCGCTACCCGCTCTTCGTGAACGTCTCGCAACAGGAAACCGACAGCGCGCTACTGGATGCCGCGCGCACGCAGTATCCGGATCACATCTCGGTCGTCTTCGATCAGCACGTGACGGGTTTGCGGCAAACAGAGCGACATGTCGTGGTCGTTACAGAAGAGGGCCGGGAGTTCGTCGCGGATTTCGTCGTCGGCGCGGACGGCGCACATTCGAATATACGCAAGCTCCTGGGCATCGAATTGATCGGCCGGCGATCCGAAAACCGCTTTCTCATCGCCGATGTTCGCGCCGAATTGAACATCGAATACGAGCGCCGTTTTTATTACAGCCCGCCCGGCAATCCAGGCTATCAGGCCTTTATGCTGCCGCAACCCGACGGGGTCTGGCGCTTCGATTGGCAGGTCGCGCCCACTACGCGTCTCGAGGACTTGACCCACGGCGATGGCCTCCACACGAAAATACGCGCGCTCATCGGACCGGATATCCCTTATGAGGTGCTATGGACGAGCCTCTATCAGTTCAACAATACGCATGCGAAGACATTCGGCGCGGGCCGGGTCTTCCTGGCTGGCGATGCCGCGCATCAGTTCAGCCCGTTCGGCGGGCGAGGGCTCAATTCGGGCATTGGCGATGCGCGCGCGCTGGCCGCGCATCTGGCGCGCGCGATCGGGGATAAGACCGCGATTTATTCGCTCCCCGGGTACAACGCGGAGCGACAGAAAGCCGCCGTTGCCAACCTCGATGCAACGGGAAGAGTGCTTCGTGTGCTCGTTCCCGCCACACCGCTGCATCGCGCGGTCCGTCATCTTGCGCTGCGGGGCGCGCGGCATTTCGCATTCTGCCGTCGATACGTCGACTCCGGCCCGTATGCGGTGTCCCAGCGTCCGACGACGCAAATCGAATGAAAGGCCGGTCGATGCATATCGCTTAGGCGCTTAGGCGCTTAGGCGCTTACGCAAGCCCCACGCCAAACGAACAAAAAATGGGCGGCTTCTGTAGAGCCGCCTCGGTGCAGAGACGATCGGCAGCGATGCCGTTATTGAAGATTGCCCTGGCAGAGGTACTTGATCGACAGATAGTCGTCGAGGCCGTACTTCGAGCCCTCCCGGCCGTATCCCGACTCCTTGATTCCGCCGAACGGCGCCGCTTCGCTCGATAGGGCGCCCTCGTTGATGCCGACGATGCCCGCTTCGAGCGCCCCCGACACGCGCTCGATCCGCTTGATGTCGTTGCTGTAGAAGTAGGCCGCCAGGCCGTAGGGCGTCGCATTGGCGGCTTGCACCGCCTCGCTTTCCGTCTCGAAGCGGAAGAGCGGCACGACCGGCCCGAACGTTTCTTCGCAATAGAGCTGCATACTCGGATCGGCGTCAGCGAGCACCGTCGGCGCGTAGTAGTGAGACCCGAGGTCAGTCAGACGTTTGCCGCCCGTGACGATGCGCGCGCCGCGCGTCAGTGCATCGTCGACATGCCGCGCAATCTTGTCGACCGCGCGCGCATTGATCATCGGGCCGATCTGCGAATGCTCGTCGCTTGCCGGGCCAATCTTCAATGCACCGACGCGCTCGCCCAGCAGAGCTGCGAACCGCTCGAACACGCCCGACTGAACATAAACGCGGTTCGGGCATACGCACGTCTGTCCGCCGTTGCGGAACTTGGAGACCATGAGGCCTGCCACCGCGGCTTCGAGATCGGCATCGTCGAACACGATGAACGGTGCGTTGCCGCCGAGTTCGAGCGAAAGCTTCTTGAGCGTATCGGCCGACTCGCGGGCCAGATACTTGCCGACTGCCGTCGAGCCCGTAAACGTGATCTTGCGCACGCGCGCATCGTGCAACCAGTCGGCAACGGCCGGCACCGCGCGCTCGCGCGAGGTCGTAATCAGATTGAGCACACCGGCAGGCACGCCAGCCTCGTGTGCAAGCATGACGAGCGCGCTGGCCGTCAGCGGTGTGTCCTCGGCCGGCTTGCCGACCACGGTGCAACCTGCTGCCAGCGCGGGCGCGATCTTGCGCGCGATCATCGCAAGCGGAAAATTCCATGGCGTGATCGCGGCGACGATGCCGATCGGCTCTTTGACGGCGCTCATGCGTTTGCCGCGTTGCTGCTGCGGAATCAGATCGCCATAGATGCGCGTCGCCTCTTCGGCGAACCAGGCAACATAGGAAGCACCATAGGCGACCTCGCCACGTCCTTCGGCAAGCGGCTTGCCCTGTTCGCGCGAGATCAATGCGCCGAGCGCATCCTGATTCGCGACGATCAGCGCGTGCCAGCGTCGCAGAATTTCCGCGCGGGTCTTCGGCAACGTCTCGCGCCAGGCGGGCAGGGCGGCCGCGGCGGCATCGGTGGCCGCACGCGCATCGGCGGCCCCGCTATCGGCCACCTGGGCGATGAGTTCGTCCGTGGCAGGATCGGTAACAGCGAAACGCGCGCCGTCCGCCGCCGGCACCCAGCGTCCGCCGATGAAGTTGTCCGTGCGAATCAGCTCGGACAGTTCGAATATGCGTGTCATCCGTGGCTCCTTGTCAAACCTGTTCGATGCGCGCGGCAATGGCCGCACCCACATCGCGCGTGGTGGCGTTTCCGCCGAGGTCGCCCGTGCGCGGCCCTTCCTTGAGCGTCGCTTCGATGGCGGCGAGCATTGCGTCGTGAGCCTGCCTTTCCTTGCCGGCATGCCCGCCGACGAAATCGATCATCATGGCCGCCGACCAGATCATGGCGATCGGATTGGCAATGCCCTTGCCCGCGATGTCGGGCGCGGAACCATGCACCGGCTCGAACAGCGACGGGAACGCACGCTCCGGATTGAGGTTGGCGGACGGCGCAAGGCCGATGGTGCCCGTGCATGCGGGGCCGAGGTCGGAGAGGATGTCGCCGAAGAGATTCGTCGCGACGACAACGTCGAAGCGATCGGGGTTCAGTACGAAGCGGGCACAGAGAATATCGATGTGCTGCTTGTCCCACGCGACGCTCGGGTACTGCGTGGCAATTTCCTCGGCACGCTTGTCCCACCAGGGCATGCTGATCGCGATGCCATTGCTCTTCGTCGCGACGGTGAGCTTCTTGCGCGCGCGCCGCGCGGCCAGATCGAATGCGAACTTGAGTACACGTTCGCTGCCATGCCGCGTGAACACGGCTTGCTGCACGACGAATTCGCGCTCGGTCCCTTCGAACATCACGCCGCCAACCGACGAATACTCGCCTTCGGTATTCTCGCGCACGATCCAGCAATCGATGTCGCCGGCCCGGCGACCCGCGAGCGGAGACGGGACGCCCTCGAAAAGACGTGCCGGACGCAGGTTGATGTATTGGTCGAATTCACGGCGGAACTTGAGCAGCGAGCCCCACAACGAGATGTGGTCGGGGACTTTCTCGGGCCAGCCGACGGCACCGAACAGAATGGCATCGCAGTGCGACAACCGCGCTTTCCAGTCGTCCGGCATCATCTGGCCGTGCTTTTCGTAGTAGTCGCAGCTCGCCCAGTCGATGTGCTCGTACTCGATCGCTATGTCGAAGCGGCGGCATGCCGCGTCGAGCGCGCGCAGCCCCTCGGGCATGACTTCGGTGCCGATGCCGTCGCCGGGAATGACGGCGATCCGATATGTACGGGCCATGGCGGAGTTCTTCCATGAAAGTTGAATTACAGTCATTTTATTTCGCGCCGTTCGATTTAGAATCGGGGTTTTGGTTAATCGACTGTTCACGAATCGTGTATAAATCAGGCCCCCTATGGATTCCGCCCGTGCGCCGGAGCTGAGCGACCTGCGTGTCTTTTGCACTGTCGCGCGCTGCTCGAGCTTCAGCGCCGCGGCCGACGCGCTCTCCGTTTCCGCGGCCTATGTCAGCAAACGTGTGAGCATTCTCGAGGCGACGCTCGGCACGCGGCTCCTGCATCGTTCGACACGGCGCGTGACGATCACCGAGGCTGGCGAACGCGTCTATGCCTGGGCGGAAAAGATTCTCGACAACGTGGAGCAACTGGTCGAAGACGTCTCCACGACGCGGCGCATTCCGCGCGGCACGCTGCGCATTTCGAGCAGCTTCGGCTTCGGCCGCCACATCCTTGCACCGGCGCTGGCTCGGTTTTCCGAGCGCTATCCCCAGTTGAGCGTACGTCTCGATCTATTCGACCGGCTCGTCGATGTCACGGGCGAAGGATTCGATCTCGACATCCGCATCGGCGACGAGATCGCCCCGCATATGATCGCGAAGCGGTTGGCTTCGAATCATCGCGTGCTGTGCGCATCGCCCGCCTACCTGGAGCGCTATGGCGCGCCGAAGCAGCTGAGCGAACTGGTGTCCCACGCTTGCCTGGCGATCAAGGAGCGCGACCATCCATTCGGGGTGTGGCGGCTCGACGTTCGGGGCGAGCGCGTTTCAGTGAAAGTGACCGGGCCGTTGTCGACGAACCATGGCGAAGTGGCCGTGCAATGGGCGTTGGCCGGACGCGGCATCGTGCTGCGCTCCATGTGGGACGTGGGGCGTCTCATCGAAGCGGGTTTGTTGCGGCGGGTGCTTCCCGAGGTGACCCAGCCGGCCGACATATGGGCCGTGTATCCCGCACGTCTGACGCAGTCCGCCAAGGTGCGCGCATGTGTCGATTACCTTGCCCAGACCCTTGCGCAGCCGGGTGCCGAGGTGGCCGGGGACGAGGTACGAGGCGGACCCGAATCGCCGGTTTAGCTGTGCGGAAACAAGACTTCGAGCGGATAACTGTTCTTCACGAACGGCGACTTGATGATCACGTAGCTGAAATACTTTTCGATGCCGATATTGCGTTCGAGTAAACCCTCGATCACGCTTTGATAATGGCTGACGCTGCGCGTGACGAACTTGAGCAGGTAGTCGTAGCCGCCGCTTGCCAGGTGGCATTCGACGATTTCGTCGATATTGCGAATCGCGGCGACGAAACGGTCGAAATCTTCGCGGCGATGATCGGCGAGCGTTACTTCCGTGAAGACGATCTGCACGTCGCCCAGTTTTTCGAGCTGGATCTGCGCTCCGTAGCCGGCGATGTAGCCGGCTTTTTCGAGGCGCTTGACGCGGATGAGACACGGACTTGGCGAAAGCCCAACCGCATCGGCGAGTTCGACGTTCGTAATGCGCCCGCGCTTCTGGAGTTGAGACAGAATACGCAGATCGATTCGATCCAGCTTGCAATCCCCGGTCATCGTCAGTGGTCGCCTGAAAGCCCGTCGAAAACGTGACGGCTACTTTAGCATGCGCGCGCGCCGAATCCGCAATCGGGAATCGGCAAACGCCGTTTCATGAGGATCGAAGCTCAATAACCACGTTCCCGATCGATCTCACCGATCATCGGCAGACCGGCGCGATAGCGAGCGAGATTCTCGAGGACGGCTTCGACCGCTGTCTCGGGACGCGTCGCGCTCGCGATATGCGGCGTGATGCGCACACGCGGGTGAGTCCAAAGCGGATGACCCGCCGGCAACGGTTCGGGCTCCGTTACATCGAGGAGCGCATAACGCAGGTGGCCTTCGTCGAGCAGCCGCAGCAAATCGTCTTGCCGCAGGTGCGCGCCGCGCCCGGTCTGAATCAGCGACGCCCCGCGCGGCAGTTTGCGAAGCAGATCGGCGTCGAGCAAGCCGTGCGTGGCCGCCGTCAACGGCAGCAGGCATACGAGAATGTCAGTGCGTGCCAGAAAGGCGTCGAGCTGAGCCGCGCCGGCGTAGCATGCGACGCCCTCTAACGTGTGCTGCGAGCGGCTCCAGCCCGCGCAGTCATAGCCGAACAAGCGCAGACGTTCGAGCACCGAGGTGCCGAGCATGCCGAGCCCGAGCACACCGACGCGGCAGGTCGAGGCGGGCCGCAAAGGGATTTCGCGCCAGACCTGCTGTTGCTGCTGCCGCGCATAGTCGAAAAGATCGCGATGCAGGCTCAACACGCCCTGGCAAACATACTCGATCATTCCCTCGACGATACCGGGCTCCACCATGCGGACCACAGGAACGTGCCGCGGAATGCCGCCCAGATCGAACTGGTCGACTCCGGCGCCCACGGAAAAGACGATTTCGAGGTTCGGCAGGGTACGGGCGGGGTCCTCGGGAGGCTGCCACGCAGCGAGGTAGCGGATCGAGGCCGGGTCCCCGACATCGGGCCATAGACGAAAAGCGAGTTCGGGCGCGCGCTGCGCGAACAGTCGCGCCCAGATTTCGCCTCGGGCCGGATCGGCTTTATAGAGAAATGTCACTGCCGCCCTCAGCCGATTGCCTGATTGATGATGCCGTACTGTGCAAAGCGCTCGTCGCGTGGCCATGCCGAGCCGGCGCCGCGCGCCATCTTGACGACCGTGTCGACACGCGCGAGGCCGAGCGCTTCGAGCCAATCGGTCAGCCCGCTATCGGCAGGGACGTCGATCCGCACGAAGGCACCGGGGCTCGATGCGAGCCAATGACCGATCAGCGCTTGTGCGCGCAACGGATCCGCCGCGTAGGGTGTCACCACAGGGCCGATCGCCTGCCCGCGCCCGAAGCGGCGAAAGAGCGCGAAGCCGATCAACTCCCCGTCGCGCTCGAGCCCGATGCCGTCGGCAGACTCGAGCAGCGCGGGCAGTACGGTCGTCCGATCGAGACCGCTCGCACGCGAAGCAAGCTCGACGAGACGCGGGGTATCGCGCTCGCCGATGGGCCGCAGCCGCTCGTTCGGCGGCAAGCTCGGCAGCGCGGGCACACCGGCATTGCCCTGGTGCTGATCGAGCGCGCCGATCGCCACGAAGCCCAGTTTTTCGTACAACGGACGACCTGCGGGTGTCGCATGCAGCATAGCTCGCCGCGAGCCGAGCTCCTCGAGCGCGAGCTCGGTCAGGCCCCGGCCGATACCCATGCCCTGATGCGCGGGCGACACGATGATCATGCCGACGGAGCCTGCCTCCACACCGTACTTCCAACTGAACGCGGTGCCCACCACGCGTCCGTCGCACTCGGCCACGAAGCCGTTGCCGAGTCCGGCGACGAACCGCCAGTCGTCCGCGCGGTGCGGCCATTTGAGTTCTGTCGTCAGAGCGTGAGCGGCGCCGATGTCCGCTATAGCAAAGGGCCGGTAATGGATCCGAGTCGACACGCTTTCCCCTTCGTTGCCTGTAATGATCCGCCCACTTTGGCATGCGCTCGCGCGGGTGACTAGGACGATCTTTTCATGTGCGAAACGCGCTGCTCCGGTCAGGCTGCTCCGGTCGGTTCCGCCGGGTTGCGTTCGGACCCTCCGTCCCGGCGCGTCCCCGCCACAAGGCACGCGCATTGCTCGCCTACGGTATAAGCGTCTGGCAACACCGTCTCTGACACCGAATCGAGAGGGAGCGAACATGACTGATCGACCACGGCCGCCACTGCCTGAGCAGCAGCAAAACGAGGTTCCGGGCAGGACGGCGCCGATGCACCCCCAACCCGACCATGGTGAGCAAAGCTACCGCGGACATGGGCGTCTTGCCGGGAAAGCCACACTCGTGACGGGCGGCGACAGCGGGATTGGCCGGGCGGTCGCCATTGCCTTCGCCCGGGAAGGCGCCGACGTTGCGATCGCCTATTTCGACGAACACGACGACGCGCGCGAGACCGCCCGCTGGGTCGAGCAGGCGGGGCGCAAAGCCGTGCTGATCGACGGCGATCTCGCCAATCCCGCCCATTGCCGCGAGGTCGTTTCGCGCACGATTGCGGCGTTCGGGCGCATCGACGTACTCGTGAACAATGCGGCCTATCAGATGGACTACGACTCGATCGAGGAGATCACCGACGACGAGTGGGACCGTACGTTCGATGTGAACATCGGCGCGATGTTTCGCCTCGTGAAGGCCGCGCTGCCGCATATGAAGCGCGGCAGCGCGATCGTCAATACGACGTCCGTGAATGCCGACAAGCCGCGGCCCACGCTGCTGCCGTATGCCACGACGAAGGGTGCGATCCAGAATTTCACGGGCGGCCTGGCCCAATGGCTGGCCGAGCGAGGGATTCGCGCGAACTGCGTCGCCCCGGGCCCGATCTGGACGCCGTTGATTCCGGCGACGATGCCGCCCGAGAATGTCGAATCGTTCGGCAAGCAAACCCCGATGAAGCGTCCCGGGCAGCCGGCGGAGCTGGCGCCGGTCTACGTGATGTTGGCGAGCGACGAGGCGAGCTACGTGTCCGGCGCGACCGTCGCGGTGACGGGCGGCGTGCCGATCATTTGACGAGCCCGCCATGCCGATGACGAGCGATATCGCCGGCAGCAGTGTTCCGGCAATCGATGCGCGCGCACGCGAAATCGACGCGCAGGTGCATGCTGCCACTGCGCCGCAGTGCGCGCGGCATGGCCTGCTCGAAGCGGGCCGCAACTGCGCCACGATCCGCCGGGCCGATCGTTTCGCAGTCCTGATCGATGGGGAAGCCTACTTTTCCGTCCTGCGCGAGGCTTTGAAGCGTGCGCGGCATACGATCTTCATCGTGGGCTGGGACATCAACAGCCGCATCAGACTCGTGCCGGACGGGGCCAACGACGGATTTCCAGAGCCGCTTGCGGAATTTCTGCAAACCCTCGGGGCACTCAGGCGCCATTTGCGCATCTACATCCTCGCCTGGGACTTTGCCATGATCTACGCGTTCGAGCGCGAATGGCTACCCGTCTATCAAACCAGTTGGCGCTCGCATCATGCGCTGTCGTTCAGGCTCGACGGCACGCATCCGCGCGGCGCATCCCATCACCAGAAATACGTCGTGATCGACGACCGTCTGGCATTCGTCGGTGGCATGGATCTGACGCGTTCCCGCTGGGATACGCGGGCTCATGCGGTCGACGATCCCCGCCGTCGCGATCCGAACGGCAAGACGTATGGGCCGTTCCACGACGTCCAGACCATGTTCGACGGCGATGCCGCACGCGCGATCGGCGAGCTTGCGCGGCAGCGATGGCAGCGCGCTTGCGGACGTTCGATCCCGGTCCAGGCCGAGTCTGTGCACGGCGAGGAACACGACCCTTGGCCGCCGGATGCAACCGTCGAGTTGCGCGACGTCATGCTCGGCATCTCGCTGACCGAGCCCCCGCATCTCGGCCGCGAGCCGCTGCAGCACGTGCGCAACCTGACCGCCGATCTCATCGCGGCGGCACGCGAGCATATCTATATCGAGAACCAGTACTTCACGGCAGCCGTGGTTCGCGAGTCGCTTGCATCGCGCCTTGCGGAACCGGACGGTCCGGACGTTGCGGTCGTCGTACCGCGGATGCAAAGCGGCTGGCTGCAAGAGGCGACGATGGGCGTATTGCGCGCAAGGCTGCATCGCGCACTCGTCGAGGCCGATGTTCACGATCGCTATCGAATGTACTGCCCGCATATCGAGGGGCTCGGCACGCGCTGCCTGAACGTGCACAGCAAAGTCATGATCGTCGACGATCGCGCGATCACCATTGGTAGTGCCAACTTGAACAATCGCTCGATGGTGCTCGATACGGAATGCAACATCGCGATCGATGCCAACGGCGACCCGGCGGTGCGCGCGGCGATCGCGCGCTGGCGCAACCGTCTGCTCGGCGAGCATCTGGACGTTCCGGAGGCCGAATGCAAAAAAGCGCTCGAACGCACGGCGCGGCTTCATGACGCGATCGCGTCGCTCTCGCGCGACGAGGCGCGGACCCTGCAACCTTTCACGCCCGTCATCACGAGCGATCTCGATGCCGTCGTCCCGATCAGCGCCTGGCTCGATCCGGAGCAGCCGATCGAGCCGGAGGCGCTGGTACGCGAGTTCGTTCCCGAAGAGCACGGCCGATCGCTGACCGCGCGCCTGTTGCTGCTCGGCACGCTCGTGCTGGCCATTGTCGCGCTGACGGTGATCTGGCGTTTTACGCCGCTCGGGCACGATATCAATCTCGCGTCGATCGTGCATTGGGGCCGGCGCCTCGGCACACTGCCGCTCGCGCCATTGATCGTACTGGGCGGATATGTCGTCGCGGCGGTCCTGTCGGTGCCGATCACCGTCCTGATCGCCGCAACCGGCCTCGCCTTCGGAGCCTGGCCGGGCTTGGGCTATGCGCTCGGCGGAACGCTGCTGGCGGCGGCCGCGACTTACGGGATCGGCGTCAAGTTGGGGCGCGATGCGGTGCGCCGGCTGGCCGGGGCGCGTGCCAATCGGCTCAGCGAGCGTATCGGGCGACGCGGAATAGTGACCATGATGATACTGCGTCTCTTACCGATCGCGCCGTTCACCGTCGTGAACCTCGTCGCCGGGGCATCGCATATCAGTCTGCGCGACTACTTGGTCGGGACGATGCTCGGAATGCTGCCCGGCACAGTGTTGACGGTCACGTTCGCTCACCAACTGGTGGCCACGATTCGCCATCCTGGCGGGGGAGCCTGGGCGACGCTCGTGGCCATCGGCGCAGCCCTCGTCGGCGCGTCGGTGCTGTTGCAACGGTGGTTGAGCCCGCGCCGATGATTGCACAAGCCAGCCCAGTCGAGGCGATGGAGCCCGACACGCTGCCCGAGCCAGCCGAAACGCCGGTCCGCGCGGATGTTGCATGCGCGCTGCGCATCGCCACCTACAACATTCACGGCGGCCTCGGTGCGTGGACGACGCATTCGGCGCACCGAATGGAGCAACGGGTCGCGCAAGTCATCGCGGAATTGGATGCGGACGTCGTCGCGTTGCAAGAAGTGCCGCTGGGCGGCAGCGATGCGCCCGATGTGCTGGCGCATCTGCGCGACACCACGGGGATGTATGCGGCGGCAGGGCCGACGCTCGACACGCCGCGGCGGCGCTACGGCAATGCCGTGCTCTCGCGTTTGCCGATCCGCGCGGCGCGCACGCTCGATCTGTCGTTTCACGGCCGCGAGCCGCGCGGCGCACTCGATGCGGATATCGCGTGCGGTTCGGTGCTGCTGCGCATCGTCGCGACCCACCTCGGGTTGTCCGCAGGCGAACGCAGTACGCAGGTGCGAGCGCTGCTGAACGCGTTCGACACGACCGAGTTGCCGGTGATCCTGCTCGGCGATATCAACGAATGGTTCGTACGCGGCAAGGCCTTGCGGACGCTCGTCACGCATTTCCGGCGCGCGCCGGCTCCGCGTACGTTCCCGACGTTTTGCCCGATCTTCGCGCTCGATCGCATCTGGGTCCACCCGGGCGAATGGCTGACGGACGTCAGCGTGCATCGCAGTGCACTCGCTCGCACAGCGTCGGATCACTTTCCATTGATTGCCCAGATCGAAGTGCCGGCCGCTTCGCCCAAACCGGGAGCCACCTATGACAACCGACGACTTGACTGACCGCGCGCTGGATTACTGGTGCGCCCGTGCGCTCGTCGACGACGACGAGGAAATCCGCTTCGTGGCGATCGAGCCCGAGCTCGTCGTCACGCTCGCGCACGGCGAACTGCGCCTGCTCGATCGGCGCTTTGCGCCGAGCTCGGACTGGGCCGATGCGGGCATCGTGCTGGAGCTGGCACGCGAGCTGACACTCACGACACGGGACGACGGATCGGCGCTTTGCCGGGCGCGCTTCGCAGACTGCGAAGAAACGGGGGAGGCCGCCGGGGCAACGCTTCGTACCGCGCTGCTGCGCGCATTCGTGCAGGCGCGCTGCGGCAGCGAAGTCGACGATCGACTCCCCGACGCGCCCCATGCGGTGCGCCGCGGCGCCATTGTGCCGATCGACGCCGGCGGGACGGCGCCCACCTACGCCGAAGACGGCCCACGCGAGAGCGACCCGACCGGCGATATCCGCTCGATACCGCGCACCTGATCGCCGCAGCGCGCCGCCTCGCACGCGCCTGCACGGTCCGCATTCTTCGCAGCAATTGTCATCGATCGCTACGGGTTCGAGTAGCGAGCGGCCGGGGCCGCTTGCCTACGATGAAGCGACGGCGCACTGACGCTCGCGTGCGCGACCTGCGAAGGAGTTCATGGATGGGTGCGATTCAAGCGAAGAACATCGTAATCGTCGACGGATACTCGATGGGCCGGGAACTGGCGCATGACCTGAAGACGATGGGTGCCGAGCTCTTTCATTTATGCTCGACGCCCGAGCCGCCTCCCGTCTTTCGGGCGGGAATCGATGCCACGCCTTACCGCGCCGATCTCGGCTATCTCGGTGCCGAGGATGAAGCGGCCCGCATGCTATTGGCGATGGACATCGATCATGTCCTCGCCGGCTCGGAGATGGGTGTGAGCTACGCTGAGCGGCTCGCCCATCTCGTCGGCGCACCGACGAATCTCTATCCGCTCGTTGCCGAGCGGCGCAACAAGTTCCGCATGATCGCGGCACTGCACCGCCGCGGCTTGCTGGCGGCGGAGCAGGCGCTCGTCGACAGCGAGAACGAGGCCGTTGCCTGGGCACAGCGCCAGGGCACTTGGCCGCTCGTGGTCAAGCCGCTCGACAGCGCCGGTTCGGACAACGTCACGATCTGCCGCAGCCTCGACGAGGTGCGCACGGCCTGTCGAAAGGCCTTCGCGGCGCATACGGTGTTCGCGCAGCCCAATCGGCAGTTGATCGTTCAATCGTGGCTCGACGGCACGCAGTACATCGTCAATACCGTCAGCCGAGACGGTCGCCATTTCATGACGGACGCATGGCGCGTCAACATTCGCCTGCTGCCCGGCTACGCCATGGTCATGGAGGACTTCGAACTGCTCGCACCGGAATCGCGTACCGCCTCCTCGTTGTTGCGCTATACATTCGATGCGCTCGACGCGCTAGGCATCGTGAATGGCACAGCGCACAGCGAGTTGAAATGGACGGCTCGCGGTCCAGCGATGATCGAAACGGGCGCGCGCCTGATGGGGGCGGCGATGGATCGCGACTCGTATGCCGCCGCCGGGCTGAAGACCCAGTCGATCTACCACGCCCTGGATTTGATGCAGCCGGAATGGATGAACGAGATGCGCCGGCGCAGCGATCGATATTTGCCCGGGCGCCATCTGACGAAGGTGTTCTTCGCGTTCGCTGGCGATGGCGTCATCACGGGTGTCGACGGCCTCGAGCGGCTGCTCGAACTGCCGACGTTCCATGCCATCTACCGGACACTGCCTGTCGGTACGCGCGTTCATCTCACGACGGATTCGACAGGGTGGGGCGGCGCCATCTATCTCGTTCACGAGGATGCGGCGCTGATCGAGCGCGACCGCGAGCAGATTCGGGAATGGGACGCCGAGGGGCTGCTCTACGAGATCGACTACGAGACCGTCGAAGCCTCGGCTGCGGCCTGCTGAACGGAGTGTCCCATGAGCTTTTACGGACCTTTTCAGGCAATGGCCGCGATATGCCTGCAAGCGCTTGGGCAGGTGCTTTATACCTATTTTCTTTCCGGCATTCCCGAACCCGTATTCGTCTTCGGCAGTTTCTTGCTCACGACGCTCATATTGAATTTGAAAAACGGATTCAGCATGCCGCGGCGCGATTACGACCTGCTGATTCGCAACAACGTCTACACCGCCATCACCTATCTCTGCTTTTTCTTCGCCTTGCGCGAGCTCGATCCTTCGGTCGTCGTGGCGATCGACACCGGCGTTGCGCTGATCGTCGGAGCGCTGTCCGACAGCATCAGAAGGCGTGCGTGGCCCACACCTCGCAGATTGACCATATGCACAGGCGTTCTCGTCGCCTGCCTGCTGCTCGGGGCGAGGCAGTTCGATGGCGCGGGGCATGCCGGGCTGAATCGCCTGTCGATCTGGATCGCCATGGCGGCGACCGCGGTCACGGGGGCCTCGTCGGCGCTGACGATGTCGGTTTGCGCTGAGCTTGCCGAGCGCGGCTGGTCGCGTTCGCGAATCGTTTCCCAGCGTTTTTATTTGACCGTTTGCGCGACGCTCGTTTGGTGTCTGGCGCTCCCTGATTCGCTACATATCGCGGTGGACGGCGGTACCGTCGGCATCGCGGTTGTCGTCACCCTGGCGGGGGTCATGCTCCCGATGCTGCTGTTGCAATCCGCCGTGCAACTGAGCGGACCGTTTGCCGTCCTCGTTTGCATGTCCGTTCAACCGTTCATCTCGCTTTTGTTGGCGACTTCCGCAAACCTGCAGACATTCGATTGGCGCACGGCCCTGGGCATTGCCATCGTTTCGTTGCTCGTCGTCTTCGACGTGGCGGCCGACCGGTCTGCGCCGCGCCGCAAACGCGCGATCGCAAGCGCCCCGACGCAGCTCGCCTCAGGAACGACGACCTGATCGTAGCTGTGCCGCCGCAACAGTGTGACGATTCGTTTTGGCGGCGCCCAATTCGCATCCGCAACGCTGCGCAGCATCGCCGCCGCTACATTGCGAGGAGGTATTGGAACGTCTTAGGGAGAGTCGAATGCAGATTCGTCGCGGTAATGCAGCAACGGACGCGGGGCGGGCCGAGACGCAGGAGCGCCGCGCGGCTGGCACATCCGGACCTACGGCGATGCCGACCCGCTCGGCCAGGCTCTCGATATTTCCGACTTCGCGCGGCGACGCTGGCTCGCGGGACTCCGAAGCGTCGTCGGCCGGGCGCCCTCGAATCCGAACATTGGCCAAGCTCGGGCTCGTCGCCGCCGGCGCGGGCGTCGGCGTCGCCATGATGGCAGGCTGCAGCAGCAGCGGCGTAGCCGGACAGCCGACGGGTGCATCCTCGCCGCCCGCAGCGCCGTCCTCGTCGGGGCAATCGACCGACCCGACGCCGACCGATTCGCCTACGGTGTCGAGCACCGTGCAGGATCCGAGCACGAGCGCCGCATCGCCCACGAGCGTGCCGTCACTGCCTCAACCCTCGACCTTGAGCGTTCCCGCAGCACAATTCGCGCTGGATCAGGCTTGTGAGAAAGAGGCATTGCTCGTTGCGGCTCAGGTGCCACCCTCGAACCCTGATCTAGCCCGAGCCCAGCAGACCTTCGTGCAAAAGTACGAGACTCTGATTGGCCAAGGGCGCGCGCTGAAGCCGGCCTTGGACGCATACATGATAGAGGAGGAGAGCGCCACAGGACCGGATGGCAAGGTGGTGCCCGAGCCGCCCGAAATTCGCTCGGCGCGCGATGCGCAAATGAACGCGGACATCGAGTTACTTCGCGCTGAAGTCCAGCAGGACCCAACTAATGGCGAGTTGCAAGACGAGCTGAAGCAAGAACAACTCTCGCTCCAGAGGGCAGACTCGACGATCCCGGCCGCGTCCCCCGATCAATCGGGCAGCGTCCAACTTCCTTCGTGGCTTTCCCCCGGTTGAGCAGCGCGTGAGTCAAACCGTTCGAGGGGACTGAAAAGGCCCCGTGGAACCACGGATCTCGAGTTTGGCCGCGATCTCGGTGCCGGGCCCCGGAGCGCAGCCCTTGAGCATATCGAGCAACGATTGCGCTGCTGCGCGCCCGATCTCGTTCGTGTCGACCCACATCGTCGTCAACGCGGGATCGAGTTCGCGGGCAAGCGCGATATCGTCGAAACCCGTGATCGACAATTGACCAGGCACGGCAATCCCCAGCGCTTGCGCTTCCAGCAACGCACCGATGGCCAGGTTGTCGTTACCGCATAAGATCGCACTGGGGCGCACATCCGGCGTAGCCCATATCTTGCGCAAGCTCGCGCGGCCGAATGCAATCGACGAGGGCCCTTCACAAAAATGCACCGGCCGCACCGCAAGCCCATGCGCCGCCAGCGTTTCATGCACACCACGCAGGCGCGCTTGAACGCGGTCATTATCGACTGACGGTTGCATGATGACGGCGATATCCCGATGTCCGAGTTCGAGCAAATGCGCGGTCAGCCTCGCGAAGGCTGCGCGATTGTCGAAGCCGACGCAGCAATGCGGACTTCCCTCGCGATAAGCGTAGGTGACGACATATGGCACACGGCGATCGATGAGGAGTTCGAACAATTCGGCAGGATAGGATTCGCCCACCACCGAAACCGCTTCGACGCCCCGTGCCAGCATCGCGCGCACTTGCGTGAGCGCCTGCGCCGGATCGTAATTCGAGCATCCGAGAAAGAGCGTGATGCCCTGCTCAGCCATCACGGACTGCATCCCGGAAACTTGCGACGCGAAAACGTGATTGTCGAGTGTCGGGATGATCGCGCCGGCGATATGCGAACGTGTCGAGGCAAGGGCGCGTCCGGCGGCGTTCGGAATCCAGTTCAAAGCCCGCGCGGCATCATGCACGCGCTGCTGCACTTCGGCCGATACCTTACCGGGCTCGTTATAGACGCGCGACACCGTTGCCGTCGATACGCCGGCGAGCTTGGCGACGTCGCCCAGCACGGAGCGTCCCGTACCGCGCCGCGCGCGCGGGGCAGGGGATGCCGCGGCGGCGGGCACTGCGCGCGAGCGCGAAGGCGTTGTGCTCATGCGCGGTTCACCAAAAAGGCCGGCGTGCGGCAACACTGAAACGAGCCACGTAAGCCGCGAATCGATTCATCGATCATCGTCGTTTACCCTCGAATTGCCAGGATGGGGTTGCATCTCCTAGGTCGTCCATGCGAATGTAAGCGCTGACAGCCTATCTGTCCACCGATTATGCCAGCTGCCCCGCCTGCCTAGCGCAATTTGTTCCATTCGTTTGCCGGCCAGCGGGTATAAATCGGATGAAAGTGTAAGCGGTTACACGGCACCGAAAAGACATGGAGACATCCGCAATGAGCGAAACCTCGGCAGTCCCCGTCGCTCCGCCGCGCATCAAGCGTGCGCAGCAGATCGCACTCACGCTTCTGATGATCAGCGGCGTCGTCAATTATCTCGATCGCGGCACGCTCGCCGTAGCCAACGCCTCGATCCGGGCGGACCTCGGGTTGTCGCTGAGCCAGATGGGCGTGCTTCTTTCGGCGTTTTCGTGGAGTTACGCGCTGTGTCAGTTGCCGATCGGCGCGTTGGCCGACAGAATCGGACCGAGGCGGCTGCTCGGCCTGGGACTCATCGTCTGGTCGCTCGCCCAGGCGGCGGGGGGGCTCGTATCGACGTTCGGCTGGTTCATCCTCGCCCGCATCGCACTGGGCATCGGGGAAGCGCCCCAATTTCCCTCGGCGGCCAGAGTCGTCGGCAACTGGTTCCCGCTGCGAGCGCGCGGCACGCCCACCGGAATCTTCAACTCGGCATCGCCGCTGGGCACGGCACTGGCACCGCTCCTGCTGTCGATTCTCGTCGTCTCCTTTCACTGGCGCTGGGCATTCATCGCGACCGGCGCGGTTGGACTCGCTGTCGCCGTGGTCTGGTTCATCCTCTATCGCGACCCGGTGCGTGCGCAACTTTCGGCCGACGAATGCCGCTACCTCGATGCCGACGCTCAGGAAGTCGTCACGCAATCGAACGTGACGTTTGCCGACTGGCGCAGCCTGTTCCAGCATGGCACGACCTGGGGCATGTTGATCGGCTTCTTCGGTTCCGTTTATCTGAACTGGGTCTACCTGACCTGGCTGCCCGGTTATCTGACGGCCGAGCGACACATGACTCTCATGCGTACGGGCGTTGCCGCATCCGTTCCGTTCTTTTGCGGCTTCCTGGGCGCATTGTCGGCCGGTTGGCTCTCCGATCTCGTCGCGCGCAAAAGCCGCTCGACCGTGATCGCACGCCGCAATGCGGTCGTCATCTGTATGCTCGGCATGGTGGTGTTCACGATTCCGGGTGCGCTCGCACAAAGCAATATCGTCGCGCTCGCCTGCATTTCGGTCGTGATTTTTCTGGCGAACGCCGCCTCGGCCTGTTCCTGGGCGCTCGCCACGGCGGCGGCGCCGCAAAGCCGCATTGCCTCGCTCGGCGCGATCCAGAACTTCGGCGGCTTCATTGGCGGCGCGCTGGCGCCGGTCCTCACGGGCGTCATCGCACAGAAGTGGTCGTTCGTTCCGGCGCTCCTGACCGCCGCGGTCATCGCCTTCGTCGGCGCGATGGCGTACCTGCTGCTCGTCAATAAGCCGATCCCCGAACACGAGCCCGGCGCCGCCAATGTGCCGCTGCCGGCCTGATCGGGCGACAAGCCCGCACTCAACCTCAAGGAGAATCACATGCAGAACGCTCGACGCGCCGACACGACCATAGAAGGGATCGTGCCGGTCATGTTGACACCGTTCGACGAGTCCGGCGAAATCGACTACGGCGGACTCGAGCGGCTCATCGAGTGGTATTTGCAACATGGCGCCGATGCTTTTTTCGCGGTGGCGCAATCGAGCGAGATGCAGTTTCTGAGCCTCGCCGAGCGCGCGGAGCTGGCGCGCTTCGTGGTCGATCGCGTTGCGGGGCGCGTGCCCGTCGCCGTTTCGGGACACATCAGCCATGCACCGCAGGCGCAGTACGAAGAATTGAAGGCAGCAGCCGAATCGGGCGCGGACGCAGTGGTGCTCGTCACCAACCGGCTCGATCCCCATCGCCAAGGCACACAGGCTTTCCGGGAGAACCTCGAGCGGCTACTGTCGCGTCTGCCGTCCGATTTGCCACTGGGGCTTTACGAATGCCCGGCGCCTTACCGCCGGCTACTGACCGACGAGGAACTGTCCGTTTGCATCGATTCGGGGCGGTTCGTGATGTTGAAGGATGTCAGTTGCGATCTGGACGTCTTGAAGCGGCGCATTGCACTGGCGAGCGGCTCGCCGCTCAAAATATTGAACGCCAATGCGGCCATTGCATGGGACGCAATGAAAGCGGGATCGGCCGGTTTTAACGGCGTTTTTACGAACTTTCATCCGGATCTTTACCGGTGGCTCAGAATGTCGGCGCACACGGCGCCCGAGCTGGCGCAGGAGTTGTCCACGTTCCTCGTCGTCTCCGCCGTATCGGAATCGCTTGGCTATCCTGCGCTCGCGAAGATTTATCACCAGCGCATCGGCACGTTCGCCTCGATTCGCTGCCGCGCGATCGACTACGACGTCCGCGAACGCTTCTGGGCGCTCGATGCCGTGCTCGACAGTATCGTTTCGGGCACGGAGCATTTCCGAGCGCGCATCGCTGCTCTGAAATAAGCAGCAAGGCCTGCACGCGCAGCGCTCAACGGCTGGGCGTAGCGCTCATACGCTGCGATAGGGCGACAAAAAGCCGGACTGAAGAGTCCGGCTTTTTGCTGTTCCCCCGCAACCGGTGGTCAGCCGGCCTCCGCCATGCACTTTTTGACCGACGACGTCTTGGCGGCGCCATGCAGCGGTTTGCCGTCCTTTCCGACCGCCTTGCTTTCACACTGGGCGCTCATGGACTTCTTGGCATCGCGCTCGCATTTCTTCATGAACGAGGCTTTGGCGGCGCCGCTGAGGGGCTTGCCGTCCTTGCTCACTGCCTTCGACTCGCAATCTCCGCCTTTCATCGTACTTGCGGCGGCAGCAGGGGCGGCCGGTGCCGATGCAGCGGTTTGAGCCAGTGCGACTCCCGTGGCGAACATGCTGACGATAGCTGCTGCGACAAACTTTTTGAACATGACCGTCTCCTCATCGAATAGCGCGAAGCCGATTGCTTCAATCCGTAAACGGCGCCGAAGCCAACCGGTTGACCGGAAAGCGCGACAAGTTAGCGTGGTGGAGTGGCGTCGCCTGCTTTCCTGCGCATCTCATTGAGCATCTGGTCGGTGACCGCCTCGTCGAGGCCCAATGCGTCCACAGCAAGATAGAAGTCGAAGGGAGAGACGAGCCCGGAATCCTTGGCCAATGAAAATATTGCCAAATCCAGTTTCTCCGCGCGGCCAGGTCCCGGGAAAAGCGTGCATGCGCCCTTCCACAGCAGCGTGCGCCCCATCGGATCGTGATCGTAGGCGACCTCGGCAAGCGGGACGAGAGCACTGTTGAAATAGCGCGAATCCGGCACGGTCTGTCCGGTTGAGTCCAGCGCCAGCTCCGGCAATTGCATGCGTTCGAACGTGATGTCGGCCATCACCTGAGGCAGCGGGCGTGCATCGGTTCGTTGGACCAACGCCGAAACGACTTGATGCAGGAGATCCGCGTCCTCGCGCGAATGGGCAGATTGTCCGACTGCGTCCAGCAGCCGCTCCCTCAGTGCGTCGATTTGAACGGTGCGCAGCCCCCCGCACATCGACTCGAGGGCTACGAGCTTGTCCCAAATCCCGCTCACTGGAGATTGCGGTTGCCCCGGTTTGGCCGCCACAACCGAATCGACGGTCAGCTCATGCACGATCTCGTCAATTTCGCGCATTTGATCAGCGGAAAATACGGCATCGCTTGCGGCGGATCTGCCCACCGAGGCTCGGCGTGGCGGCGCGCTGGCTCGAGACGTGGACCCGGACGAAGATATCTGTTGAAGGTCGCTCAAACCGCCCGTCGCGGCCGGGCGCCGTGCCGCGGCAGGCGGCGCCTCGGGCTGCGTTGAGCTGGAATCCAGTTGGTTCGGAGCGCGTTCGGGCCAACCCGAACCGCTTGTATTCGTTCTGTGCAACCCATTCATGTTCACTTCCTTTTGGCTTCGGAGAGACGGGGATGTGGACGCGGAAGTCGTTACCGCGAGACAACGCAGGCCTGAATGCCGCTCGCAATCGCCCCCGATAAGCGATCGATCGTCTCCGGGCGCGCGAGGCGCGCTTCCTCGTCGGGGTTGACGATGACCCCGGCTTCCACGAGAACCGCCGCAATGGGCGCCGTACGCAGCACGACGAGGTCGTCGAACCGATGAATGCCGAGATGGGCGTCGATGAGGGGCCGATTCTCCCCGCGTATTGGCTGCGCATGATAAAGCGAGGGCCTTTCGCCCGCGGCCAGCAATTGGCCGGCGATAGCCCGCGCGCAGTTCAAGCTTTTCGCATAGGCGGGATTGCGCTCGGAGACAAAAATCGCAAAGCCGCGGAATTCCCGTTGCCGTCCCGCGTCGATGAACGGCTGCTGAATCGAATCGTGATGGATCGAGACGAACAGGTCTGCGTCGGGGGCCTGCGTCGAACGTGCGCTGAGCGCGATCTCGCGGCCGTCGGCCGCCGTGCGCATGACGCGGTCGCCATCGGCGTGTAAGCGCTCCGCTACGGCCGCCGACAGATCGAGGTTGTAGCGGTATTCGACGCGCCCGCTCGCGCCGGTTGCGCCGGGGCGGGCAGGCGTGTGGCCGGTATCGATCACCACATAGGGCATCCGCGAAGCGCATAGCGCAACGGAACCGTGGAAGAACGCAAGGCAAACGAAGACCGTCCGCGCGGCTCGTAGGCGCGCACTGTTTTTGAAGTTCATGGGAATCGACACGTCAACGCTAGGCCGAACGAATTGAGTCAAAGTGACGTGGATTATCACATTCATATCGGACACCGTTCGGAACGCGCTTCGCCAAGGTCCCTCTAATTTCGCCCCGCGCGGAGCGTGCACCACTCGCCCGTTGGTTCAATGAACACGACGTTCATGAATTACACGAGGCATCGATGTCGAGATTGAGGCTGTCGCTACCCGTACTGCGCAGAACAAGCGCGCCCGCCGACGAAGCTGCTTCGAACGGGCGCACCTCAGCGCAGCAAAGTTCCCCGCCATTGGCGAACCCCGGGCAGCCGAATGCCGGTCGCAGCCGCGACCGCAATCCCATGCTCGGCAGGATGTCTACGGCTGTGCGCGGTGCGCGGGTAGCGGCCGCACCGGCGCCGCGCAATGCACCGCCGTCTCAGCCGCTCGTCATTCGGGAGCCGTCCTCGGAACCGGTTCCCTTGCCGCGCGCCGTCTCGGGCAAGGGCAAGGCACCCATGTTCGATGAACATGGGCCGGAGCTCGCGGGCATCGAGCCAAACGTCGTCGACCGAGAGGGCGTTGTTGCCAGCACATCGGCATCGGTCACCCCGGCCAAGCGCTATCAAGCCCATCCGGGCGGGGGATGGGGCATGCCGATACTGCTGGGCATCGAGCCGTTGGCTTCGCCGCGGATCGGCTCCGACGGCTTGCGGCTCGCGCTGACCCGATCCTCTCAGGCAGGCAGCGCAAAAGCCGATGTATTGTTGACGCAGCTTGCAGGCGTCGCATCCCACCCGGACGTGGGACCGGCGCAAGCGCCAAGCGGCAGCCCCGCCGAACTCGGTATGCGACTGGCACGCGGCGACATGGCCGCGCTCGCGCCACTCCTGACGCTGACCGCGCGCGTGCACAGCAGCGCGAAAGCCGCAACCGAGACATCGGCCGCCGGCGCGATGGCAGCTCTGGCTTCGAGTGGCAATGACGGCCCCCGGACGCTGGGCGCCCGACTGCAAGAGGCGGTCGATCACCTCGATGAACTCGAGCTCGCGCTCGACTTCGCGCCCGACGACGGTGACGGGGTGGCCCGCGCACGCGCGCAACTGGAGGCCGCTCGCGCAGCGCTCGACGCCATTCAGGCGGACTCGGTCCATTGCACATTGCAGCGCGCCATCGACACGCACGAGCTCATGCCCGAAGCGTCGGTGATCGGCGAACTTGCGATGCTGGGCACGCTGCGCCCCGCAATGCTGGACTCGAGCGACAGCGGCCGTGACCGCTTGGCGCAGGAGGCATCGCGACTCGCCGACGGTCTGCGTGCGATGATGGCCGCATCGGTCGACGGCGAGCATGCGTTGATCCGCGAAGCTGGCGGTGCGGCCCTCAGCGTGTCGTCCGTATTGACGGGCGCCGCTGAGCGCGTGGCCGAACTCCGTGACGAGATGCCGGTCGGCTCCGCTCGGCATGCGCTTGCCGGTTTGTCCGCGGCGCTTGCCTCGGCGCAGACATGGCTTGCCGATGGTCCCGCTCGGGAGCCCGTGCCGCGTCGCGCTGCGCAACTCGTACCTACGCTTGCTTCGCCGTTTCGGGCGACCGTCGCAACCGATGCTGCGGCAGCGGCCGAGCACAGGAGCGAACTGACACGACAAAGGACCGCGCTCGCTCAGTTGCCGAAGCTGGCCGCACGGCTGTCCGCACAGCTGCCTTCCGGCACTTCGCCTGCCGAGCGCGATCGGGCGCTCAACGATGCAATCGCGAACGAGATACGCCGCTCGCTCGGACCGCATACGCCGCTCGATACGCGCATTGAACTCGCGCGCGTCGCCATGCACTTCGCCGCAGGCGGCACCGTCGAGCAGCAGCGGCTCGCACGCATGCTCACGAGTGCCGCGTTGGACACGGAGCGGCCAAGCGTCGACCAGATCCAGCAAACGGTTGGCACATGGGGCGGCGCCGCACGCGTTCACGCGCTGCACGATCGTCTAGGCGACATCGCGGCCGAGCTCACGCCCGCGGAAGCAGCGGCTTTCGTTGGGACGCTCGAGCGCACCTGGATTCTCGATACCGCGCCTCGCCAGATGGTTTCCCTGCGAGATGTGGCGCGCGCCGTCATATCGCGGCAACGGCCCGCGGCATTCCAGCAAGAGCGGGCGATCAATTGGCCCGACGACCCGAAATGGCTGGCCAGCACCCGGCAGCGCTCGCGCATCGTCGATGACTACTTGAACCAATGCAGCGGACCGCGCGGTGCCGATCGCCGTTCGGCGATCGAGGGGATCGTCGACAATCGCACGGCGTTCAAGCAAATCCTGGCCCTGGCGTCGGACATGGACGCATTGCGGGGACATCGTCATCATTTCGTCAGCTTTGCCAAGGCCCTCTTGGCGGGGGATGACGACCGCATCGAAAGCGGCAATCGGCCTGCCGTCGAGTCAGCGCAGCGCTACGAGATGCTGCATGCGTTGATTGCCCAGCTGCCGGCGTTCGGGACGGCATCGGGCGATCGCCAAACGGTGGCCGACGTCATGACGCTCGTGCTCCAGCAACTCGAAAAACGTCATCTCCTCCCACATCACAAAGCGCGCCTCGCGAAAGAACTGATCGAGGTCACCGGACATTTGGCCACGAGCCGCTACAGTGGGAGCGATGCCCATCAATCGCACGCGCTCGATGCGATCAAGGCAGGCCTGGCCCATTTGCGCGGCGGCGCACTCGCGTCGCTGCTGCAGGAGCTGCTCCTGTCCAGGGAAGGTTGGAGTGCCGAGCGCGGCGCGCACAGCTTATTGCCGCGATCCCGCGGCCAAAAGCGCAGCATGGGATGGTCGGCCGTCTTGCCGCCGATCACCGTCGCCGCGGGCGTCACCGTTGCCTGGCGAACCGCCGTCGGACGCAGCAGCCCCAAAAGCAAAGCGCTGGACGTGGCACTCGACGCACTCGAACGCGATGTCGCCTGGAACCTCCGAGAGCGTACGACGCAAAGCGCTGCATTCCTGCCGCTCTATCGCGAATTGCTGCGTTCGCTGTCGACTACGGCCGAGCAAGGCGATGCGAAGTCGAAGACCCACCTTGCACGTGTGCTGGGCTGCGTCGTGCAAGGCACGTTGCCCACGGAAATCGACGCGCGGCAGCGCGATCAGCTCTTTTCGCAGGTGATAGGCGACGATCCCGCATGGCGCGCGACGCTCGTGAAAACGCTGACCGTGGCTGTCAAGGAACGAAAAGGTGCGGCCAGTACACCGCTGGCGCGGATCCATGCGGCGCGCTATCTGCAAAATCTCCTGGCCTGCGGCACCGGGGGGCTCGGCGACGCCGAGCGCAAAGCGGCGCAGGCCGCGATCGATCGGGCGGTGGCGAGCAAATCGGCCGACTGGACCAACGCCAGACAACGCTCGGTCCTGTTGGCAATGATCCGCGAAGCACAACGCGACGGCATGCCGGTACGGCCCGAAGCCGCGAGTGTGGCCGCGGCCAATCTATTGCTCGGATTGCGCCCGCAAACGTTCATCGAAGACGCGCGTGAAGCGGCGTCGACGGTGCCGCCGCTGTTGCAGCTCTACCCGCTGCTCGACGAGCGGTCGCGGGCCGAGTTCAGAACCGCGCTGCACGATATTGCACCCGAGGTGCCGGCGCCGCGGGGGCCGGCTGCACGCAATCAACTGCCGCTGCTCAGTTTCGCCACGAGCCTTGCGCGCTTCAAGGGCGGTGCCGAGGCTGCCGAGGAACTCACCGGGTTGCTCAAAGCGGTGTGGCCGCGCTTGAACGACACCAATCAGCAAGCCGCATTGCACGACATGTTCGAGGCGTACGACGAGGCGACGCCCGAGGCGCGCGACGCTTTGCTGTCGGTCGTCGCCCAGCTCGAGGACGAACGCCACTTCGTCAGCGGAGCAATCGCGCTCCTTGCGAACGCTCTGCCGTCGACCGCCTCCGAGACCGCGTCGCACGAGACACAAGCCCGCCGCGTCATCGATACGGTGTTGAACCGGATTCCCGATTTGTCGGACGAAGCGCTATCGGACCTCGCGAGCCATATCGTGCGCGACAGCGGCCCTGCGCGGCAAGCGCTGATCGATGGTTTCCTCGCTACGGCGGGCCGCCTCGAACCGCGATCGCTTGCCGAAGTGCTAAGCGCGGAACTCGATCGTCTTGGCACGCTGTCGGCTGCGGAAATTGCAGCCGTCGCAAACGGATGGCGCGCGATGGCGGACGCAATGGACGACAGCAAGGCCACTCAGCGCGATACGCTGCGGCTTTTTGCGAACGTTGCGACCGGGGCGCGCAGCGATGCCGACGCGGATCGAGTGGTGGAGGGCGCCGCGATGGCCGTAGCGGTCCCGGCCGCAGCCGCGAGCCAACTGCTGGCCGTGCTGCCCACGCTGCCGAGCCGGATGCAGGCCACTGCACTGCGCTACATCTCGGGCGAAGGCGCACCGGCCGACATCCGCGATTCGGTCGTCGACAATCTGTTCCGCGATTTTGCGACGGCCGATGCCGCACGCCGCACGCTCGCCATCGAACTCGGCGGGCCCACCGCCGTCGGCCGTGCGCTCGAGGCGTTGGCGACGGCATTCGGCGCGCCGCAGTTGCACAATGGCACCGCGGTGACGCGCCCCGATCTCGACCAGCCTTTCCTCGCCTCCGGCGGGCCCGACGGCTCGTTGCAGACGCTCCGCTCGGCGCTGATGGCCCCGCAACGCCGTCCGCAGGAGATCGCCGTTGCGCTCGAGGCGATGGCGGACCGGTTCCAGGCGCTGCCGCTCGCCTATCAGCGGCAATTCCGGGAGCTGTTCGAGGAGCGCGGCCGGCAACTGCCCGATGCGTTACGCGGGCGCGTGATCACCACGCTCGCGCTGGCGAATCCCTCGCTTGCCGAAAAAGACGAATTCTCCGCGATTGGCCGCGAGCTGCTCGACCGTCATCGTGCCGACGGCGTGCCCGGGGTTGCTGCCGTGCGTTTGGTCGGCGGCAGGATAAACAATGCCGATGCCGCACTCGCCGCGCTGCGGCGCACCCGCCTATCGTCGTTGAAGCCTGCTCAAGTCCAGTCGCGCAACCCCGATTCCACCGCTGCCGCGAGCCCGAGCGCCGGATAGACCGTGTCGACGGCCGCGAGATCCGCTCGCATTTCGGCGATCAACCACTCGCGAACTTCGGCGACGATCGGCCGCAGCGGCTTGCCAGGGGCCCACGACAAACAGCACATTCGATTCGTCACGAGCAGCTCGTCCTCGGCAGGCACGAGGGCGTGCTGCGCGAGCCAGTGCATGACCACGCTGACCCACCCTAGCGCGATTCCCTGGCCGAGGAGTGCGGCCTGGAGGACGATGGCGTAGTCGTTGAAGCTCAACACGCCGCTCGCATGACGCGTCTCGTTCCTGAACGCCGCGAAACGCGTGTGCCAGCCGCGCTCTTCGTCGTCCATCACGATGACCGTATCGCCATGCGCATGCCATTCGTCGGTGCGTGCCATGTCGCGATAGCGCGGATTGCAAACGGGCAGCAATATCTCCGGCATGACCGGCACGCTGTTTTCGCGCATTTCACCCTGCTGCACGAAGCGCATGCCAAGGTCGACATCGCCGAGCGGCCCGCCGATGCGGCCCGAGATCAGTTGAAAACGCAGATCGACCGAGGGAAACGCCTGATTGAGCCGGCTCATCCGCGGCATCAGCCAGTGTGTCGTGAAGGCGGTGGAGACCGACAGCGTCACGGGCTCGACGCCGGTGGCGCGCGCTTCGATCTCCCGAATGGCATCCTCGATTCCGTTCAATCCCTCCGAAATCTTCCGATACAGGATCCGGCCGTTTTCGGTCAGCTCGATTCCGCCATGCACGCGCTCGAACAGGCGCACGCCGATGTGGTCCTCCATGCGCGACAGCATACGGCTGACGGCCGGCTGGCTCACATACAGCTCTTGCGCCGCACGCGTGAAATTACCGCAGCGCGCGGCGGCTTCGAAGACGAATAGCGCATTCGCGCTTGGCAGTTTTCTGCGTAAGCTGGGCATGACCTGATGTTATGCCCAATCCAACAATTTGGGAATTGCCGCCAAAAAGACCGACGCCTATATTTCCCACATCGCAGGCTGACATGAGCGGGAGACAACGATGGATGCACGAGCGAAAGCGGGCGTATCGATTCGATCCGCGGCGAAGCATTATGGCCCGGTGGTAGCACTCGACGACGTATCGCTCGATGTCTCTCAAGGCGAGTTCGTGTCGCTGTTGGGCCCGTCCGGCTCCGGCAAGACGACGCTGCTCGGCATACTCGGCGGGTTCGTGCAGCCCAGTTCCGGCAGTGTGTGGGTGGGCGAACGCGATATTACATTTGCGCCGCCGCACAAACGCAACATCGGGATGGTCTTCCAAAGCTACGCGCTCTTTCCTCATATGAGCGTCGGCGAAAACGTGGCGTTTCCGCTGCGTGCCCGCCGCGAGGCGAAGTCCGGCTGGGCGGCCAAGGTGGCCGAAGCGCTCGCGATGGTCGAGCTGCGCGGCTACGAGAACCGGCGCATCAGCGAACTTTCGGGCGGCCAGCGGCAGCGCGTCGCGCTCGCCCGCGCGATGGTGTTCGAGCCGCAATTGATTCTCATGGACGAACCGCTCTCGGCGCTCGACAAGCAATTGCGCGAGACCATGCAGCTCGAGCTGCGGCGGCTTCATCGCCGGCTCGGTGCGACGATCGTCTATGTCACGCACGACCAGCGCGAGGCGCTCACGATGAGCGACCGTGTCGCCGTATTGAAGGACGGCAGGCTCGTGCAAGTCGATACGCCCGAACGCCTCTACGACCGGCCTTGCAACGCCTTCGTCGCGAGCTTCATCGGCGAGGCGACGCTGTTGCCCGTCGCACGTGCGGGCGCCGACGCGGTGACGCTCGGCGATACGGTGCTCCGTACCGCCTATCCGTTGCCGAGTGCGGGCGCGCTGCTGCTCGCCGTCCAGACGGAAAAACTCGTAATCGACACAGGCGATGCACCGCCCGACGCCAATCGACTCACCGCGCGCGTGACGGAGGTGCTGTACCAGGGCGAAAGCCTGCGCGTATTCGCGGCGCTCGCGGATGGCACGACGGTCAGCCTGCGCCAGCCGGGTAATCACGCCGCGCGGCAGCGTGTGCCGCCGCCGGGCGCATCGGTATCGGTGGTGCTGTCGCCGCGCGACACCATCGTCGTCGCTGCGTAAGCAGCCAGCGCGTACTCGCGTACGCATTTTCATCTTCGATTTTGTCTTTCACCCAACCGCAACGCCATCAAGGGATGAACTCATGAAGCTCACTGATTTCAAGGTGCTGACATTCGATGTGGTCGGCACACTCATCGACTTCGAACGGGGTGTACTCACGTCGGTGCGTCGCCTCGGCGGTCCTGCCGCGAAAGATCTGACCGACGACCAGATCTTCGAGCCGTACATGCGCGGCCGCGCAGCGTTCCCCGGGCGCTCGAGCCATGCGATGGCGAATGTCTATCTGGGTCTCGCCAAGGAGTTGGGCCTGCCCGACGACGCACAATCCGCCGCGGCATTCCAGCGCGACGTGCTCGATTGGCCGGCATTCCCCGATTCCGTCGAGGCGCTCAAGCGGCTGCGCAAGCACTTCCGGCTCGTCGCGATGACGAATGCGGACCGCGTCGCGTTGTCGGCGTATGCGCATACGCTGGGCGATCCGTTCGACGATTCCGTCTGTTGCGACGAAACCGGCGTCGCGAAACCCGATCCGCAATTCTTCGCATACAACCGGGGCCGCCAGGCGGCATTCGGCTATAAGTTCCGGGACATCCTGCATACCGCGCAAAGCCAGTACCACGATATCGGCATCGCGACGGAACTGGGCTACGCCACCTGCTGGATCGAGCGCCGCCGCGATCAGAAGGGATTCGGCGCGACGCCCGTGCCGCGGAAGGTCACCACGCCGACGTTCTGCTTCCCGACGCTCGCCGCGCTGGCGGACGCGGTCGAATCCGAACTCGCCACGGCTTGATCATGCTCGCGCCGCTCGCTTCGACGTCGCCGCAGCCGGATTCGTTGTGGCGCCACCTCGCCGCACGCACCGGCACGCTCGATCTGCCGGTCGGAGCGGGGCAGCTCGCCAGCGACCTGCAGACCGAGGTCGCCATTGTCGGTGCCGGCTATTCCGGTCTCGCGGCCGCGTATGCCTTGAGCCGGCGCGGCGTGCCGTGCGTCGTGCTCGACGCAAACCCCGTCGGCTGGGGAGCGAGCGGCCGTAACGGCGGTGTCGTGTCTTCGAAGTTCCGGTTGTCGTTCCCGTTCATCGCTACGCACTACGGGCTCGATGTCGCCAAGCGCATGCACCGGCTCGCACATGAGGGAGTGCGCGTCGTCGAGTCGTTCGTCGACGAGTTCGCCATCGCGGGTGCCGAATTCGAGCATACGGGCAGTCTGCGCTGCGCGCATACCGAGCGCGCGCTCGCGGCCTGCATTGCCGAGGCCGATTGGGTGCGCACGTCGCTCGGGGATCGGACGATGAAGCCGCTCACGCGCGCGCAGACCGAGGAGGAAACGGGTTCGAAGGGCTTCGTCGGCGGCGTATTGAGCGAGGACGCCGGTACGATCCTGCCGCTCGAGTATGTACTCGGCATCGCGCGTGGCCTGGCGGCCCGCGGGGTGGCGATCCACGAATCGACGCCCGTGGTCGCGATGGAGCGCACCCGGGGCGTGCCGGGTGTCGTATTGCGCACGCCGGCAGCGACGGTGCGCGCGAAGCAGGTGATCGTCGCGACGAACGCCTATTCAGGCATCACGCAGGCGACGAGCGCGTATCAGCGCGAACTCGTGCCGTTTCGCAGCGCGATGATCGCCACGGAGCGGCTGCCGGCAGCGCTCGACGCGAAGCTGATGACGGCGCGGCGCAGTTATACCGAGACGCGCCGGATGATGAAGTGGTTTCGACGCGCCGACGGCCGCATGCTGTTCGGAGGCCGCGACGCATTCGGCAAGGAAGGGCAGAACACGGGTTTCGAGGCGTTGCGGCGCGCCATGATCGCGCTCTTCCCGGATCTGGCGGGCGTGCCCATCTCGTTTCGTTGGTCGGGCTACGTCGGCATGACGTTCAATGCGCTGCCGCACGTGGGCCGCAGCGACGACGCGACGGTCTTCTGCCTCGGCTACAACGGCGCCGGCGTCGCGATGGCGAGCCTCGTCGGCCAGCATGCGGCCGCGCTCGCGCTCGGCGAAACACCCGATCTCGCGCTCCTGGCGCAAGACGGGCTGCGGCCGGTCCCGCTCCATTCGCTGCGCGCACCGGGTGTCAGGCTCGTCGCCGCGTGGTACCAGTTTCTCGATGCGGTGGGGGTATGATGACGACTGTCAGGGGAATCGTTTCGGAGGGCGAATTGATACGGCCGTCCGCCGCCGATACAGCACAGCGCTATCAGCGGCGCGAAGACCGCGCAATGCTGTTCTTGATGGCGCCCGCGCTGGCCATCGTCACGGTATTGCTCGTCGTGCCGCTCGCGTGGCTGTCGTGGCAGTCCATTCGCCAAGACGGCGGGTTCACGCTCGCGAACTACCGGCGCATTTTCAGCGGCACTTATCTCGACACTTTTGCGCTGACGTTCAAGCTGAGCATCATCGTGACGGGCGTGACGCTGCTGCTGGGCTATCCCGTGGCCTATCTGGCCGCATCGGTTCGACCGAGGCTGGCGGCGCTCATTCTAGGGATGGTGATCCTGCCGTTCTGGACGAGCGTGCTCGTGCGCACCTACGCATGGCTCGTGCTATTGCAACGCACCGGTCTCGTCAACAAGGCGTTGCTCGCATCCGGCCTCATCGATCATCCGGCCCGGCTCGCCTACAACCAGTTCGGCACGATCATCGCGATGGTCCATATTCTGTTGCCGTTCATGGTGCTGCCGCTTTACTCGGCGATGCAGAAGATCCCGACGAGCCTGTCTCAAGCGGCGGCGAGCCTCGGCGCTTCGCCCACCCATGCGTTCTTCCGCGTGTTCCTGCCGCTATCGATGGGAGGCGTCGTTGCCGGTGTCACGCTCGTATTCGTGCTCTGTCTCGGCTTTTACATCACGCCGGAGTTGATGGGCGGCGGCAAGTCGATCATGGTGTCGATGGTCGTGAGCCGTAATGTCGAGATCTACAACAGTTGGGGGGCCGCGAGCTCGGTGAGCGTCGTGCTGCTGCTTTGCGTGTTCGCGATCTTCTATGCGGCGAGCCGTGTCATTCCGCTCGACAAGACCCTGGGGGCAAAATGAAACCCAATCCGCTCGCGCGTGGGATGCTGATCGCATCGGTTGTGCTGATCCTCGCGTTTCTGATGATTCCGGTGCTGATCGTCGTGCCGCTGTCTTTCTCCGATACACGGTTCATGACGTTTCCGCCGCCCGCGTTGTCCCTGCGGTGGTACGAGGCGTTTTTCGGCAATCCCGACTGGCTTGCGGCCGCACGCACCACGCTCGCGGCGTCGTTCTTCGCGACGGCCATCGCGACGCCGGTCGGCGTGGCGGCGGCATACGCGATCGAGCATGGCACGCATGCCTGGATCCGGCGGCTGCGGACCGTGTTGATGTTGCCGCTGATGGTGCCGATCATCATCGTTGCCGTCGGCGTGTTCTTCGTTTATTCGAAGCTCGATTACGTCAATACGCTGGGCGGGTTGATCGTCGCCGACGCGATGCTCGGCTTGCCGTACGTGGTGATTTCGGTGGGTGCGGATCTGCGCTCCTTCGACCATGCGCAGGAAATGGCCGCGCGCAGTCTCGGCATGAATCGGCTACGCAGTTTCCTGACCGTCACGCTTCCGCAGATTCGCTCCAGCGTTGTCTCTGGTGCGGTTTTCGTCTTCATTCAGGCACTCGATGAAACGGTCGTCGCGTTGTTCGTCTCGGGCGGCCCGAACCAGACGCTCACGCGCCGGATGTTCGTGACGCTGCGCGACGAGATCGATCCGACGATTGCCGCGATCAGCACGATGCTGACCGCGCTTACGCTGACGCTCGTGCTGATTGTCGTCATCAGCCGCCGCGGCGGCGTCGCGCAAGCTGCCCGCGCCTGAGCATTTCCGACATAGCGAGATTCGACCGGAACCCTTATGAACAATGCATTGAAGTTCTATATCGACGGCGAGTGGGTAGCGCCGGCGGGCAACGCACGACTCCCCGTCATCGATCCGTGCACCGAGACACCGTTTTCCGAGATCGCGGTTGGCGACGCGCGCGACGTCGATCGCGCTGTTGCCGCGGCCCGCCGGGCATTCACGACGTTCTCATTGACCGACCCGGGCGAACGCATCGCGCTCGTGCGCCGGATTCTCGATGCCTACCTCGCACGCTACGACGAGATCGCCGACACCATTTCCCGTGAGATCGGCGCGCCGCGGCCGTTCGCGCACGAATGGCAGGCAGGGCTCGGCCGTCGTCATCTCGAGGAGTTGCTGCGCACCTGCGAGACGTTCGCATGGCAGCGCAGCAAGGGAACGACGCTCGTGCGCTACGAGCCCGTCGGGGTCGCGGCGCTGATCACGCCATGGAACTGGCCGATGAATCAGATCGTCAGCAAGGTGGCACCCGCGCTCGTTGCCGGCTGCACGATGGTGCTCAAGCCAAGCGAGGTTTCTCCGCTGAATGCCGTGCTCTTTGCCGAGGTGCTCGATGCGGCCGGCGTGCCGCCCGGGGTGTTCAACCTCGTACAAGGCGACGGCCCGACGGTCGGTGCGGCGTTGTGTTCGCACCCAGGGATCGACATGGTCTCGTTTACCGGTTCGACGCGAGCCGGCGTGCAGATCGCGACGCTCGCGGCGCCGAGCGTCAAGCGCGTGCACCAGGAGCTTGGCGGCAAGTCGGCGAACCTCCTGCTCGACGACGTCGATTTCGAGACTGCCGTGACGAAGGGTGTGAACAGCTGCTTCAGCAACAGTGGGCAATCGTGCAACGCGCCGACGCGGATGCTCGTCCCCGCAGCGCGTCACGAAGAGGTGCTCGAGATCGCCTCGCGCGCGGCCGCCGCGCATTGGGTCGGACCGGCCGACGCCGCGGGTACGACGATGGGCCCCGTCGTCAGCAATGTGCAGTTCGAACGCATCCAGCGCTTGATTGCGGCCGGCATCGAAGAAGGTGCAAAGCTGGTGACGGGTGGGCTGGGCCGCCCCACCGGCCTCGAGCGCGGCTATTACGTGCGGCCGACCCTGTTCGCCGATGTGCGGCCCGATATGACGATTGCCCGCGAAGAGATCTTCGGCCCCGTGCTGGCGATACTGCCGTACCGCGACGAAGAAGAGGCGATCTCGATCGCGAACGATACCCCGTACGGTCTTGCCGCCTACGTGCAGTCGTGCGACATCGAGCGTGCGCGTCGCGTCGCGTTCCGCATGCGTGCCGGCAGCGTCTATCTGAACTACCCCGCATGGGACCCAGGATCGCCGTTCGGCGGCTACAAGCAATCCGGCAATGGGCGCGAGTATGGGGAATGGGGGATTGAATCGTTCCTCGAGGTCAAGGGTATCGTCGGGTACGGCAGCCGAGACGCGGTGCTCGGCTAACGCACTGCCCGCAGCATATCCGCGATGCGCTCGGCAATCATGATCGTCGGCACGTTCGTGTTCGCGCATGGAATCGACGGCATCAACGACGCGTCGCAGACATAGAGCGCCTCGACGCCGTGCACTGCGCCGTCCGGGCCTGTCACCGCGAGCGGATCGTCGGCTGCGCCCATCCGGCAAGTGCCCACCGGATGCCATGTGCCGCCGACCGACTGTTTGACGAAGGCGGTCAGCGCCGCATCGTCGGCAAGCAGCGCATCGAGCGCGATCCCTTGCGTAATGACTTGCTCGATCAACGTTGCCCGCAGCGGCCCCGCGATGTCGAGCAGCGCGCTCAGTGCGCCGCGCTGCACGGCATTCCATCCGCTGGGTCGCGCGAGCGCTGCGACGCGCGGCGAATAGCTCGTGGCAAAGCGCGGGCCGAGCCGTGCGGCGAGCAGGGCGTCTGCAAGCGTTGCCGCTCCGAACCGCATAGCGCCTTTGAGCCGCTCCAGATCGCGGGGATCCGACAGCATTGAAAAATCGACCGTTGGCTCGTCATCAGCCCCCGCGGACGCGAGCGTCACGCGGCCGCGCGAATACGACTTGTTGACCCAGAAGAACATCGTGCCCAGCCGATAGCCGACCGAGTGCCAGCCCGAGCGCGACAGGATCGCGCCGTGCATATCGCCCGCAGGCGTGCCGGGCAGTCCCGACGAGTAGCGGACGATGGCCTGCTCGTGATGCTCGTCCGGAAAGGGCGTGCGCATCGTGCGGGGCAGGAAGGCCGATACGGCGATCGACGGATGTTCCATCAGATTCCCGCCCACGCCGGCGCGCGCCGCAATGACCTCGATGCCGAGCCGCCCCAGATCGTCGGCCGGACCGATCCCGCTGCGCATCAGCAGCGCCGGGCTGTGGATCGCGCCCGCGCAGACGATGACATGCCGTGCGCGTGGGGCCATGAGCGTGCCGTCGGCAAGGCGTATCTCGGCGCCGGTTGCGCGGCGCCCGTCGAATCGCACGCGCTCGACGAGCGCGTCGGTGTGTACTGTGAGGTTCGGCCGCGCGCGGGCGGCTGCATCGAGATAGCAAATCGATGTGGGGATGCGCTCGCCCGTCTCGCTGACGGCGATCACGCCGGCAAATACGCCGTCCTCCCATGGCCCGTTCTGATCGTCACGCAGGGGATAACCGCGGCGCGCGAGTGCGGCGACGACACCGTGCACGAACGGCGATAGCCGATCCGCGGTTGCGCGTCGGACTCGCAGCGGCCCGTTCGTACCGTGGAGCGGACCGGTGAAATCGCAGTCGGTTTCCAGCGCCCGAAAATACGGCAGGCAGTGTGCCCAATCCCAGCCCGATGCCCCCAATTCCGCCCATTCGTCGTAGTCGGCGGGCGCGCCGCGGTTGGCCATAAGCGCATTGATCGCAGAGCCTCCGCCCAGCAGCCGCGCCTGTTCGTAGCGGCGCCGGGCGGCCGGCGCGCTCATGCGAGCCTGCAACCGCCGCCAGATGTTGCGCGTGTCCAGATACGCCCGGCCCGGATACCGGCTGCGAATGTCCGCGGGCATCGACGCGTACGTGAGATCGCGGCCCGCCTCGACCAGGCATACCGTATGGTTCGCGTTCTCGCTGAGCCGCGCGGCAAGCACGCAGCCGGCGGAGCCGCCTCCGAGTATCAGGTAGTCGAACACAATCGAAGAGCAGAAAAAAAGCGCCGCAAGCGGCGCAGTTGGAAAGGGAAAGCGCTCGGCATCGGCGGTGCGCAGCCCGCACTGACGAGCGTTTCGGGTATTACTGCTGCATGAACTTGAGCCAGCGTGCCTTCGCCTGGACGCCGGCATCGGACGCCCACCATTCCTCCGACATCAGCGCCTGTTTGCTTGCATTCTCGGGCGAACTGGGCAACTCGCTCGCGCGTTTCGCCGAAATCTTGCCCGTCTTGTATGCGGCGGGATTGCCTGGGCCGTAGTCGATATAGGTGGGCAGATTGGCCTGCAGCTCGGGAGACTCCGCGGCGTCGATAAAGCGTATCGCATTGGCCAGATTCGGCGCATTTTTGAGCACGCAGAGCTGTGTATTTTGGAGAATCCCGTCGTTGTAGGTGAAGGCGATATCCGGATTGTCCTTCGCGACGGTGCTCGCCCGGCCATTCCAGATCATTTCCATGTCGACCTCGCCGTCATGCAACAACTGTGCGGACTGGCCGCCCGAAGTCCACCAGACGGCGATGTCGGGCTTGATTTGCGCGAGTTTCTTGAATGCGCGATCGACATCGAGCGGATAGAGCTTGTCCCGGGGCACACCGTCCGCCATGAGCGCCGCTTCGAGCACCGTCTGCGGATCGTTGCGCAGCGCGCGCGTACCGGGGAAACCCTTGACGTTCCAGAAGTCGGCCCAGCTTTGCGGGACCTTCTTCACGGTCTTCTTGTTATAGCCGATCACGGTGGAATAGAACTCGTATGCGACCGAGTAGGGCGTCCGGTATTTCTCGGGAACCGCCGCCGCGTTCGGCATTTTCGAAAAGTCGAGCTTTTCGAGCAGCCCCTCGCGACCGCCGCGCAGGCAGTTGGATGTAGGCGTGTCCACGACATCCCAGATCGGCTTGCCCGTTGCGCCTTGCGCCTTGATTTGCGGCCATGCGTCGGGAATGCTGTCCTGCTTGATCGTGATGCCGAGCTCCTTCGCGGCCGGATCGAGGATCGCCTTGGTCTGGGCTTCCTGATAAGCGCCGCCTTGCGAGACGAAGGTTATCTGTCCCGCGGCGAACGCAGGTGCGGTGCCCGCGCACCCGATCGAGAGTGTTATGGCAACCGGGCACAAGGTCTTCAATTTGATCACGGCTCTTCCTCGACGCAGTAAGGGAAAACACTGTCCGTGGCGGGTTCGTCAACGTTTCCGCACGGCGGCCCGGAGCAGGTCCAGCATCCGGTTGCTTCGAATATAGTGAGCCAATTTCGCGGCCACAACGCCGAAATTGTTTGAGTCGGTATGACTTGATGTAATGCCCGCTTGCGGGTCATGCAAATCGACGCGGGGGCAGGCGACTCGACGAATACGGCAGATGCATCGGGACATCACTGTTGCCGAGGTTCCGCCGTAGACCCACGAATGACGAGCTGGGGTGCCGATGTATGAACGACAGTCGAGTCCGTCGCGCGTCCGCTCATCAGATCGATGAGCAGACCGATTCCCTTTTCCGCAAGTTCGGCCGTGGGAATAGCTACGGTAGTCAGCCCGGGCCGCGATTGTCTGGCCGGAACGATGTCCGTAATACTGACGACCGAAAGATCGTCGGGTACCGAGTATCCCAAGTCCGCGGCCGCGTTCAATACACCCAACGCAGGAAGATCATTCGATACGAACAACGCCGTCAGGTCAGGGCGAGAAGACAGCAGTTCCGTGGCAACGCGATATCCGTCCTCGAAGGAGTCCTCGGTGAAACGTTCATCAGCCGCCACGCAACGAATCTTCGCTTCACGCATGACCTCTCGATAACCCGCATAACGCGCCCGGTGAATGCCATTTTTCCGGCTGCCGATGATGGCGCCAATGCGCCGGTGTCCCAGTTCGACGAGGTGGCTCGCCGCAAGCTTCGCGGCAGCTTTGGCGTCGAATGTCACGCACGGAATGCCGGGCGGCTCGTCGGGCAGTTCCCACACCGATATGGCAACGGGGATGCCGCGCTGCTGGAGCTTGCGCAGCTCCTCTATCGGCAGGTCCCCGAAGTTCGCTACGAGCACCCCGTCGGATAGAGAACCCGCGACCTGCTGCAAAAAGCTCATCCCGCGATCCGGCTCGTGATCGGTGTTGCACACGAGTAGATGGCGCTCATGCTTGAGCGCGGACAAATTCGCGGCAAGCGTGAATTCCGGATAGAACGGGTTCGTAATGCAACTCAGCATCAATGCGAGCGTCGGAGCCTTGCGCTCTACGAGCGCGCGCGCCGTCAAGTTGGGGCGGTAGCCTTGTCGTTCCACGGCATCGAGTACGCGCTGTCGTGTCTCTTTTCCGACGCGCCCGCGTCCACGCAGCACATTCGATACCGTCATGACCGAGACGCCGGCGTCCTCCGCTACCTCTCTGATCGTGACGGCCGGGGTGAAATGTCTGCTGCTCATGGCGGGTGGTTTCGTAGCGGGCGCCGAAAATTGCGCGACGCCACATTCAATAGGCGCGGAGAAAGGTTGTCAACTCGCGATGGGTAGAAAACCTATTGCGTCGAAAAAAAATCCGGCGTAGAGTCCGGTCGGACAACAGGTAAGGTTACATCCGGACAGGCCTCGCGGCCTTTTTTAAACGCCCAATGATGTAACGTTAAATCATATTGGACGGAGACATGGCGGCCATCTCACTGAAAGGCGTGGCGAAGGCATACGGCGACCACGCGCCCGTACTGCGCGGAATCGATCTCGATATCGGCGAGAACGAGTTCTGCGTTTTCCTCGGCCCATCCGGCTGCGGCAAGTCGACACTGCTTCGCATCATTGCCGGCCTCGAAGATGCCACATCGGGCGACGTGCAAATTGGCGGGCGCCTCATCAACGCGATACCGCCGGCCAAGCGAGGCGTGGCAATGGTCTTCCAGAGCTACGCCCTGTTTCCTCATATGACGGTCGAAGAGAACATGGGGTTTGGCTTGAAGCTGTCCGGACTACCCGCCGGCGAGATTGCAAGCAAGGTTCAAACGGCGGCCAAAACCCTGCAACTCGACGCGTTGCTGAAACGAAAGCCGGCCGCGCTCTCCGGCGGGCAGCGTCAGCGTGTCGCAATCGGTCGCGCCATTGTTAGGGAGCCCGGTGTGTTCCTGTTCGACGAACCGCTTTCGAACCTCGACGCCATGCTCCGCAGCCAGACGCGCGTCGAAATCGCCAAACTTCATCGTCAGTTCGCACAAGCGAGCACAGTCTATGTGACACACGACCAGGTCGAGGCGATGACCCTCGGAGACAAGATCGTTCTATTGCGTGCCGGAAAAGATGCCGAGCGATTCGGGAGCATTGCCCAGGTCGGCTCCCCCCTCGACCTTTATCACCGTCCGAACAGTCGTTTCGTTGCGGAATTCATCGGCAGCCCCAAGATGAACTTCCTTGGCGCAACCGTCCATTCGTTGAGCAGCGACGGGATTGTCGCAAGGCTGGACAAGTCCGACGACGATGTGCTGGCCAAAGTGGACGCCTCTTTCCTGCGCGTCGGGCAACCGGTGCAACTCGGCATCCGCCCCGAGCACTTCGACCATGTGATCGACAGCGGCGACGAGAGTGAGGAAGGCTCGAACGGCACGATGCAAACGCTTCGGCGCAAAGTCACACTGGTCGAGCGCCTGGGTGAACACAGCTATCTACATCTCGAGGACCAGGCCGCCGGGACCACGGTTGTCGTGAAGCAACCCGGCGACGCGAGCTATCAGCCTGGCACGCGTGTCGCGGTTCGCTTCGACTCGAGCGCTTGCCACGTATTTTCCGCCGACGGCAGTGCGGTACCGAAGCTTCAATAAAACAACCTCCGGAGACATCCATGAACCGAATCATTGCACTTTCAGTGCTGAGTGCCGCGCTGTCCATCGCTACCTCCGCCAGCGCCGGCACGCTCCAATTGAACATCGCTTTCAAGGGAGCGGAGACGCGTGCGGTCTGGGAAAACCTGATCAAGCAGTTCGAGCAGGCCAACCCGGGGGTGACGACCAAAGTCGCCTTCGTCGAAGAGGAGACCTACAAGGTTCAACTCCCGGCATGGCTGACGTCGGTGTCTCCGGACGTGATCAATTGGCATGAGGGCGAGCGCATGGCCTACTACGCGAAACGCGGCCTGCTCGACGATCTGTCGGCCGACTGGCAAAAGAACGATTGGAATACACAGTTCGCGTCACTGAAGACTCCATCCTCGTACAACGGCAAGCAGTATGCGATGCCCACCCAGTACTTCGCGTGGGGCGTCTACTATCGAAAAGACCTGTTCGAGAAGGCCGGAATCAAAGGCGAACCCACGACCTGGCAAGCCTTTCTCGACGATTGCAAGAAGCTCAAAGCGGCCGGTATTGCGCCGATCGCGGTGGGCGGCCGCGATTCGTGGACGCTTGCTGCGTGGTTCGATTATCTCGACCTGCGCATGAACGGCTACGACTTCCACATGAAGTTGATGAACGGCGAGATTCCCTATACCGATGCGCGCGTAAAGAATGTGTATCTGGCATGGAAGACCCTGATCGACAACAAGTACTTCATCGACAATCCGCTTTCCTATAGCCTCGACTCCGTCCAGCCGCTCTACAGCCAGGGCCAGGCGGCCATGATGCTCATGGGAACGTTCCTGTCCCCGGGGCTTCCTCCGGCTACGAAAGCCCAAACCGGCTTCTTCAGGTTCCCAACCGTAGATCCGAAAGTCACACCGGCGGAGGATGGGTCGGCCGAATGCCTGAACATTCCGATGCGGGCAGCCAACAAGGCCGATGCACGCAAGTTCCTTGCGTTCATGGGTCAACCGGGTAACGACGCGGCACTCGCCAAAGGAGTCGGTACATTGCCCGCCAATAACAAGGCGGCGATGCCCGACGATCCCATCGCCAAGATCGGTTTTCAAATCCTGTCAGGAACGACAGGCGGTGTGGCTCAGTTTTACGACCGGGACATGACCAAGGAGATGGCCGACGAAGGAATGAAGGGGATGCAGCGATTCGTCAGCGATCCCTCGAAGCTCGACGAGATTCTCAGCCACCTCGAACAGACGCGCAAGCGCGTCTACAGCAAGTCCTGATCACGCGAGGGTTCAGATGGCCACAGCCGAAACGAGGAAGTCGGTGAATCGAAGTTCATCTGCGCAGCAACCCGGGCGCTTGCGCCGCACGCCAGGGGATCGAGTGCACGCACCACTCGCAACCCGACGCAAGCGAGCTGCATTGTTGTTTCTGCTGCCCGCTTGCGCGATGTTCTGCCTCTATGTGATCTACCCGATCATCAGCAGCATCGTACTCAGTCTCTACAACTGGGACGGGATGAGTGACAAGGTCTTTGTCGGGCTTGCGAACTACCGTGAGTTGCTTCACACCGACACGTTCTATGTTGCATTGAAGAACAACGTCCTTTGGCTCGTGCTGTTTCTACTGGCTCCTCCCATCGGACTCGTTTTTGCGCTCTATCTCAATCAGAGCGTAAAGGGTATGCGACTGATCAAGTCGCTGTTCTTTTCGCCGTTCGTGCTATCGGGGGTCGTGGTCGGACTGATCTTCAGCTGGTTCTACGATCCCGCGTTTGGATTGTTGAAGCTCATCGTGGGACATGGCATTCCGGTGCTGGGAGACGAGCGTTACGCCACGTTCGGTGTGATCGCGGCAGCGCTGTGGCCGCAAATCCCGTTCTGCATGCTGCTGTATCTCACCAACCTCACGAGCATTAATCCGGAAATCGTCGAGGCTGGCCGTATGGAGGGCGCAACGGGCTGGTCGCTTCTCTGGCATGTCGTCCTGCCTCAACTGCGTCCCGCGACGTTCCTGTCCGTCGTGCTCACCATTATCGGCGCACTTCGAAGCTTCGACTTGATTGCGGTGATGACGGGAGGAGGGCCGTTCGACAGCTCGACTGTGCTGGCCTATTTCATGTACGACCAAGCCATCAAGTACTTCAGATTTGGCTATTCGGCGGCGATTGCGGTTGTGTTGTTCTTGATCATGCTGGTGTTCATCGTGTACCAGCTGCGCCGGCTTCTTCACACCGACCGATAACAGAGGAAAAGGTTATGTATCCCACTCCGGTGAGCCGTTGGAGTCCGATGGGCCGCAGGGTTTATAAAACCTCGCTGCCCATCGCTCTCGTCATCTGGTTGCTTCCGCTGATTGCAGTCTTCATCACGTCGGTGCGCTCGACGGACGATCTGGTTCAAGGCAACTATTGGGGATGGCCCGAGCGGTTCGCGCTCGTAGAGAACTACCGGGCGGTACTGTTCAATTCGCCCATGCTGCATTACTTCATGAACAGTTGCCTGATCACCGTGCCTTCAGTTGTCGGATCCATTGCGCTTGCCGCAATGGCAGGTTTTGCACTGGCGACGTATCCCTTCAAGGGTAACAGCAGCATCTTGGGAATCTTCGTGGCCGGCAACTTCGTTCCGATCCAGATTCTGATGATCCCCGTTCGTCAACTGACGCTTCACCTCGGATTATTCAACACGCTCGAAGGACTCGTGTTGTTTCACATTTCGTTCCAGACGGGGTTTTGCACGTTGTTTCTACGAAACTTCATCAAGGAGCTTCCGTATGAGCTCGTCGAAGCTGCGCGCGTCGAAGGTGCCAACGAGTGGCAATTGTTTTACCGCATCATCCTGCCTTTGATCGCGCCGGCTCTGGCGGCGCTTGCCATTCTCGTGTTCACGTTCGTATGGAACGACTACTTCTGGGCACTGTCCTTGACGCAAGGAGACGACGCAGCGCCGATCACGGTCGGGGTGGCCGCCCTCAAGGGGCAGTGGACCACCGCCTGGAATCTCGTGTCGGCGGGTTCGCTCCTCGCAGCTTTTCCGTCCATCGTTATTTTCTTCGCAATGCAGAAGCATTTCGTCGCCGGTCTGACATTCGGCGCCACGAAGGGCTGAGCGATCACACATCGACCATCGATGTGGGCATCGGGCCCGCAGGGCGCTGTGCGTCCCTAACGTTTACTTAATCAAAGGAATCTCTCCATGAAGGTGGGTGTCGATTATTACCCGGAGCATTGGGACGTTTCGCTGTGGGAGCAAGACGCGCGGCAGATGCAGGAAGCCGGCATCACGATCGTTCGCCTGGCTGAGTTCGCGTGGTCACGTCTCGAGCCCACGGAGGGCAAGTTCGATTTCGAATGGCTCGACCAGGCCATTGCCTTGCTGGCACGGCATGAAATAGACGTGGTGATTGGGACACCGACTGCGACGCCGCCGGTCTGGTTGACGCACAATTATCCCGACGTCCTTCCCGTGGATAACAAAGGAAATGCGGTTTTCGCAGGCGTACGCCTGCACCGCTGCTACAACAGCCCATCGCTGCGCAAGTTTGGCGAGCGGATCATCGAGCAAATCACGCGGCGCTACGCATCGCATCCGGCCGTCATCGGTTGGCAAACCGACAACGAACTCGCGGCGAACGATTGCCATTGCGCGAACTGCACACGCTTGTTCCGTGGCTGGCTACAGCGAAAATACGGCTCGTTGGAGACCCTGAATCGCGAGTGGGGAACCGTCGTCTGGAGCGGGGAATATAGCGACTGGAATCAGGTAACGACGCCGCTGGGTGGTTCGCCGCATCTCAACCCCTCGTTCCTGCTCGACTTTCGGCGGTTTTCTTCCGATGCGGTTGCCGAGTTCAACCGCTTTCAGGCAGCGCTGATCAGGAAGAACAGTCCTGGAAAGTTCGTGACGCACAATTTGTGGGGCTACCCGGTCACCGCCGACTACTACGATATGTTCGACAGCATGGACTTTGCGTCCGTCGACTACTATCCGGCGACAGACCTCCAGGACGACTCGAAGTCGAAGATGTATCACGGCGCATTGACGCTCGATCTGACGCGCGGCGTGAAACGCCAGAACTTCTGGGTCATGGAGCAGCTCAGCGGGACACCGGGATGCTGGTACCCGATGTCGCGTACGCCGTTTCCCGGCATGATCCGCGCTTACGCGTGGCAGAGCGTTTCCCGCGGTGCGGACACCATCGTCCAGTTTCGTTGGCGCTCGGCGCGTATTGGAGCAGAGCAATTCTGGCACGGGCTTCTGGATCACCACGGGCAGCCCGGACGTCGCTTCGAAGAGTTCGTTCAATTCAGCACCGAGGCTGCAAAACTCGCCCCGCTGCTCGAGGGAACCACGCTCAAGCACGATGTAGCCATGCTCTTTTCGCACGAGCAACTGAATGCCTTCCAGATACAACCGCAGGCCGATGGGTTCGACTACCTGGGAAATATCAAACGGCTTCATTCCGCATTGCTTCGAATGGGCGTTGGAACGGACGTCATCAACTGGCGAGAAGACTTCCAGGGTTACAAGTTCGTGATCGCGCCGATGCTGTATTTGATCGACGAGGAAATGGCCGGCAAGCTCAAGCGCTATGTCGAGAATGGAGGCATGCTCTTGCTGACCACGAGATCCGGGGTCAAGAACATGAACAACGTCTGCTTGCCGGACCGGCTGCCGAATCTGCTGACAGAACTCGCCGGCGCGTATGTCGACGAATACGATCCGGTGGGGAAGGACGCGCAGACGCTGAGCCTGGAGAGCGGCGAACGTCTCTCGTGCGGTCAATGGTGCGACATCCTGACACCTGTCACAGCGGAAACGACGGCAACGTACTCGGGTGAATACTTCGCGGGGAAGGCGGCCGTGACGCGAAACGCGCACGGTAAGGGCGTGGTTTATTACATCGGTACGGTGCTTGACGAAAAAGCAAGCCAGGTCTTGATGCGTCGCATCGCGCGTGACGCAGGCATCGACTGCAGCCTCGAACTCCCGGATGGTGTGGAAGTCGCGATAAGACAGTCCGACGAGCGACGGTTGATCTTTGTACTGAATCTCTCGAAGGAGCCGAAGGAAGTGTCGATTGCGCTCCGCAATTGCGTAAGTGCGCTGTCGGGCGGCAGCTTTTCGGGCGGCAACATGAAGCTCGCTCCGGGCGGCGTGGAAATACTCGTTCAAGTCTCCTCTTTGTGAGGGCCGTCGCCTTCATCCGTGATGCGACCAATTGACCCAGTTCGGTTCGGATATCGACCTCTGTGCTAAAACATACATATTGGATGAATGTTATCTTCCGTTCCATTCTGGAGTATGAACATGTCTGCCTTCACAGCCCCTGCTGCTGTAATCGTCCTCGACGTGGGCACCGTTGATCCGAGCGAGCGCCATTCGATGGTGTTCGACACGTTTGCAAGACTGTCGCCCGGTCAGGCGCTCGAACTCGTATCGGACCACAATCCCGAGCCGTTGCTCGAGGAGTTTGCTGCCGAATTGCCGGACGGGTTCTGGTGGCAATGCGGAAAGGGAAGCCCAGACCTGTGGCGCGTGCTGATTGGCAAGCCGGCGACGGGGCTCGATTGATCGTGCCTATTCGCACGCCTTGATGAACTCGATTAAAGCGCGCGGCGGACCTGGTCTCGATGCTCTTTGACGGGCGCTCACATCAGCCGTCGTACTTCTCGGCGAACGCAGCGGCATCGAGCGTGCGGAAGTCGGCCAATGCGGCATCGAGGCGCTCCCGCGGCCAGTCCCACCAGGCGATCCGCTGAAGGCGCTCCGCCGTGCGTTCGTCGACGCGCAGGCGCATCACGCGCGCCGGTACACCGACGACGATCGCAAAGGGTGGCACGTCCTTTGTCACGACGGCACCGGAGCCGACGGCCGCTCCGTTGCCGATGCTCACTCCCGGCATGACGATCGCGCCGTGACCGAGCCATACATCATGGCCGATCTCGACGCGGTGCTGCGCGCGCCATTCGAAGATTTCGTCGTCGTCATCGAGCGAGAGTCCATACGATCGCGACCGATAGGTGAAATGATGAAGCGTGGCCCGCCACGTCGGGTGATTGGGCGGATTGATGCGCGCGCACGTGGCGATATTCACGAATTTGCCGATACGTGCATGCGCGATCTGGTTGTCTCCCATCGCGTAGCTGTAGTCGCCGAAGACCGCATCCGCCATTTGCGTGCGTGGGCCGAGATACGTATAGCAGCCGAGCTCGCTCTTTCGAACGACTGCTGTCGGATCGATCCTGGGTTCATCGGACAATACCTCGCCGAGCGTCCAGGGGTCGACACCGCCCATTTTTTCGATGTACATGGCCTTGCCTCAGCAATGTTTCGAAGCGCGCCCTCTCAAGCGACCAGCGTTCGGAGATAGGCGGAAATCCGCTCGGCGCACGCGACGAGCACGAAAGTCACGATCAGCAGTAACGCGACCGTTTGATATTGAAACAGATTCATCGCCGTCAGCAACAGGAAGCCGATACCACCGGCGCCGACAAAGCCCAACACGAGCGAGGATCGCAGGTTTTCATCGAAGCGGTACAGCGCGATGCCCAACAGCGAAGGAAGCACGCCCGGCACGACGGCGTGCGTGAACACCTGTATACGGCTCGCTCCCGTCAACGTCAGTGCTTCGACGGGACCCATATCCATATCCTCGATTACTTCCGCGAAGAGCCGTCCGAGCATGCCGACGGAATGGACCGCAAGCGCCAGCGCGCCCGGAAATGGCCCGAGGCCGACAGCGGTCACGAACAGCAACGCCCATACGAGGTCGGGCACGGCCCGCGCCACCCCAATGACCGCGCGCGCCGCGTAATAGAGCGGCTTGGCGGGCGTCAGGTTCCGTGCGGCGAGAATAGCGAGCGGGAAGGCGAGCACGACGCCGAATACGGTGCCGAAAATCGCCAGATCGATCGTTTCCAGCACCGGCAGTAACGTCGGCTTGAACTGATCGAAGGCCGGGGGAAGGGCGCGCGAGATGATATCGGCCATCCCATGAGCACCCGTCACGAGATCCTGGGGCCGCGCTTGCACGACGATCCACGCCTGAACGAAAAGCGCGGCGATCAGCACGACCGCGGCGATCGCACCGATCTGACGCGCCGGCGAGGGGCCGCCCGGCATCGGACCTTTGTATGTGGTGCTCATCATGCGTCCGCCTGGTAGAGCTCGGCAATCTCGCGCTGCGAGACCTCCGCCGCGGGCCGGTCGAACACCGTACGGCCACGACGCAGCCCGACGAGCCGGTCCGCGTAGCGCATCGCAAGTTCGGGCTGATGCAGCACGCAGACCACGGCGAGGCCATCGTGGCTGGCAAGGCGACGCAGCAGCCGCATGACCTCGTCGGCGGCTTCAGGATCGAGACTCGCAACAGGCTCGTCCGCGAGCAGCACCTGCGGCGCCTGCGCAAGCGCCCGAGCAACGGCGACACGCTGAGCCTGACCGCCCGATAGCGTTCCAGCGCGCTGACCGGCAAGCTCGGCCAACCCCACCTCGGCGAGGTGACCCAGCGCCGGACCGACTTCTTCGCGGGGCACGCATCCGAGCGTCGTCGCAAGCGTGCGATGCCGGCCGAGCGTCCCGCAACAGACGTTGGCGAGCACGCTGCGGCGCCGCACCAGATTCGCATGCTGCGAGATCAGGGCAAGCGGCAGCCGCGCCTCGCGCAACGCCTTGCCCGAGAGCGCCGTGAGATCGCGGCCCGCCACTTCGACGCTGCCGGCGCTAGGTCGGTTCATGCCGACCACGCACTTCATCAACGTCGACTTCCCGCTGCCGTTGCTGCCGAGCACGACGACCATCTCTCCCGCCTCGACCGACAGAGTCACGTCTCGAAGGGCGACGTGCCCGTTCGGATACCGCATCGTCAGGTTGCGCACGGCCAGCGTCGCACCGCGGGCGCGAGCGCCGCCTCGCGGCGCCGTGCGATCGTGTGGCCGGCTGTGCGGCCCGAATGCCTCAGCGCCGGGCGCTCCGAGAATGGAGTTCACAGTTTTGCCAGGTCGACGTGCAGCGTCTTGACCAGATCGCGGATCTGATCGTAGGCGGCATCGTTTTGTACCGTGGTCCTGAGCGCCGGATTCTCGTTCGCCGCAAGGAACTTCTGATCGGCTTCCGGCAGTTCATGAAAATCGAGCGAACTCAGAATCTTCGCGAGACGCTGCTTGAACTCGGCGGGCAGGTTGCCGCGCACGGCGATGGGATCGAGCGGAATCGGCTCCGATTGCCAAAGCGTCACGTAGGCATTCTGGTCGAACTCGTTATGCAGCTTCGCGCTTGCGATTTCTTCGCTGTTGAGCTCGCCTGCCTGCACTTTGTGGTTGCGCAGCGCCTCGAACGACGCCGTATGGCTGCCCGCGTAAATCGCCTTGACGCCATGGTCCGGATCGATGCCGTTCTTGCTCAGGCCGTAGGCAGGGAAGAGGTGGCCCGACGTCGAGCTGGGATCCGAGTAGGCAAACGAGCGGCTCTTGATGTCAGCGAGGGACTTGATGCCCGACCCCGGCCAGGTCACGATCGACGCCGTATAGGTAGCCGGCTTGTTGTCCTCGCCCGCGAACGTTGCGACGGCTTCCGCGTGGGCGACCTGATGCGCGAGTACATAGCCCAGGGGACCGAATTGACCGATTTCGAGCTTGTCGTTGCGCATTGCCTCGATTTCGGCGTTGTAGCTGGTCGCGACGAAAAGCTCTACTTTGCAGCCAAGTTTGTCGCCGATCAGCTTGGCAACGTCCTGATACACAGGCAGCAGGCGCTGCGAGGATTCGTACGGTTCGACGCCGAAACGCACGACGCCGTTGTTGGGGCACGTTCCTTCGGCATGCGCATTGGCGGCAGCGAAGCTCGCGACGAGCGCGGCGGCAGCGGCAACTTTCAACAGCTTCATATCGTCCCTTTCCCCGAGTGGTGGTGTGTCGGTTGCGAATCGGCTAAACGCGGGCGGCACATCCATGCGTCGCGTCTGGCGCATTGTGGGATGGATAGATGATGAATTTGTGAAAAAGCTGTGCGCTGCTATTTACCTGTCATCTTACGAATGGATATCCAGACGTCTAGATGTGTTTCAGGCGACCGTGCCGCGCCGCATACGAGCCGCAGGCCCTCTCATCGCGCACCCTCGAAAGGAAAACGAGCGACGAGCACAAACGGCTGGGTAGGGCCGCACTCGGCGAAAACTGCCGCACCATCGATCCGCAGGGGGCCTAGTTGCGGGATCTGTGCGTTCCACCAGTCAACCAGCATCTGCCGCTCGTTGGCATCTATCGGATCGCTGAGCGTCATATGAAAGCGAAATTCGTCGAGCACGAACGGATAGCCCCAGCGGTCCAATAATTCGCGCTGCCGCTCCGTCAATTGACCGTCGAGCCGGCGGCGCCGCTCATTTTCGTTCGGCATCGCGCGTAAAGGCGCGAACTCGTGCAAGGCGTCAGCCGCAAGCGCCCGCATGGCGGCGCCGCCGTCAGCCATTGCCGGACGGATGGCGACGAATCGTTCGAGCGCCGCCGCCTCCACGTGCAAATCAAACGGTTCTTGGCGCCGTGCCCACTTGTGCGCCGCCCGAAAGACGTCCTCGAGCGCCGCACCGGCCACACACCGGGCGGGCGCCACCCACGTCCCATGCCAACCGTAGCGCTGCGGCGCCCGCGCGAGGCCGGGCACATCGCGCGAACGCGCGGCGAGCGCCGGCAGCACCGGTGGAACGAGCCTTTGTCCTGATTCGGGATCGCGTCCGAGCCAGCTGCAACCGATATCCCACCATGCCGAGCCGCGCGCTGGGGCGTAGTAAATCGCGAATCGGCTTTGGTCGGTCCACTCGCAAACCGTCTTCGAGCCATCGCTCATATGTTTTGCTCCACCAGTAGCTGTACCCGGTCCGCGGCGAAATAGGTAAAGCCGTATTTGATCGGCGTACCGTCTGCGTCGACATCGACGTTCTCGACCCAAAGCACGGGCTGCTGCCTGTTGATATTGAGGCGGCGCGCCACATCCGCGTCGGGCAGCGTACTGCCGATCCTGCTCCAGCGCCGAGCGTAGTCGATGACGTCGTATTCGGCGAGCGCGGCCGAGAAGCCGCCATTCGTTCGCTCCAGCGCCTGCGGCAATCCCGCGAAGCGCGCGGCCGGATACCAGGCAAGCGCGTACGTAAGCGGTACGCCATCCGCCGCATGCAGCGATTCGATCCGATACACGAGCGTTCCCGTGCGCAAACCCAGCGCCTTGGCAATCTTCAGCTCGGCTTTCACGGACGCGGAGGAAAGCACCGTACCGCATGCCGAATGGCCCTGCTCGCGCAGATTCTCAGTGAACCGCGTGCGGCGCCCGATCGTGTAGTCGATTGCGCCCGGTTGAACGAACGTACCGCGGCCCTGTTCGACGCTGACCAGGCCTTGCGCCGCCAACCCGAGCATTGCGCGCCGCACAGTATGGCGATTGACGCCGAAGCGCTTCGCGAGCTCGCCCTCGCTCGGCAAGCGACCGTCTTCACCGAATCCGCTCGCGGCGATTTCCGAGGCCAGCGTCTGTTCGATCTGCCGCCATACCGCCACGCCGGCGCCGCGCTCCACCGTGCTCGCTGCAAACGGCATCCCGCCGGGCTCGGTGACGCGTCCGTTGTTGCTGCGTTTCATCGTTGTGTCATTCCGATCGGTTCGAATGCTTTCATGGCGATATGCTAGCATGCAGTTTATTGATCTGGTCGTCTAGACGACTAGATGTCATGAAGGCACGGGAATCGAGGATATGAAGGCATTATCTGCGGAAATCGCGCCGGAGCGTCGGTGCTGGCTGGCCGAGCTTGCCCGGGCACCGCGCGCCACGCTCGAATCGGCGCTCGTTGGGGTCTGCGGCGGGACTGGGCTACCCGCCTTCGATTGGCTGCGTGCTCCGCAAACGGGGCTTGCGATGGTGCGTGGGCGCATCGGCGGAACAGGCGATCCGTTCAACGTCGGCGAGACCACCGTCACGCGCGCCGTGCTGCGGCTGAAATCGCCCGACGGCGCCATCGGCATTGCTTATCAATTAGGACGCGACAAACGTCGGGCGGAGCTCGCCGCGCTCGCCGATGCCATGCTGCAAACGCCGCACTGGCACGACGCGCTGCATTTGCGGCTGATCGAGCCGCTCGCGCGATCGCGTGACGACGCACGGCGTGAACGTGCCGCGAGCACGGCGTCCACCCGGGTCGACTTCTATACGATGGTGCGAGGGGAATGATGGCCGATAATCTTGCGTCGCTCGATACGCTCGTGCGTGGTTTTTCCGATCCCGTCCACGATGCGCAGGTTTCGTTTCGCGTACTGCTCGACGTCCTTGCGCGACCGGGCACGACGCGCTCGATCGACGTGGTGCTCGACGACGCCGTGGATCGCCGGTGGCCGGCCGCGGCCTTCGCAGCCGTGCTGACGCTGGCGGACTTCTCGACACCCGTCTGGCTGCAACAGCCCGATGAAGCGCTCGCACAGGCCATTCGTTTTCACACGGGGGCGCCGCTCGTCGACGAATCGCGCGAAGCCGCATTCGCTTACATCTCCGACCCCGCAAAGATGCCGCCGATCGACGGGTTTTCGCATGGCACACCGGAGGCACCGCAGCATTCCGCGACGCTGCTGATTCGCGTCGCTGCGCTGGAAGGCGGGCGGCCACTGAGGCTCACCGGGCCGGGAATACGATCGGATATTCGCATTGCGCCCGTCGGCGTAGCCGACTCGTTCTGGCACGAACGCACGGCGCTGAGCGCACAAGCACCGTGCGGCATCGATTGCTATTTCTTTTGCGGACGGTCCGTCATCGGCGTACCCCGCACCACCCGAGTGGAGCTCAACTGATGTACGTTGCAGTCAAAGGTGGCGAGCGCGCGATCGAGGCTTCGTGGCGTTTGCTCGACAAAGCACGGAGGGGCGATCCCGCCGAGCCGGAGCTGACGATCGCGCAAATTCGTCAGCAGATGCGGCTGGCCGTTGCGCGCGTCATGACGGAAGGCTCCGTCTACGACGAGGAACTCGCGGCGCTCGCGATCAAGCAAGCCGCTGGCGACCTCGTCGAAGCGATCTTTCTGTTACGTGCCTATCGCACCACATTGCCGCGTTTCGGCTACACGGTGCCGATCGAAACCGGGCGCATGGAGGTACAGCGCCGGATTTCGGCCACGTTCAAGGACGTTCCCGGCGGACAACTGTTGGGGCCGACCTACGACTACACGCAGCGATTGCTCGACTTTTCGTTGTTGGCCGATGAGCCGGCACTTGAATCCGGCGATGAGTGCGCCTCGCCTCGGGCATCGCTGCAAGCGGGGGCGAACGCATCGGACGAGCGGCCAACCGTGGACGAGGCATCGGCGGTTGCGATGCCGCGCGTCGTGGCGTTGCTCGATGCAGAGGGGCTCATCGAGCAGGAACAGCCTTCGGAGAACGCGGAGGCTCCTGTCGACCTGGCAGTCGAACCGCTGCTGATGCCGGCCGAACGTGCCGTGCGACTGCAGAACCTCGCCCGTGCCGACGAAGGCTTCCTGCTATCGATGGGGTACTCGACGCAGCGCGGATACGCACGCAACCACCCGTTCGCGGGAGAAATCCGCAACGGCCTCGTGGCCGTCGAGATGGAGATTCCAGAGCTCGGCATCGCCGTCGAACTCGGGGACATCGAAGTGACCGAATGCCAGATGATCAACCAGTTCTCGGGTACGCAAAAGGCCCCGCCGAGCTTTACCCAGGGGTATGGCATGGCTTTCGGCCACTCGGAGCGCAAAGCAATGGCAATGTCGCTCGTCGACCGCGCACTGCGCGCCGAGGAGTTGGGCGAGGCGGTGACGGCACCCGCGCAAGACCCCGAGTTCGTGCTTTATCACAGCGATAACGTGGAGGCCTCGGGCTTCGTGCAACATTTGAAGTTGCCTCACTATGTCGATTTCCAAGCCGAACTCGAATTGGTGCGGCGCCTGCGGGCTGCGCACGCAGCGGCACAGCAGGCCAGGGAAGGGGAGGACACCGCATGAACGCTCCGCATGAAGCATACTCGGCTAACGTGACGGATCGGGCGAACGAAGCGGCCGAAGGCTACAACTTCGCTTACCTCGACGAGCAGACGAAGCGGATGATACGCCGGGCGCTGCTGAAGGCGATCGCGATTCCGGGCCATCAGATACCGTTCGGCTCCCGGGAAATGCCGCTTCCGTACGGGTGGGGTACAGGTGGAATTCAGGTGACGGCGGCGATCATCGGCCGCGACGACACGCTCAAAGTCATCGATCAGGGTTCGGACGATACGACCAACGCCGTCAATATCCGACGGTTTTTCGCCCGTACGGCCGGGATCCGGACTACGACGCGCACCGTCGAAGCCACGATCGTTCAAACCCGTCACCGCATTCCGGAAACACCGCTGAGCGATCGGCAGATTCTCGTATATCAAGTGCCGATGCCCGAGCCACTTTACCGGCTCGAGCCGCGGCTCGCGGAGTGCAGCAAGCTGCATGCACTCTCCGAGTATGGGCTCATGAACGTCAAGCTCTATGAGGATATCGTGCGCCATGGCAGTATTGCCACGACGTATGACTACCCTGTTATCGTCAACGATCGCTATTTGGCGGCGCCATCGCCCATTCCCAAGTTCGACAATCCGAAGATGCACATGAACCCCGCGCTGCAGCTATTCGGTGCCGGCCGGGAGCGCAGGATCTACGCCATTCCCCCCTATACCCGCGTGCGCAGCCTCGACTTCGAAGACTATCCGTTCGAGGTGCAACGATGGGAGCATGCCTGTGAAATATGCGGGTCGCGCGAAAGCTTTCTCGACGAGATGATCGTCGATGACAAAGGCAAGCGAATGTTCATCTGTTCCGATAGCGACTACTGTCAGCAGCAGGTCGCCAAACGCGAAACGGACAATGCGCCCGTGGCCGAGCCCGAGGGAGCGCGCTCATGACACCGCTATTGAGCGCGCGAGGTCTGACGACGTACTACGGCGAACGGCCGGGCTGCGAAGACGTGAGCTTCGATCTCTATCCCGGCGAAGTACTGTGCGTGGTGGGCGAGTCGGGCTCAGGCAAGACAACCTTGCTGAATACGATCGCGTTGCGCCTGTGCGCGGCGTCGGGCCGCGTGACCTACACGTCGGCCCAGGGCGAGTCGCTGGAACTGTTCACGCTCAGCGAGGCGCGCCAACGCCATCTGATGCGTACCGAATGGGGGTTCGTCGAGCAGAATCCGCGCGACGGCTTGCGCATGACCGTATCGGCCGGAGCGAACATCGGCGAACCGATGATGGCCGTCGGTGCGCGTCATTTCGGGAAAATCCGTGAGACATCGTCGAACTGGATGCGGCGCGTGGAACTCGATGCCGGACGCATCGACGATCTGCCGACCTCGTTTTCGGGTGGCATGCAGCAGCGTCTGCAGATCGCGCGCAATCTGGTGACCGGTCCGCGGCTGGTGTTGATGGACGAGCCCACCGCGGGCCTCGATGTCTCGGTGCAGGCGCGCCTGCTCGATCTGCTGCGCACGCTGACGGCACAGCTGCATCTGGCCTGTGTGATCGTGACACACGACATCGGCGTCGCGCGCTTGCTCGCGCATCGGCTGATGGTGATGCAAGCAGGCCGCGTCGTTGAGACGGGGCTGACCGATCAAGTGCTCGACGACCCGCAGCACCCTTATACGCAATTGCTCGTGTCGTCGGTGCTGCCTGCCTAGGGCCAGTTCACGCGACGAATCGCGCGCCGCATGGCGCGCCTTGAAAGAAGAGGGGACGTTCGAATGAGCGATGAACGAATCGATAGGCGCTTTGTCGACGATGAAGCATTGATGCTGCGTGCACGCGGTTTGGCCAAGACGTTCGTGCTGCACACACAAGGCGGCCAGGCCATTGCGGCGCTGCGCGGCGTCGATCTCGATCTGCGGCGCGGCGAGTGCGTCGCACTCGTCGGTCCCTCGGGCGCCGGAAAAAGCACGCTGCTGCGTTGCCTCTATGGAAACTATTTGGCAAGCGCCGGATCCATTGAGTTACGCGACGAAACCCGCGAGCACCGGTACATCGTCCTGACTGGTGCGAGCCCTCACGAACTGCTGCGGGTTCGCCGCGACGTGATCGGCTACGTGAGCCAGTTTCTTCGCGCGATTCCTCGCGTGCCGGCGCTCGAACTCGTCGCCGAGCCGCTGATCGCGCGCGGCGTCGACGGTGATGAGGCCAGGCAGCGTGCGAAACTATGGCTCGCCCACCTGGGCATCCCGGCGCGGCTCTGGAACTTGGCGCCGGCGACATTCTCAGGAGGCGAACAGCAGCGTGTGAACATTGCGCGCGGCCTGATTGCCGAGCACCCTGTGTTGCTGCTCGATGAGCCCACCGCATCGCTCGACGCGTCGAACCGCGCAGTCGTTGCCGAGGTCGTCGCCGAAGCACGCCGGCGCGGCGCCGCGATTGTCGGTATCTTCCACGACGAGGCCACGCGCGCACAGGTGTGCACGCGGCAGCTCGAGTTGGAGCCTCGGTCGGTGCTCGCGGCCGCCTGACGCACATCGGGGGGGGGGGGCGCCGACAGTCGATCAGCGGTGCGAATGAACGCCGCGTATAGCGGATACGGAGCAACCTATGTTGATCAGGAATGCGCGGATCGTTACGCGCGACGAGGAATTCATCGGCGTGGTGCGGGTCGAGAATGGCCTCGTGGTGGATGTTGCAGCCGGTACGACGAGCATGCCGGAGGCGGACGATTGGCGGGGGGACTATCTGCTGCCTGGCTTCGTCGAACTGCACACCGACAATCTCGAGAAGCATCTTGCGCCGCGTCCGGGCGTCACGTGGAACGTCGATGCGGCGTTCGTCATCCACGACGCACAGATCGCTGCGGCCGGCATCACGACGGTGTTCGATTCGCTCGCGATCGGTTCGCGCACCGATGCGGGGCTACGCGGCAGCCAGGTCCATCGCGATGCGGTATCCGCGCTCGATCGCCTTGCGGCGCACGATTTCCTGCGTGCGCAGCACTACCTGCATTTGCGCTGCGAGGTCGGCACCGAAGACGTCGTCGATCTTTTCGAGGAATTCGGCAGTCATCGGCTCGTCGAACTCGCTTCGGTGATGGACCACACACCGGGTCAGCGGCAGTGGAGCGATCCGGCGAAGTGGCGTCAATACCAGGAGCGCAACGGGAAGTGGAGCGATGAAAAGGCTCAAGCCGCGTTGATCGAACTGTCCGATCTGCAGGCGCGCTACGCGCAAACGCATCGGCGCAGCATCGTCGATCGCTGCAAGGCGCTCGGCATTTCGATGGCAAGCCATGACGATACGCTCGTCGAGCACGTGGAAGAGGCCGTGCGCGACGGCATTGCGATCGCGGAATTTCCGACGACGATGGCGGCCGCCCGGACGGCGCGACGGCACGGTCAGGTCACGGTGATGGGAGCGCCCAACATCGTGCGCGGCGGATCGCACTCGGGCAACGTGTCGGCGCTCGAGCTTGCGAAGGAGGGCCTGCTCGATATCCTGTCGTCCGATTACGTTCCGTCGAGCCTCATGATGGCGGCGTTTCAACTGGTGCGGGAGGCGGGGTGGTCGCTACCGCGTGCGATCGCTACCGTATCGAGCGCACCCGCCCAGGCCGTTGGGCTCGACGATAGGGGAGCGATTGAAATCGGACTGCGGGCCGATATGGTGCGCGTGGGCTTGAGCGATGCCTTTCCCGTACCGCGGGCGACCTATGTGCATGGGGTGCGAGTAGCGTAGGATGGACACAGCGGGCCACCGATGAGGTACGCTTGCGAAAGTTCGAATCAGCCCGCCGGTGCTTCCCATGTTGATCAATTGCGTCGTCTATCAAGACGGCAAAAAGCTCGCCGACATTCACGTCGATGACATCAGCGTCTATCTCGCCAAACCTGAGTGCTTCGTTTGGGTGGCGCTGAAGGATCCGGACGCCATCGAACTCGAAATCATGAAACACGAGTTCGGTTTGCACGAGCTTGCGCTCGAGGACGTGCGCCATGGGCATCAGCGTCCGAAGATCGAAGAGTATGGAGACTCGCTGTTCGCCGTGCTGCATACGATCGAAACCGGTGACGACGACGAACTGCTGGTCGGCGAGATCGATGTATTCGTCGGGCCCAACTATGTGCTCTCCGTGCGCAACCGGACGCGTCACGGCTTCCAGGATGTCCGTACGCGTTGCGAGCACGAGCCGCATTTGCTGAAGGAGGGCTCGGCCTTCGTGCTGTATGCGCTCATCGACAATATCGTCGATCGTTATTTTCCGGTGCTCGAGGCATTGGGTGCGAAGCTCGAGGAGATCGAAGACCGGATCTTCGAAAAGCACAGTCTCGCGGCATCGCGCGCGATCATCGAAGACCTGTATTTGCTCAAGCGCAAGCTCGTCACCTTACAGCATCACATCGCTCCATTGCTGGAGGGCGTCAGCAAGCTGTCGGGCGGCCGCATTCCGCGCATCTGCCTCGGAATGAGCACGTATTTTCGCGATGTCTCCGATCACCTGGAACGCATCGTCAGGACAATTGAAGGCCGCCGGGAAATGATCGTGACTGCGATCCAGGTCAACCTCGGCATAATTTCGCTGGCCGAGAACGAGGTCACGAAACGGCTCGGGGCGTTTGCGGCGCTATTTGCCGTGCCGACGATGATCGCGGGTATCTATGGGATGAATTTTCAGAGCATTCCCGAGCTGCATTATGCGTACGGGTATCCGGTTTGTCTCGCAGCGATGCTCGGAATCGACATTTTTCTTTGGTGGCGGTTCAAGGCCGCGGGGTGGCTGTGACTTACCAGCCGTAAAAACGCGGCCACGTTTGAACAGTGCCGTCGGAACGGATGACGCCTGCACGAACTTACTGTTCGGCTTCCTTGAGAGTGGACACGGTGATTTCACGTGCGCCGGCCTCCATTTGCGCTCTGGCGACCTGCTCGCACTTGGTTGTTTTCACGTGCGGACGAAACCCGCGCTCGCCGTTCGCGGGCGCGGCGGCTTCGATCGCGGCCTGGCCGAACACCGCCACCATGGCGTCGAGCCGGGCCTGGGTAGCGACCCAGCGCGCCCCGCTTTGGCCATTCCAGTCGGCGACCTGATCTGCATTTTTCTCTGCCATGCCATCTCCTTGTTCCGATTCGTTCTTAACTAGTTACCCTTTGATTGAGGCAAGGGGGAGCCGAACCGATGCCAAGGCGCGTATCGTCTCGAGCAAACCCGCCTCCACCAGCGACAAGGCGCCAGACCTGCCTGTGATCGTCTCAGGCGTCGAGATCGGTGCCGCCTGGCGCCGGACCTCGAAGGACAACCGCTCCTACCATTCCGTCAAAGTCGACGATCCGTCCTTCACCGCGCCGACCTACGCCAAACTCTTCGAAGGCGGCGACGCAACAGGAGAAGGGAATCTGTGCTCTCAAACCAGCATCGACTGCTGGGCGAAGATACCGGCCATCGCGCCCTGCGATGATGCCAGGGTGACCGAGGGTAAGAAGGGCGTGGCGAGGTCGCCGGCGGCGTAGATGCCGGGCATGCTGGTTTGGCGGCGCTCGTCGACCTTGAGGGCGATGCCGACGGGCGTATCCACCGTGGCGAGGCCCAGTGATTCATGCAGGCTTGCGGACGGCTTATTGCGCGGATGGGCGAACAGGACGTCGACCGCGATATTGCGGCGGGTATCGAGATTGACGGGGCGCGGCCGAGTTGCAGGGCGGCGGCGAGGCCGGCAAAGCTGCCGCCGATGATGATGACGTCATTTATGGTGATGGGCTCCGTGTTGTGGATGGGGTAGTGACACACGGCCTCGCGCGTAATAACATTGTGTTGACGTGCTATACATGGTGGTATAACATTGTGCTTACGGTGGAGCTATGAAAACGACGATTCGCAGGATGGGCAACTCGCAAGGTGTACTGATCCCCAAGCCCGTTCTTGCGCAGTTGGGACTGGAGAACGAAGTGGAAATGGAAGTCGAAAACGACGCGATTGTGCTGCGCCGCCCCCGACACAAGGCCCGCGAAGGATGGGCGGAAGCGAGCAAGGCGCTCGCGGGGAGCGGTGATGACGCGCTGGTGATGGGTGAGTTCGCCAATGCCGACGATGCGGAGCTTGCATGGTAGTGCGCGGGGAAGTTTGGTTGGTCGCACTCGATCCGACGTTGGGCAGCGAAATCCAGAAAACGCGCCCTTGCGTCGTGGTTTCGCCTTCTGAAATGCACGATCATTTGCGCACTGTCATCGTGGCCCCGATGACCTCGAAGGGGCGTGCCGCGCCGTTTCGGATTCCGGTCACGTTCAAGCGAAAGCAGGGGTTGATCCTCCTGGACCAGATTCGTGCGATAGACAAGGTGCGACTGGTCAAGAAAGAGGGCTCAGTGGCCGATAAAACGCTGTTGGACACCCTGCGAACCTTGCAGGAAGTCTTTGCGGAATAGGCAAACAAGAAAATTGGTCGCCCCGCACGGCACGGGAAAACGAGGATTAACCATGCTGGTTACATTTGGCGAGCACGAAGGCAAATCATCGGAAGTAGTCTTACTCAAACACGCGTCTTACGTAAAGTGGGTGCCGGCAAGTCTGACGCCAGTGGCCGGCTTGCGGCGCTTCGCGCAGATCTGCAGCGCTTGTCAAGAAGTTCGATGCGAAGCCGCTGGCGAAGCCATGTGCCCATTGCCATAAGCCGGCAACGCTTGTATCGGCCTACTGGGGCAATGATGAAGTGCTTTACCCGTGGTGTGACTCGTGCGACCCGTATACGTTTGGCGCGCTGGACGGCAAGCTTGCAAAATTGCGGACGTTCCAGGACGCAATCTCTCACATTGAGTTGCGCTGCAAAGCCAAGAAGTCCAGCTATGACCGAATCGTGCGGGCATTCGCTGAGCCAAAGGGGTTGCCTGGCCGCGCAGGTCGCAGCAACGTTACGCGCGACAACGTGGGTCAATGGAAACAGGAAAGACACATGCTGAAGTCAAACGTTATTTCGGTCGTGCTGCCAGGCCTCGACTACGAAGTGGTCGAGCGGCTCCTGAACGAGCGCGCGGAACTCATCGAATTTATTGGTTCAAACAGACCGGTCTCTGGTGCAATTGCAGATGAGTCGCGCCGAGTGGATGCAATCACAGCGGAGCTGACACACATTCTTGGCAAGAATGCTCTCGCTGCGATCCTGGGCAAATAGGACGGAAAACGCCAACGCGCCGGCACTAAGGAAGCGCCGCCCGGCGGGCTCAACGAGAACGAGCTATGGACCTGAAAGAAGAACTTGGAGTCGCCCCCGTCAATGAATTGCGCTACTTGCGCTCGCGCACGAAAGGCACGATGGGGCAGACGGAAATCGACGAGTATGAAGAGATAGATCCCGATGGCAAGGTGATCGCCACATACACCGTCACCGTGCATACCAACCTGCGCGGCCTCGATACGACACACTCCATCCAGAAACACGCCGTCACCTGACTGCTCGGAAAACGCGTAAAAGGATTTGTGAATGTCACATACATACGGAAGCCAGGTTTTCGGCCCAGCGTATGACGTCGTCGTGCCGGTGATGATGGCTGCCGCGTTCATCTATTTTGGGGTGCGAGCGCGAGGCATGACGCCGGATGAACGAGCGAAGATGCCACTCATTATCGGCAACTGGAAGGCTTGCTTTCTTTTTGCGGCGATCGCGGCCTTGCTGGCGGTCGCCAAGTGCCTTCACAGCTAGAGCACGGAAAACGCCGGCCAGCGCCGACGCAGATGAAAACTCTTCGAAGAGCAGAGCTACGTAACCAAATGGCGTTGATTGAAGAAATCCAGGCAACAGCGATCTCTGAAGCTTGGGACGTGTCTGCTTTGCTACGGAAGTGCAAGCTCCTCGCGGCACGTCTTGACGCCAAAGAGTTCGGTGAATACCGGCTGAGCTCTATGACCGAGAACCCCGGTTCAGCGTCGGATACGCGGTCGCAGAGCCGTTCCGGGGGCAAGGTATCGCCACGGACATTTTGACCCGCAGCGTCAATGACCTAAGTCAGGGCTTCGAATTTGGACGTATCCGAGATTTTGTGTGCGAGGCGGGTTGACACTTTCAGCCCGATGTTGAGGCGCTCTTGCCGGATTGCGTGCGATGACGATCCACGCCGCGCCGTCGATCATCGCCGACCGCTCGTCGGGCAGGCCCGCGAAGGCGGCACGAACCGCGGCCGAGGCGCGGGCGCGGATGTCGTCGGGCTGATCAGCGAACGCACGCGACAGCGGGCCGACCTCGAGCGTCATCTTCACGGCGTCGTCGATCGCAGCGTCCCGAAATCCTCGAAGAATCGAGGCTCTCTCGCGCAAATCTCGGGCGACCAGGATCTGAACTAAATTGCCGCGACACGCAGCATTTCCTCTCACTTGGCGTCGTTGTATACGGTCGCGCGCGATACGCCCAGATGTTGGGCGACCGTCTCCATCGATCGTCGCAAATCAAGGTATCCCTCGTCTCTAAGGGCTTGCATCAGAGTCCTTCGTTGATCAGTGCGCAGCGCCTGCGGCGTCGTCGCGAGAGCGACCGCGAATCGATCGATTCGCTCACGCAGCGACTCTGCGCTCGATGGGTCCAGCGATTCTTTGACCACATCAGTCTTGAGCGTAGAAAACTGTTCCAGCAGGTGGGTGACGCTGCGGAACAGCGTCACATCGACGTTCAGGCAGAGCGCGGCGATGTAATGCCCGTCCGAATCCTTTATGCCAATTGATGTGCTCTTGGCCTGCCGGCCGTCCGCGAAACGATTCGCGTAATTCGCGAGGACTTGCGGGTACTTGGCATCGGCAATCCGTGCCAGACCGAGTTCGGTCGCAGGATCGCCCACCTGCCGCCCAGACAGGTTGTTGTGGATCGCAAGGATCGCGTTTTTCGGATGAAGGAGGTCGTGAACCACCACCTCCGTAAATGGCGCAAGCGTTTCCCCCAATCCCGCTGCGATGTGCTTGACCTGGTTGAGGATTGTCTGCTGCTCTCTGGTGAGTTTGCTCTTAGCCATTGGATGATTCATCTACATTTTTTCACATTGTATAGGCTCTTGGCGCCCGAAGCGAAATCCTCGCATTCCCCTATGTTATACAGAACGTCTAACTTTGGATAATATGCATAGACCTTGAGCCGGTCAGTGCCCTTTATTGAGCGCGCCGCTCGGTCCCTGCCCCCAAATAGACACCATCAGGAGATACGCAATGCAAGGGAAACACGTACGCCAGTCCGCCTTGGCGCGAGGTCTGTGTGCGGCGCTTTTGTCGCTGACAGTGGGGGCCTTCACGACCGCCGCCGATGCACAGCAGCCCAGCGCCAACCCGCCACAAAACCTGCCGAGGATTCTCGTGCTGGCAACGGGCGGCACGATTGCCAGCAGCTCCGATCCCCGCTCGGCAATTGGCTACAACGCTGGCGGCATTACCGGCGGTCAACTCATCGCGAGCGTTCCTGGTCTCGACAAGCTCGCGTCCATCGACGCGGAGCAGATTTCGAATGTCGGCTCACAGGACATGAACAACAAGATCTGGTATCAGCTCGCGAACCGCATCAAACAGGCCGTCGACCGGAACGAGGTCGACGGCATTGTGATTACGCACGGCACAGACACAATGGAAGAAACCGGCTTCTTCCTCGATCACGTCCTCTCGACCAGCAAGCCGGTTGTTCTCGTCGGTTCCATGCGTCCGGGTAGTTCGAGGAGCGCCGATGGCCCCATGAATCTCTACGAAGCGGTGGAAGTTGCTGCCAGCCCCCAGTCCGCCAACCGTGGCGTGCTGATGGTGATGAATGACACGATTAACAGCCCGCGTTGGGCAACCAAGACCAACACTACGTCGTTGCAGACCTTCCAGAGCCCGAACGCCGGCCCGCTCGGGTACGTCGACCCAGCCTCGATCCGCTACCTCTCTCCCGCGCCGACCAGCCACCAGAAGGCCTTGGAGCTGCCAAGCGGCGGGCTACCCCGCGTGGACATCGTGTACGCGCACGCGGACATGGACGCGACGCAGATTCAGGACGCAGTTCGACATGACGCAAAGGGCATCGTTCTCGCGGGTGTCGGCGATGGAAATGCGTCGAAGGCTGCACTGGACGCGATGGAAGCGGCTGCTCGCAAGGGCATCGTCGTGGTCCGTTCCACGCGTGTGGGCAGCGGATTCGTCAATCGGAATGTCGAGGTACCCGACGACAAGAGCGGCTTCGTTGCTTCCTATGACCTGAACCCTCAAAAGTCGCGTGTTCTCACGCAACTGCTCATCGCCAACGGCGTGACGTCGCCGGACAAGGTTCAGAAAGTATTCCAGTCAACGTACTGAATTCCATTTCGTGAGCGGGTCGCCTGCAATGGCGACTTGCCGACTTATCGCAGGCGTCCAATGCCCCCCGACATCACCCCGCCGGCCGGGCATTACTTGAACGTGTGCGTTGCAAACAGATGAGATCAAAAAAGATCGAAGGAGATACCATCATGAAAAAGTGGAAGCTTTCTCATTGGATCATGCTCGGCATGATCCTCGGCATCGTCGTAGGCTACGCCTGCCATCAATATGCGGGAGACGAGGCCGCTGCCAAGTCCATTGCCGCCGACTTCGGCGCGGTGACGACGATTTTCTTGCACATGATCAAGATGATTATCGCGCCGTTGGTCTTCGCGACACTCGTCTCTGGCATTGCCAGCATGCACAGTGGAAAGTCCATCGGGCGAATCGGCGCGAAGGCGCTCGGCTGGTTTATCGTCGCTTCACTCGTATCGCTCAGCATCGGGCTGTTGTTCGTCAATATCGCTCAACCCGGTGCCAATCTCAATATGCCACTGCCGCCAGCGGACGCTTCGACGCATCTGCAAACGAGCGCACTTAACATGAAGGACTTCCTGACGCATATCGTCCCGAGCAGCATTGCTGAAGCAATGGTGGGAAACCAGATCATGCAGATTCTGGTGTTCTCGCTGTTTTTCGGTATTGCGTTGGGAAAGGTTCCGGGGGAGCCTGGCGTGTTCCTGAAGCGTGCCGTTGATGGGCTGATGGAGACGATGCTTCGCGCGACGAACGCGGTCATGGCCTTCGCGCCTGTCGGTATCTTTGCTGCCATCGCGGGTGTCGTCACCGTTCAAGGCCTTGGCGTGGTCGTCACCTACGGCAAGCTCATTGGCTGGTTCTACGTGGCATTGTTCGCACTCTGGACGGCGCTGTATTTCGCTGGACGCGCAGCCTTGGGCCGTCGTATGCCTGAATTGGTCAAGAAGATTCGTGAGCCGATGATGATTGCGTTCTCGACGGCCAGCAGCGAGGCCGCTTTTCCGGTTTTGACGGAAAAGTTGACCGAGTTCGGCGTGCATCGACGCCTTGTCGGATTCGTGCTGCCCCTTGGCTACTCGTTCAATCTCGACGGTTCGATGGTCTATCAGGCATTCGCGGCGATTTTCATCGCACAGGCGTTTGGCGTGCACATGCCCATCGGCACGCAAATAACGATGCTCCTCATCCTCATGATCAGCAGCAAGGGTATGGCGGCGGTTCCGCGAGGCTCGCTGGTTGTGGTTGCCGCGATCCTGCCGATGTTTCACCTTCCCGAAGCCGGCTTGCTGCTGGTGATGGGCATTGACCAGTTGCTTGACATGGGCCGCACGGCAACCAATGTTCTGGGCAACAGCATCGCCAGTGCTGTGGTGGCCAAATGGGAAGGTGAACTGTCACCCGCTGGGACGCACGAACAGGGTCAAGCGTTGCAAAGCGCAAGTACTGAACCTGTCCCCGATTATGGGAATGTTCGTTCGTCGTGACCCGGGGAAGGGCCTTGCATTGCTCGGCATGTCTATGTTGATATTTCGTCCATTTGTGGACATACTTTATAGTTTTAGCCGTCCGATTGGGAAAACGTACGACCATGCCGACAGACGCAAAGCTTCTCCTGCTCGACCGTGACGTTGTGGAACCTGCTCTGCAAGCGGAGCAGGTCATGGCAGCGGTTCGCGAAGCATTTATCCTTCACAGCCGGCGAGCCGGACGAGTCTTTCCTGTCGTGCGCGAGAAGTTGCATACGGGTGGGGTGTTCGGCATCAAGTCCGGCGATGTGGCAAGCCAGAATCTTCTCGGTTTCAAGGCGGCCGGATTCTGGCCGGGCAACCGTGGCGTTGGCGGTGAGCCTCATCAAGCGACCGTTGCGCTGTTCGATCCTGCGACGGGGCGACCGCTCTGCATCATGGACGGTAATGCAATCACCACTGCGCGGACCGGCGCCGCCGGTGGTTTGGGGCTGCAACAGCTCGCGCGACGCGAAAGTACGCGGATCTGCATCTTCGGTACTGGGGTTCAGGCGAGCGTCCAGCTTCAGTACGCGCTGAAGCTACTGCCTCAGCACTGTACGGTCCAATATGTGACTGTCACCGGCGAGGCCGAGCCCGCTTTCGAAGCGAGATTTCGGGACCGGTGCGCCATCAGCGTGGCGATGGACCGCAACGATGCCGTAGCCAACAGCGATGTGGTCATCACCGCGACGCCCGGGAGTGGCGCGTTGTTCGAAGCAGATGCGGTTCAACCTGGAACGCACCTGACATGTGTGGGTGCCGACACGGCTGGCAAGCGCGAACTGCCTGATGGTGTGTTGGCGCGTGCGCGCATTTTCGTCGATGATGAGGTTCAGGCACGCAGCATCGGCGAATGCCAGTGGGCACCGTCGTTGCCATGCACGGAAATAGGAGACATCCTTTCTGGCACAAGCTCGTTCCAGCGGTCTCCGAGCGACATCACTGTGTTCGATATGACGGGCCTCGCTCTGCAGGATCTCACGGTCGCGCGCTTCCTCTATGAGCACGCCACGGAGCAACAGCTAGGGACGTCCGTTGCATGGCCTTGGTGAATCAAATCTACTTTCGAGTCTGACATGACTACTTTCGAGCTTCCCACCTACGCTGACGTTGAGGCGGCTGCCTCCCGGATCGCCGGCGTCGCACATCGCACCCCGGTTCAAACCTCACGCACGCTGAACGAAATGATCGGCGCGGAAGTGTTCTTCAAGTGTGAGAACTTCCAACGCATGGGCGCGTTCAAGTTTCGCGGGGCGTTCAATGCGCTTTCGAAATTTTCGCCCGAACAGCGCAAAGCCGGCGTGGTCGCGTTCTCCTCGGGCAACCATGCCCAAGGGATTGCCCTGTCCGCGAAGATTCTCAACATCCCTGCGACCATTGTGATGCCGCATGATGCGCCCGCAGCGAAGGTGGCGGCGACGAAGGGATATGGGGCGAACGTGGTTGTGTACGACCGCTACACCGAGGATCGCGAAGCGATTGGCCGGCGTCTCGCAGACGAAAACGGCCTCACGCTGATTCCGCCCTACGATCACCCGGACATCCTTTCGGGGCAGGGGACTGCCGCCAAGGAGCTCTTTGAAGACGTTGGTGCGCTCGACTACCTGTTTGTGCCGTTAGGCGGTGGGGGTCTGCTGTCAGGTAGCGCCCTATCGACCCGTGCTCTGGCGCCGCAATGTGTCTTGTACGGCGTCGAACCGGAAGCAGGTAATGATGGTCAGCAGTCGTTCCGGAGTGGCAAAATCGTTCATATCGAGACGCCGAAAACCATTGCGGACGGCGCACAGACTCAGCACCTCGGACACTACACGTTCGGTATCATCAAACGCGATGTGAACGACATTTTGACGGCACCCGATTCCGATCTGGTGAGCGCCATGAAGTTCTTCGCTGCCCGCATGAAGATGGTCGTGGAACCGACCGGGTGCCTCGGGCTCGCTGCTGCCTTGAATATGAAGGACTCTCTCAAAGGGAAGCGCGTCGGCGTTCTCATCAGCGGTGGCAACATCGACCTCGAACGTTTCTGCGCGGTAGCGGCGGCGTAAGCACGATGACGCCCATGTTTGACAAGCTGGTTGCTTTGCTCGAAGCCGAAGCAGCCCGGTTCCGCGTCAGCGAGCATCCACCCGAGGGACGGTCGGACCTGGTCGCAGCGATTCGCGGGACCGAGCCGGGGCAGGGTGCGAAGGCGATGCTCTGCAAGTGCAAAGACGACGACCGCACGCTGGTCCTCGCGGTTCTTCCGGGCGACAGGAAACTGGACTTCAAGCGGGTAGCGGCTGCAGCAGGGGTCAAGAAGGCAACGCTTGCCTCGCCCGAAGAAGCGCAACGAGAGACGGGGTGCGTCATTGGTGCAATCCCTCCTTTCTCGTTCTCGTCAAACATCAAACTGATCGTTGACCCCGAGCTGGTCGAGCGCTTTGACGAGATCGCGTTCAACGCTGGACGGCTCGATCGCTCGATGGTGTTGGATTCGGTCGATTATGTCCGGATTGCCAAGCCGCTTCTGCAATCCCTATGCGTCTAGGCAAAGTATCAGCCATCTCGTTTGATCTGGACGACACGCTCTGGTCCTTCAGGGCGGCAGTCGAGCGTGCCGAAGCGGTCCTTCATGCCTGGTTGCTCGAAAAAGCGCGAGGAACGGCAGTTACGCTGCCGAGCTGGCGGGCGCTTGGAGCGCTGCGCGACCAGTACGAACGCTCGCGCCCTGACTTGGCTGCCAACTACCGAGCCTTACGCCTCGGCTCCATTCGGCTTGCCTTGCAGTTAGCGAAGGAAGATGTCGCCCTTGCGGAAGCCGCATACACCGTCTTTTATTCCGCCCGGCAGAAAGTCGAGTTCTATGAGGACGTTTGGCCAGCGTTGACCTGGCTTAGCGCCAGGTTTCCGCTCGTGGCAGTGACGAACGGAAACGCTGACCTTCGGCTAACCGGTTGTTCCGGGTTTTTCCGTACAGTCTTGACTGCCGATGCGTTCGGTTATGCGAAACCTGATGCCAGCATCTTTTTAGAGGCTGCAAAAATCGTTGGGGTGCAGCCCGAGGCGTTGCTGCATGTCGGGGATGACTTCGATCTCGATGTTCTCGGGTCTCTGAATGCGGGCCTACAGGCAGCCTGGATTGTTCGGCACGGTTTTTCCGAGGCGAAAGCCTCAACCGGCAAGACTTCGCGTTGGTATCTGAGGATTCGGGATCTGTCGATGCTGTGCCGAGCGTTGGGTGGCCCTCTCTCGCTCACTTCGGCAACGGATCGCTGACATCTTCCAACTGCAAAGCGGCCGTTCGAGTGACAACTTTACGCCGCCCCGCAACATGACGCGTTTCAGACTCCGCCCCGTCTCAGGAAATGCCGTTGCGCCCGAAGGCGCGAAAGCCGGGCCGCGTCGTGAGAAGCGCGTAGTAGTCATTCACGGCCTCGAACTGGGGATGATCGATCGGCGTCGAGTACCATCGATGAACCGACAAGCCGATCACGATATCCGCAAGCAGGAATTCTCCGCCGAGGATAAACGCCTTCGTCTTGCGCAACTGCGCGTCGATCAGCGCCATATAACCTGTCCACGTCCGGATGCCGCTCTCGACCCGTTCCGAATTCGCCCAGGCCGGGTGTTGGCGAACGAGGTGCATGAACGGAAAGCGCCATGCATTGTTCAACTCGGTCGCTTGCCAGTCCATCCAACGCTCGATCTCGGCACGCTTGCGCGGCGCCTGAGGCAGCAGCCGGCCGCTCGGATCGTATGCACTGGCGAGATAGCGAATGATCGAATTGGATTCCGACGTGACGAAGTCGTCGTCTATCAGCACCGGCACTTGCGCCATCGGGTTCAGCGAGAGGAATTCCGGCGAACTCAGGGGCTTGTGGTCTTCGCCCCATCGCTCGTGCTCGTACGGTAAGTCCAGCTCCGCACAGGTCCACAGCACCTTTCGTACGTTAATCGACGTCGATTTGCCGAGTATCTTGATCATGACATTCAATCTGCTTGAGAAGGGTTCATGACGATGCGCCTGCCATCGAAAACGATGGTCGCTCGCAACAGGAGATAAAGCACCCGCATCCGAGGGCGATGCCGTGCAGACCGAGCGCCGCATGAGCCGCGTCTCCGGCCCGTGACGAGCAACATGGCTGAATACATGGCCGCGTATTGATAGGTGACCATCGTGCCGACCATCTCTTGCGGACACTCTTCGACGAGATGGGCTTGGCATCGCAGAAACAGGAATTCGAACGCGACGATGTAGAAGCAGTAGAGCACGAAACTCCCGGTCGGGTGAAGTATCGCCACGGCAGACGTTGCCGCCGCGACGCAGACGCCGATCAGGATCGCTTCGAATTTTGGGCCGTTCGCGATGCCCTTATTGGGTTCTGTGCTTTATTTGACATAATCTAAATTATCAACCTTTCGCGTGTCACGGCTAAGTTGTAATGTCCGCTTCGGAGGATCGGGCGCCAGCCTGTACGCTGCTGGTCTACGTGGACGATGCGACGAGTCGATTGATGCACGTGTACTTCACGGCGAGCGAATCGACGTTCAGCTATTTCGAGGCGACGCGCGCGTACATCGAGCGTTACGGCAAACCTGGGGCGTGTCGCGTTCGTCTCCCAATGGGATTTCGCAGATCGTTTCTTCGGTGGACAGCGAGACTACCGCTACTCGGTCGGTACTCTCCGGCGCAACCCATACGCCGTCGATGAAGAACCGCTCCAGCTTTTTCGCTTGCATCAGGTGATGCAATAGGTGACGTCATTGCAGCACATCCTTGAGTCGATACCATGCGCCCACGAACGGCAAAAACCACGGCTTGCCGAAGTGACCGGGAATGGCGCGCCAGCCGAAGTCTTTCCATGGGTTCAAATCGGCACGCCCGTCCATGATTTCCGCCATCAGCGTACCCATCAGCGTGGCCATCTGCGTGCCGTGTCCGCTATAACCCATGGAGTAGTACACACCTTCTCGCGCTCCGGCGCGCGGCAATCGATTGGCCGTCATGTCGACCATGCCGCCCCAGCAATAGTCGATGCGCACGTCGGCCAGTTCGGGAAACACGGCGGCCATTTGCTGTCGCAAGATCAAGCCGCTTTTCTCGTCCGAACGAGGGTTCGAGGTCGCAAAACGCGCGCGTCCGCCAAACAGTATCCGACTGTCGGGCGTGACACGAAAGAAATTGACGAAGTTCTTGGTGTCGGTGGCCATCCTGCGCGTCGGCATCAGCCGGTTGAGTAAATCCACCGGCAAGGGCTCCGTGACGATGAGGAACGCCCCAACCGGCACGATTCTGCGCCGGATCCAGCCGAACGGCCCGACCTGCGAGATGCCGCTTGCGAGAAGGACCTGCGCCGCGCGGATTTCTCCGCGCGGCGTTTGGACGACATAGGCGCCGGCCGATTCCCTTTGCAGCCCCAGAACCGGCGCATGTTCCAGAATATGCGCTCCACGCGCTTGCGCGGCCCTCGCGAGACCCCGAACGTAGCGGCCGACGTGCATCCCCGCACTCTTCTTAAAAATCAATCCGCCGTGGTAACGGTCGGAACCCAACTCGTCCCGAAGCTCCGCCTTGGTCACAAGGCGCGTGTCGGGGTCTACGCCCGCGGCCAACATCGCCTGGCTTCGCGCGAGCTTATCGAAGTGCTCCGGTTTCGCCGCGAGCTTGAGCTTGCCCGTGCGCGCGAAATCGCAATCGATCGACTCTTCCCTGACCAATCGCTCGACCGTGTCGACACCTGCGTCGAACGCGAGATACAGCCGGTTGGCCCATTCCGTGCCGATGCGCTGCGAGAGAGTAGCGTAATCCTGCGCGAAGCCGTTGTTGCACATGCCGCCATTGCGGCCCGACGCCGCCTGCCCCACGGTTCCAGCTTCGCAGACGATGACGCGCGCGCCCTTTTTAGCCAGCGCCAACGCAGCCGCCGACCCTGTGATCCCCCCGCCCACCACGATCACGTCGCAACGTCCACCGTGCTCGTCAGGCGAGTTGTTGACGAATGGCTCGGACGTATCCAGCCAGTAAGACTCGAAATGCATTTCATACTCCCCAAATGGTCCCGGCACGCACGAAGTCACACGCAATGTTCTCCTGCACGACGACCGCCTCTACGGTGTCGACAGCGGCGTCAATGCCCGGTGGAACGCGCTTGCCTTCTCGATGCCAATGCGCCCGGCCAACGCGGCGAAGTCATGCGAGAGTCCGCTGTTACAGTGCCCTCCGTTTCGGCCGGACGCCTCGCCCGACCGGGGCCGCCTCGAACACGGTTACACCCGCACTCTGCCTTGCGAGCGCGAGCGCCGCGGACAATCCGGTAAAGGCCGCACCGGCTATCACAACGTCGGTTCGGCCTACCGCCGGTCCGCGTGCCGAACGGTCAAACGCAGGTGCAGTATCAAGCCAGTACGATTCGAGCTCGATCACATTCTCCGCGCCTGCCCGGCTTCAGGGCGCATACATCACTCTTAGAGACCGACGAGCGCGGGCAGGCCGCTCAAATCCTTAATTTCGTGAGAGCCCCACACCGGCCAGCTCGGCTCGTGACCACGCGAGACGAAGACCTTGTTCTTGATCCCGACGTCGTCCGCCGATAGATGGTCGTAGCGCATGCTGGACGAGACGTGGAGAATGTCGCTCGGCCTGCAATCGAGCTGCTCGATCATGTACTCGAAGGCACGCAGACGCGGTTTGTAGGCTTGAGCCTGCTGCGCGGTATAAACGCGATGGAAAGGAGCACCCAGCTTTTCGACGCTATACGGAATCTGCACGTCCATCGCATTGGAGAAGATGACCAGCTTGTATTCCGTGGCAAGCCTTGCCAGCGCGTCCGGCACGTCTGCATGCGGCTTCCAGGTCGGCACGGCGTTGTAAAACTTAAGACCCTCGTTATCGCGGTATTCGATGCCCCAGCGGCGACAGGTCCGTTTCACCGAATTGCAGAGGATTTGGTCATATGGCCGCCAGTCGCCCATGACCTCGTCCAGACGGTAGCGCGCGAAGTCCGTCGTGAATTGCTGCATGTCCGTGGCGGCGATGCGGTCCGCGAAAAGCTCACGCGCAAGGTCTGCCATCTGAAAATTAATCAGCGTTCCATAGCAATCGAACGAAATGTACTTGGGCCTCAGGCTGGTGCTCATGTCAAGGTTTCCTCTGTCTATCGAATGTTTGCCCGTCGATACGGGAAGATCGCAGCAAGGTCGGCTGGCGAGGTAGCTGCGGATCTACGCTCGCCGTGTTTGATGCATGAGATCTGAGCAGTGCTGTGCGCCTCGAGCAAGCAAAGCACTTCGAGATTTCGTGGCGCATCGGCTGCACAGAATTGTTGAACAATATAGCAAGGACGGCGGCGGCGCCAGATTTTTTCATGAAACAGGGGATTTCCCGGATAAAGACCGGATGGCCGGCCGTGTAGCACGACGCTGTCCGCACACTGGAGCCGGCAACAGACCGTCCTTGCCGCAAAATCGCTCATGCCACGGCGTTCCGGCGTGCAACAGGATTTTCTGGCCGGAAGCAGATCCAATGGTTTTCTCAACTAGGGCGCAACGGCCGCTGGGAACAGCTGCTCCATGTAACCGAGCGCCGCCCTTGTGCAAGCCGCATTTATTGTTCTACAATTCTGACCAAGATGGACTTGCGGTGCAGGGTTGCCCAAACCGGACCTCTGGAGTTGAGGAATGGATAGCCAGGTCTTTGTTCCGCGAAACAGGCATGTGGCGAGAAAGCATGCACGTCTCCGTAATGCCACTCCTCATACACGGCACTGCTCATGCCCTCCCCAATTCGAATCTCGTCGTTATCCACCGCATCAGAAGGGTTGCTGCCCTCCCACGCCGGAGGCCTGGCCGCAGGATTTACCCATGTCGATGAGGAAGAAGCCATTGCCATCGGCACGGAGGTATTTGGGCTCGATGGCAGTGTCGTTCGCTTTCCGACTGAAAAGGACGACACGTTCCGCTTCGATGACCACGACGGTCGCAAATGGATTCTTAAGATTGCGAACCCCGACGAAGACTGGGAGGAGTTAAGTCTTCAGGTTGAACTGCTTGCGCACCTCCAACAGGTGGCACCGGACCTGCCCGTGCCTCGGGTATCGCCAAGTCTCAACGGCGCGATCTTGCCGAAGGTGACAACAAGCAGCGGTGAAGATCGATATGTCCGCCTTCTCTCGTACCTGCCCGGTATACCGTTGGCAACCACGACTTCAACGTCGCAAGACCGAGAAAGGATCGGCGAACTTCTAGCCGCTCTGCGGCACGCGTGCAGTACCTTCTCCCACCCCGGAGACTCGCGCACGTTGGCATGGGACGTAAGGCATCTGAGCGATCTTCGCCACTTGTTGGATCACGTCGACGACAGACGACATCGTGCGCAGATTGAAATGGCGCTGGAGCGCTTCAAAACCATCGAGCCCCAACTCGCGCTCTGTCGTACGCAGGTCCTGCACAACGACTTCAACACGTCGAATATCGTCGTCGACCCAGCCGACGAACGTTTCGTCACCGGAATCATCGATTTCGGCGACACCGTGCGCACGGCTATTGCGATCGACGTGTCGACGGCGCTGATGAACCAACTTCCCGGCCAGCTCGATGACGATAGACAAGCCGATTTTTTTGGCCGCGCGAGAGACGTCTTACGCGGCTATTTGCGCGGTGCGGACCTGACCGACGGCGAATTGATGTTGATCCCTCATCTCGCAATGGCCCGGGTTGTCACGCGCGCATTGCTCACCACTTGGCGAGCGAAGCTTTTTCCTCAAAACAGCACGTACATCCTGCGCAACACCGACGCGGGATGGGCGCAGCTCGAATGGTTCCTCCACCGCAGCTTCGACGACATCTCCCAGCTTCTGCTGCTCCCCGCCCGGTAGTAACGGGATATCAATGCAAGGATGAAAATGAGTACATTACCGAAAGGATTTCGCGGAGATATGCCCAACGGCTTCAATCCCGCCTCCGTCGAATCTCTTGACAGCAAGACGCGTGAGCATATTGAACGCCGCTCCCGCCTGCTGGGACCGGCGTATCGCCTGTTTTACGCTCAACCTCTGCGCATCGCACGCGGCGCTGGCGTGTATCTTTACGACGATGCGGGCGATGAGTATCTCGATGCTTATAACAATGTAGTATCCGTGGGCCATGCGCACCCGCGTGTAACCGCAGCGATATCCCGGCAGCTCGATACCCTCTGCACTCATACACGCTACATGCAAGACGGTATCCTGCGTTACGCCGAGAAACTGCTGGCCACTTTCGAGGGGGAGATCGGTGCCGGCCATACCATGTTCACGTGCACCGGCTCCGAAGCCAACGACCTGGCGATGCGAATTGCTCGCCATCACACGGGTAACGAGGGTGTCATCGTCACATCCGAGGCGTATCACGGCAACTCCGGTGTGACATCGAGCTTTTCGCCGTCGCTCGGAAAACGGTCCGCGCTTGGCCCGATGGTCCGTACGGTGCCACCGCCGGACTCGTACCGTATCGTGCCCGAACACATCGGCCGATGGATGGCGGATAACGTCGCGCAGCAAATTGAGGACATCAAGCGTCATGGCGGCGGCCTTGCTGCCTTCATCGTCGATTCGTTGTTTTCGTCTGACGGGCTCTACTCGCACCCTGTCGACGTACTCAAACCTGTTGCAGAGGTCGTGCGCAGTGCCGGAGGCCTATTCATTGCGGACGAAGTGCAATGTGGCTTTGGGCGCAGTGGCACCCACATGTGGGGTCATCGACGTCATGGCGTAGATCCGGACATTGTTACGCTTGGCAAGCCGATGGGTAATGGTTATCCGGTAGCGGGCGTCGTCGTGCGCTCGGACGTCGTTGCAAGCTTCGGACGCGATATGCGCTATTTCAACACGTTCGGCGGAAACTCGGTCGCTATTGCAGCAGCGGAAGCTACTCTGGATGTCATTCAGGACGAAGGATTGATGGCCAATGCGACAAGGGTTGGCCAGATCATTCTTGACGGTTTGACTTCCATCGCCGCAAAGTACGAACAGATTGGCGACGTGCGAGGGACCGGCCTTTACTTCGGTGTCGAGTTGGTCAAGGACCGGAAAACGAAAGCATCCGACATTGATACCGGACTCGCAATTGTCAACCGGCTCAGACAGCGACGCGTGCTGATCTCTGCCACGGGTGCCGACGCAAACGTGCTGAAAATCAGACCGCCTCTCGTCTTTACCGAAGCGGATGCGGACCGTCTGTTGACCGAAATCGAAGCGTCGTTTGCGTCGCTTTAAGCCCGGACGCCGACCCGATTCCAGCGCGCAGGGGGCCCACGCTGAGCCTCCAGTTCCCAACTATAATATGCGGGCGTCCAAGCCCCCCGAGGCGCGTGCGAGTCCTAACAATCCGGCAGGCGAGTGAGTGCCGTCCCAATTTCCAGTTGCCATGATATTGACCACGAAAGCACACCACAGCGGCGAACCCGCGCGAGGGTCGGTCGTTGCTGAAGTGGCCGACAAGCTCAAAACCCACATTTTGAACGGCCGCTTCAAACCTGGCGAATTCCTGCGCGATATACGCATGGCAGAGGAATACCAAGTCTCCCGCCACACGTTCCGCTCGGCTGCGCAACTGCTGGTAAGCAACAGGATCCTCCGGCAGGCGGCGAATCGCGGGTTTTATGTGCCCGAGTTCGGCCCGGATGATATCGTCGATGTCACTCGATTGCGTGCCGTCCTGGAAGCAGAAGCCGTCAAGATGATTGTTCTCAACGGTAAAATTCCCGACGACGCGATAGAGGCGGTGGAGCGGCTACGCAGTGCACCACCCGACGCTCCGCGTTCTCTGCAGGTCACGGCGGACCGCGATTTCCACCGCGCAATCATCGTCGCAAGTGGCAGTCCGCGACTGCTACGCTGTTATGAAATGCTGGAATGCGAAATTGAGCTTCTCTTGGTTCAGCGTCAGGAGTTCTACGAAGATCCGAAGACGATAGTGCGCGAACATGAACACCTGATTGCGTGCATGAAAAGCCGCGACTTCGAAACCGCTCGCGATGCATTTCTGGAGCACTGGGATGATCTGCGCATCAAGCTGCTTCGTTCGGAAGCCGGAAAATTGCTAGGGTCTGCCCACATTCTCACCAGCGGTTCGAAGGAACAGGCAAGCGAATCGAAGGCGAGATAGCTGCATTGACCCGTCGCCTCCGCTAGAGCCCTTCGATCGCCTCATACGGCAAACCGACATAATTTTCGGCAATGGTCGTCAGACCGGCTTTCGACCCGGTGTAGTACTCATAGTCCGTACGTTGCATGCGTTTGTCGAATCCGTCGCTGTCGGGGAATTCATGCAGCAAGGTCGTCATGAACCATGAAAAGCGCTCGGCCTTCCATACGCGTCGCAAGGCGATCTCGGAATAACGATCGAGGATTTGCGCGTGTCCTTCTTCGTATGCGCGCCGCAGAAGGCGGTATAGCGTGTTGACGTCACTGGCAGCCAGGTTCAGGCCCTTGGCTCCGGTGGGCGGCACGATATGCGCGGCATCGCCGACCAGAAACAGCTTCCCATATTGCATTGGCTCAACCACATAGCTGCGCAAAGGTGCAATGCTCTTCTCGAGCGAAGGTCCGATTGCTACGCCGTCGGCGATGTCGGTCGGCAGGCGGCGCTTCAACTCCTCCCAAAACCGTTCGTCGGACCAGTCCTCCACCTTTTCGGTCAGCGGCACCTGGAAGTAGTAGCGGCTACGCGTGGTCGAGCGCTGACTGCACAGCACGAACCCGCGTTCATGATGGGCATAAATCAATTCGTGATTGACCGGCGGCGTATCTGAGAGCAACCCCAGCCAACCGAACGGATACACGCGTTCGTAGGACGTCAGGACGTTTTCGGGAATGCACTTGCGCGATATCCCGTGAAAGCCATCGCAACCCGCGATGTAGTCGCAGTCGAGTCGGCATACCTTGCCGTCCTTCTCGAATGTGACGTAAGGATGCTCCCCTTTTACCTCGAGCGGCTGGACGTTCGCGGCCTCATAAATAGTCTGCGCACCCATTGCGACCCGCGCTTCCATCAGGTCCCGCGTAACCTCGGTTTGGCCGTACACCATCACCGACGAGCCTCCCGTCAACGCCTTGAGGTCGATGCGGTCGCGCCTTCCGCCGAAGATCAATTCGATGCCGTCATGGACCAGCCCCTCGGCATCCATGCGCTCGCTGACGCCGGCTTCGCGCAGCAGTCCGACGGTTCCTTGTTCGAGCACTCCCGCTCGGATCCGGCCCAGTACGTATTCCCCGCTTTGCCGCTCGACGATGACATTGTCGATACCCGCGCGAGTAAGCAACTGCCCCAGGAGCAGGCCGGAGGGGCCGGCGCCGATGATTGCGACTTTGGTTCTCATATGATGTGTTCTCCGCCGATGCCAGTGTGCTGCCGCTATCGGCTTGGACAGGTACGCTCTCGCGCGCCTGTCCGTCAAATTTCCAATACCCCGGCGTCCCGCTTAGAACATATGGCGAATGCCGGCCATTACGCCGACCTGGTTCGCACCGCGGGCCGGTGTCGTACCGCCACCGCCAGCACTAACCGAGTACGCCGCATGCTGGCTGTTGCCCAAATACGATCCTTGAAGATAGACGGCTGTCTGTTTGGACAAGTAGTAAGCAGTGCGAATCGTGCCCATCGAGGCACGGGCATCTTGCCGTGCGTTGACGATGCGATACACCTCCCCTTCCAGGAACAGGGCCGGCGTGATCGGGTAAGAAGCACCTAGATAGAAGAGATCCGAATGGATGCTCGGGACAGCCGATGAGGCGAAGTTCACGCGCCGGCCCAGCCATCCGCCGCCAAGTCGGACGCCGTAGACTTTCGCCCATCCATCCAATTGAATGCGCACATCTTCGTCGCCGCCATTGGTCAGCGCGGCCGGTGCGACTCCATCGAAGAAGTTCGCCGCCGCCGTTGCACCACCTCGCTGCTCGTCGTACGCTGCCGCCACGCCGAAGGTGCTCGCGTCATACTTCAGCATTGCCGACCATTGGTGACAGTTCGTCGCCTGGCCAGGAATCTGACCTGCACACGTACCTTGTCCGGGGGAGTTGCCCGTGCCTGCCCCGTCCCGACCGAACGAGTACGTCGCGCCGACGGTCAACCCGCTGAAGGTGCCCTTATAGGCAACCGTGTTGTCGCTGCGCGCATTTGGAACATACGCATCGAGCGAACCCAGCCCGTAAATGTCCGGACCGAGAATGTCCGAATCCGTATTCGCCCAGAAGGTCATCGTGTACTGACGCCCGAACGACAGTGTGCCGTAGGGACCGCTCAGGCCGACCCAGGCTTGACGCCCGAAGAGGCGTCCACCCTGCCCCATGTCCCCGCCGCGGAGATTGAAGCCGCTCTCCAACGTGAAGACGGCCTTGTAGCCGCCGCCGAGATCTTCAGCGCCGCGCATGCCCCACCGCGACGGCAACTCGCCCGTGATGCCTGGCATACGGACGACCTTACTGCCATTCGCGTTAGCGTGAGAGACGTACTCGATGCCCGTATCGAGAATCCCATATAGCGTCACGCTGCTCTGTGCAAAAACCGGCGCGCTCAATACGCAGCATGCCGCTACTGCCAACTGCTTGATTTTCATCTGATTCTCCGAATGATATGTCTCTTTATTGTGTTTGCGATACGGAGCGGCAATTGTTCGATGCCGACATTGCCAAAGGCATGGTGCTTCGAAGACGGGAATCTGGGAGTCCGATCATTCGTGCGTGATCAGTGATGCACCGGCCGGGTTCCAATGGAATCAACGCTCACATGCGGCGCGGCAAACTGTTTGATGAGCAAGCCGACACAGGCTAAGGCCCCGGCGACGGCCACCGTGGCAAAGATATCCGCGAAGGCAAAGTGACGACGCGTCAACTCGGCGACGAGAAACGACCCGGCAATTCCGCCGAATCGACCAACACCGAGCATCCATGCAACGCCTGTCCCACGCCCCGATGTTGGATAGAAGGATGCGGCCAGGGCCGGCATCGAGGACTGCGCCGTGTTCATCAGCACGCCCGCGAGAAAGATCACGGCGACGAGCGCGCCTACATTGCCCACGGCCTGGCCGATCGCATAGACGCTTACGGCCGTGAGCGCGTAGCACGCTGCGACGATGCGATTCGCGTTGAAGCGATCCATCAGTACGCCGGCGAGCACGGCGCCGACGCCACCCAGCGGAAACAGTGCCGAGATCAGTGTCGCGCTCTTGGCCGGGAGTCCGGCGTCCTTGAGCAAAATCGGCATCCAGTTGATCGATGCGTAAAAGATGACGAGGCCCATGAAGTAAGCCAGCCACAGCATCACGGAACCGACGATGTATGTCTTGGACAGAACGATGTTCAGGCCGCTCTTGCCGGCGGACGGTGTACTTTCGGTCAGCGTGAAGTGCTCGGCGTCCAAAGCTGCGCGCGAAATGCGCGCGAGTGCCTCCTGAATGCGTTGATACGGCTGCGCATTCATCACCATGAAGCGAACGGACTCCGGCATCTTCAGCGCGAGCAGGACGGCGAGCAGCAGCGGCGTCACGCCACCGAAGGCCAACACGCCGCGCCACCCGAAATGCGGAATCATCCACGCGGCTAGGAACCCACCCAGCGCAGCGCCAAGGGGAAAACCGCAAAACATCAGATTGATGATCGTCGCGCGACGGCGGTCGGGACAAAACTCTCCCATCAGCGTCACGGCGTTAGGCATCGCAGCTCCAAGCCCGATCCCGGTCACGAACCGCAGAACCGTCAGTTGCTGCAGCGATTGAGCAAACGCGGAACCGAGACACGACGCGCCGAAAATCACAACGGCGCCGAGTAGCAGAGAGCGTCGTCCCAAGCGGTCGGACAAAGGCCCTGCGCTCAGCGCACCGAAAGCGAGACCAAACAGCGCCGCGCTCAGCACCGGCGCAAGCTCCGGTTTCGTCAGATGCCATTCCGTCAGTAAAGAAGGGGCAATGAAACCGATAGCGGCCGTGTCGAACCCGTCCAGAAGGACGATGACGAAACACATAAAAAACATGAGCCATTGAAACCTTCCGAATGGATGCTCATTGATGAAGGTCTGTACGTCGATTGGTTGATTTCGGCTCATTGACGGTCTCCTATGCGATCCGAAGTATTCGGTACTTCACCCGGGTGCGTTTTGCCCTAATCCGGCGGCAGACCTGCTTTAGGCGTGCATAACGCTTATTCCTCCGGGCACGAATCGTCGCCGTCGAGGTGATGCAGGTCAAATAAGTGAAATCACCGAGCGGTCGTCCTCCGCCCTGCACGCCCTATCGCAGAGGCCCGCATTTACTGGGTTTGCGCTGAGCGCCGGGCCACTATCTCGATTCGACATAGTGCGTATCCCGTTTCTCGCGGTTGCGCCGTCGGACGCGCCTTTGACACACTCGCCTCAAACATGCCACCGCAGAAATCATTGCGCGGCCCACAAGGAGACAAGTTATGCACCCTGCGCGCGCGGCCTCGCTGGTTGTGCTCGCGGCAGCTTTGCTGCCACAGAGCGCTCTGATTAGCGCGACCGAACCTGTTCCATATCCCAAGCCCCTGCAAACCATCACCGAGCGAGGCGTATCGGTCGTGCGAACGTTCCCGGCGGAGAGCGGCCTGACGGGCTGGGTAATCAAGCGGGACAATCGCCAAATGATCGTCTACACGACCTCTGACAAGCAGCATCTCCTCGTGGGTGAATTGCTCGACGACTCGGGACACGACTTGACCGCACGCTACGCGTCTATGTATGTGCTGAAGCCCGATGTCGACTCGCTCTACAACCAGTTGGAAAAAGCGAATTACATTTCCGACGGAGCAGCGTCAGCGAAGTCGACCGTCTATGTTTTCATGGACCCGAACTGCGTCTTCTGCCATTTCGCATGGCTTGCTCTTCGGCCATACGTGAAAGCCGGCGTGCAGGTGAGATGGATACCTGTCAACGTCGTCAAGCCATCCTCCGCGCTGCGCGCCGCCGCGATACTGACCGCGCAGTCGCCGTTTAAAGCGCTTGAATACAACGAGGGCCATTTCGCGCTATCCAGCGAGGACGGCGGCATCAGCCCCGCGATCAAAGTCGACCCCGCGATCATGAGTTCGCTGACGGCAAACCGGTCGCTGATGGACGCATTCGGCGTGAACGGAACACCTGCGTTCGTTTGGAAAAGCGCCGACGGAAAGGTGCAGGCGAAGGCCGGCATGCCTCCGCTTTCCGAGTTGCCGGCTATCACCTCACTACCCGAGCAACCCGAGCCCGATCACGAACTGGATCGCTTTCGCTAGCGGGCGGCCGGTGTCGAACCCATCGTCCGTTTCACCCATGCAGTGCTCTCTAACCAAAACTTCATTCAAGGTGGTATTCCGTCATGAAAGACCTCTCAGTTCCGTCGACCAGGGGCGCCCGCCTGCGCGCGATCGCTTGCGCAGTCGGTGTGACCGGCGCCGGCATCGCCGCGCTTGCTGGCTGCGGTTCCAGTTCGACTAGCGCTTCGCCGCAAGTATCGAGCAACCAGCAACTCCAGTGCGATGATTCTTTAAAGACCGCGTTCAAACCCGACGCCAATACGACCGTGACGCTCGTCAAGTCGTTCAAGAAAGGGGACGACCTCAATTTGAACGGAACCGCGTCCGGACAGATTGCGAAAAACGATATGTGCGTCGTCAAGCTCAACATTGGGCCCGGCAACGTGGGACCTGCGAGCGCGCCGTCGATTTCGCCCGGAATCGGTATTGAAATCTGGCTGCCGTCGAAAACGAATTGGGGTGGACGCATCCACGTGCTAGGCGGCGGAGGCTACGCCGGCGCCCCGTCAGTCAGTTCTCTGACTGCGCTGGCAGGCGCAACCGGCACTTTGACAAGCGGCGAGGGCCCGGCTGCGGATATTGCGGGCGTGGAAGGCGCGGTGAGCGCGCTGACCGATACCGGTCACATATCGCAGCAAGGCGATTTCGGCGGCGTCTTCGATGGCAGCTGGGCGATGAACCCCGATGGGACCATCAACAGAACCGTATGGACCGACTTCGCCAGCCGGGCTATTCACGAAATGGCTGTCGAAACGAAAGCGCTGGCCGCCGCTTACTACGGCCAGCAACCCAAGCACGCCTACTGGGACGGGTGTTCGACCGGCGGACGACAGGGCTTAATGGAGGCGCAGGCAAATCCTGACGATTTCGACGGTATCCTCGCCGGGTCGGCTGCGATCAACTGGACACGCATGCAAACCGGCGGGCTGTATCCCGAAATTGTCATGCAACGCGATCTCGGCGGTGTACCGCTGACATCCGCTCAACTTAACCTCGTGTCCGCCGCAGCGGTCTCGGCATGCGACTCGTCGCTGACGGGCCAGCACGATGGTTTCGTCAACGATCCGGCCTCGTGCCGCTATGATCCTACCCGAGACGCGACCGTGCTATGCACCGTCAGCGGCGGCAGTAACGGCACAGCGGCTTGCCTCACTACGGCACAAGCTCAAGCGGTCAACAAAATGTGGTACGGCGAAACGACCGACGGCAGTGCCGCTTCGCCCGCGGTCGCGAACGGCTATTCGGACACATTACAAGCGAATCAATTGTGGTTTGGATTTCCGCGCGGCAGCAGTCTGGACACCTTCGCCGCGGCATCGGCGAACGGCGTGGGCGTGGCCAACGGTTTGACCGCCACCCCCGTTGCGCTCGAATTGCAAAACCCGAGCATCGCAACGCCGGCATTCACCAACGCAACCGGCAATGGGCAGAACGGGTGGATGAACCTTTCCTATTCCGACCTCTCAAACGCCTTCGCTCAAGGCCTCGCATTGCAGCCGTCATTCGCGAACATCAATACCGACGATCCCGACCTCTCGGCCTTCCGCGCGCGGAACGGGAAGATCATCACCTATCACGGCATGGCTGATTCGATCATCATGCCTCAGGGCTCGATCCACTACTACACCAATGTGGCGAACACGATGGGTGGCTTCTCGTCCGTGCAACAGTTCTACCGCTTCTTCGAAATTCCGGCGATGGGACACTGCGGCGGCATCGGCTCGGTCAACGGGACCGCAGGCATCAGCCCGGTCGCAAACCCTCCCTTGCCGGCACCGAACCAGTTGTACAACGCACTCGTGAGCTGGGTGGAAGGCGGCGTGGCGCCGGATCAAATCCCGCTCCAGAACCAAGGCGCCACCATGACCAGGCCCATCTGCATGTATCCGTCGAAGCTGACTTACAAGGGTGGCAATACCAACGCCGCTTCGAGCTACACGTGCAGTTGATTGCGACACAAGCGAAGAGCACTTACGGCTGAGAATTACGTCGGAATATCGGCTGCATAACCCGGTTATAAAAACATCTTTGCGATCGGCCGCAACGCGGGCACGAAGCGCGCCCGCGACAGCAGGCCTCTATCAGCAAGGCAGGAATCCAGGGGGGAGACAAGCAGTGCTCAACGCAACCTCGAAATCGCCGGGCGAAGTCCTTTTGCGCGAGCAAAAGATGCTCGTCACGACGACCGACACCACAGGAATCATCACGTATTGCAACGATGCATTCACCGAGACCAGCGGGTTTTCCCGTGACGAACTGATTGGGGAGCCTCATAGCGTCGTCCGGCATCCCGACATGCCGGACGAAGTGTATCGGGACATGTGGGCGACGCTGAAGCAACTTCAGCCTTGGACCGGTCTGTTGAAGAATCGTACGAACGACGGCCGTCACTTTTGGGTGCAAGCGAGCGTCTTGCCGATTCTCGAAGGCAATGACGCCGTCGCCTATCGCTCGGTCCAAACGCAAGCTGCGCGTGAAGACATTGCAGCGACCGAAGCGCTGTATGCGAGTTTGACGGACACGCGCGGCAGCGCCCGCCGCCTCGCCCGCATCGAAGGTGGCGCATTCCTGCGCACCGGCTGGGCCGGCGCCCTCGATCGTGTTGCGCACCCGACCATGAAAACCCAGGCCCACTTGCTGATGTTTGCGCTCGCCGTATCGGGAGCCGCGGTAGGCGCCTCGCTGAGCGGCCGCATCGAGGCACTGACGTGGCAGCGCACGTTGACCGGTCTCGCGTCATGCATCGTATTGGCACGCGTGGCGGAGTACCGCGTAAGAGTCATGTTCGTCCATCCCATGCGCCGGTTGCTGTCGTTCGTCACTCGTGTCGCAATGGGCGACCTGACACAAACGCTGAAAAACAGCTGGCGGCCGACCAGTGTAGTGGGAAAGCTCGAACTGACGGTCAACCAGGTGAGCCTCAACACGCGCGCAATCGTCAGCGATGCGCGCGACCAGATGGCGACCATGTCGCAGGCGACGGCTACCGTGAAAGACGGCAGCCACGATCTGGCGTCCCGCACTGAATCACAGGCCGCGAGCCTCGAGCAGTCGGCCGCCTCGATGGAGCAGTTGACCAATAGCGTGCGGCAGACTGCCGATACGGCCCGCCAAGCCGCGGTCAACGCCGGCCAAGCTTCGAGCATCACAGAGCAAGGAGGACTCGCAGTGGAGGCGATGAGCAAAACGATGCTGGTCATAACCGACGCGTCGCGCAAAATCGGCGAAATCATCAAGGTCATCGACGGAATCTCCTTTCAGACCAACATTCTCGCGCTCAATGCCGCCGTCGAGGCGGCGCGGGCCGGCGAACATGGCCGCGGCTTCGCGGTGGTCGCTGGCGAGGTGCGCAATCTCGCGAGTCGCGCGGCAGTGGCCGCGAAAGAAATCGCGGCGCTGATTGCGGATTCCGCAGAGAAAGTGGACGCGGGCAACAAGATAGCGGAGTCGGCGCGTGAAAAGATGCAGCAAGCCGTACAGGCGGTGCGCGACGTGAGCGCACTAATCGCTGAAATCGACACTGCCGCGTCGGAGCAAAGCATCGGCATATCGCAAGTTAAACAAGCGCTCGATCACATAGAGGAATTGACGCAGCAAAACACGTCCCTCGTCAGCTACCTTGCGCGCTCCGCCAACACGCTGGCGAGCAATGCGGACACCGTCGCAGGAACCATGGCGATGTTCCGCACCTGAAGCGATACGCGACACCCGCGCATTTCGGTATCATCGCCCCACGCGCAACGACCGTTTGACACGTCCAGGGGGCAAAACAGTTGCTGATCGGCGAGCGCGCTTACGCGTATGGCCACGAAAATAGCATTCTGCTGGAGAAGGCCAACCCCCGATGTCCGAACTCGATCTAAACCTCATTCCCTATCTGGTCGCGCTTGAAGAGACCCGGAACGTGAGCCGCGCCGGGGCTCGTCTCGGCGTCAGCCAGCCGCGTGTGAGCGCCGCGCTTGCCAAGCTACGCGAGTACTTCGGCGATCCACTCTTCGTGCGCACATCGCGCGGCATGGAGCCGACTCCACGCGCGCTTGCACTGATTCCTGCCGCTCGCGACGCGCTCGTGCAAATCGAGCGCGGGCTCTCCGCGGCGGTCGACTTCGATCCGGCAACCAGCACGCACACATTCTCCATTGCACTATCGGACGTGGGCGAGATCGTGTTTCTTCCTCGCTTGCTACAGGAATTCGCCCTCCGAGCCCCGAATGCGAATCTGCGCTCTGTCTCGCTGCCTCACGTTGATGTCGAGCGTGGCCTGGAAGGCGGCAGCATCGATCTGGCGTTGGGGTATTTCCCTGATTTGGGTGGGACGAACTTCTTTCAGCAACGGCTCTTCACGCATCGATTCATCTGCCTGATGCGACGCAGTCACCCGCTTGCCGCACATCCGCTCACGCTCGAGCAGTTCCTCTCCTGCGGCCACGCCGTGGTGCGAGCCGACGGACGCAGCCAGGAAGTGCTTGAGAAACACCTGGCGAAAGCGCGGCTTTACCGGCGGGCCGTTCTCGAAACGCCGCACTTCATGAGCTTGCCGTTCATCTTGAGCCGCACGGATCTGATAGCAACCGTGCCGCACGCGATCGGTTATGCCTATGCGGCGGAACATGCGTCTATCGTGCTGGTCGAGCCCCCTCTGTCACTACCTCGGTTCAATCTGCGGCAGCATTGGCACCGCAAATTCCACAACGACGCTCGCACGGTCTGGCTTCGCTCGCTGGTGGCGGAACTGTTCAACGATGCGCTCGACGAATGGCCCAAATGAAGGCAAGCCTGGCCTACCCGCCTGGCGCTGCCAAACCGACTACGTCCACCAACCAGCGCAATGGCAAAGGTGCTGAGACGATTTTGACCGGAGACGGTCCGGTCCGCATCGAAGTGCCGGGCGACCGCGAGGGCTGCTTTGAACCGCTGCCGACCTCGGCCAGGCCGGCATTGACGAACCGAGCACGCTGGTCCAGGTAGTCCAAGTTTTCCTCCGCGCCCCCCTATCTGCCAAAATCGATGCGCCCATACACCCCATCCGCTTCATCATTCGGGCCGGCAGCGAAAAACAAAGTGTTGGTCGGCTGATCGTTGAGCCCGTTGCCGAATGCCATACCCCACAACCCCGGTTCGACAATCGCTGTACCGTCTGCATGCCGCAAGGTCCCGATCAACATACCTGTGTTGGGGTCGAAGGCGTGGATCGTTCCATCGCCGAAATTTCCGATCAAAAGAGCATTGTTGAACGGGCCGAAGTCGCGGGGCGAGAGCGCCATGCCCCACGGCGCATTCAGCGGACCACCCGTCGCGAAACGCTGAATGAACTGTCCGGAAGTACTGAATACGTCGATCACGCCCAGGCCAGCGCCAGGCACATCGTCATGCTTGGCCCCATCCTGCATCGCATAGGCGACGAATATTTTCGAGTCGATAGCCTGAATGCCGAAAGGCGCGAAACCAGCGGGTAGCGTCGAGTCCTGAAACGCGCCCGGAAGCGCAACTTTCTTGAACGTATCATCGAATACATCGATCTTGTTGTTGTGGAAATCGGCCGCGAAGAGGAAGGTGGCGCCGTTGCTGCTCGCCATCGCAAGTCCCTTGTAGACCGCGCTGCCGCCGCTATCGAATACCGTCACGGCCGCCGTCGGGTTGACGGTGGGCGACCACGCGGTAAGGGTGCCGCCCTCTCCCGCGAAGATGAAAACTGCTGGCCCGGTTTTTCCATTCTGGCTCACCACGAAACCCGCCGTGCCGTTGAACACGATGCCAGTCGGATTGGCATCGCCGCTCGACCCCGCTGGGATCGACACGACAAGTGATTGCGGCACGCCGTTACCGTCATAGAGTGTCGCCTTCTGCGTGCCGTTATCCGCTACCCAGACAAAACCTTTTGGATTGAAGGCGATACCCCATGGATTTTTCAGATTGGCGTCGATGTGGGCAGCCGGAATGTTTCCGTCGGAGACGAGCGCGGTCACGTGGAAATGCTGACGGTGCGATGAGCCGCCTCCGCACGCTACGAGGCCAGCTACCATCACCGCCCCCAATGCGACGATCCCCGCCGTATGGACGTGTTTCATGATTGCGCTCCTGCGCATCGCGCGTGTGTCCGAGGATGTCTTTAAACGAATCCGCCCTCGCGTTTATTCCTTCGGTGCGTGGTTGGCGCCGTTGCGCTCGGCATTGGCGGGGCAAGGGGGCGAGGCGCTTTGTAGAGCGCACGTTGTGGTGGTTATTTTCAGTGGTCGCGCGACCTGTAGTTCGCCATCGGCGGCAATTTTTCGTCTGGCTTTAACCATTCGAGGCCACGCAAAACGTAGAGTCGGACGCCCAGAGAGAATGCTCTTCCTGCGAGCATTCGGGCAAACGTTTGCCTGCCTCGTTTTGCCTTGAATACACAGATCCTCTGACCGCCCGGGAAACAACTTGAACACCACTCGTGCATCACACGCCGTTATCGGCATTGCGGCGCTCGTTACCGCCGCTTCGTGCTACGCGCACACTTCCAAGAAACACCACAAAACGTCGTCGGATGCGCCGATGCCCGTGACCTACCCTTCGCCGACTGGCTCGGAACCAGCCGTCGCGACCCAATGGGGCGCCGTCAGCGAACCAGCATTGCCCGCGACGGTCTGCGGAGCGCCGTTGCAGGCAAAACTGACGCCCGTCGGCGGATCCATCGACACGCTCGACGCCGACCCCGCCAATTCTCAACCGGATACCGCCCGCATCCAGGCGGCGATCGATGCTTGTCCGGCCGGCCAGGCGGTCAAGCTGACGGTGGGCTACTCCGGCGAGTCGGGCTTTCTCAGCGGGCCGCTCCGGCTCAAGTCCGGTGTGACACTTTGGATCGACCAAGGCGTCACGCTCTTCGCTTCGCGCAACCCGGCCAACTATGACAACGGCGTGGGAACGTGCGGTACGGCAACGGCTTCCAAAACCAAGTCGTGCAATCCGTTGATACTCGCGAGCGACACGGCAGGTAGCGGGATCGTCGGGAAGGGCGTGATCGATGGCCGCGGCGGCAGCTTGCTGACCAGCGGGCCGAACGCGGGCAAGCGCAGTTGGTGGGACGTCGCGTATCAGAACAAGACGATGGGCCTCAATCAGCAGAACCCTCGGCTCGTGCAGGTTTCGAAGGGTTCGGCATTCACGCTGCACGACATCACGCTCGAAAACTCGCCGAACTTTCACGTGGTACTCGATAGCGTCGCCGGTGTCACTGCTTGGGGCATCAAGATTCTCTCGCCGAGCCTTGAATACACGAAAGCGCGTTACGCGTGCCCGAGCGGCACGACGCCCGATGCGCGCACGCCCGCGACTTGCTTTACGCCCGACACCGTCAAGAACACCGACGGTTTCGATCCCGGTCAATCGAGCAATGTCGTGCTCGCCTACTCCTACATCAGTACGGGCGACGATGACGTTGCAGTCAAGGCGAGCAAGGCACCGGCCAGCAATAATCTGACCTTCGCCCACAATCATTTTTATTATGGGCACGGCATGTCGATCGGCAGCGAGACGAACTCGGGCGTCAGTAACGTCGCCGTGACGGACTTGACGATGGACGGCTACGACAGCCCCAACGGAAACGGCCTGCGCATCAAGTCGGATTCCTCGCGCGGCGGCATGGTGAGCAATGTTCGTTATGAGCAGGTATGCATGCGCAACGTTCGCCAACCGCTCGTGTTCGACCCGTACTACAGTACGGCCAAAGGCTCCCTGTATCCGAGCTTCACCGGCATCGTCATAAAGGGGTTCCGCGATCTGGGCAGCGCTTCGCAGAGCAGCCAGGTGACCTTTTCGGGGTATGCCACGAACGGCGTCGTGAAGCCGCTGGAGATCACGCTGGACAACGTGGTGTTCGACGGTACGCAACCGGCTCTTGCGACAGGGCATAACGGCGGCCCGTCCGTATTGCCGGCCTATACCCATTTCACGCTGGGACCGGGCCCGGTCAGCTTTGCCAACTCGATCGTGACATCGACAGCTGCCGACGTGACCGTATCGGGCTCGCCCGGCAACGCGGCGCCTGTCGATTGCAGCGGTGCATTCGTTCCATTGAAGTCGGTGCTGCCTGATTCGCCGATCTGATTTCACGTTTCGCCCGGCCGGCTACTCGTCGGCCGGTCTCTTCCAATAACCCGGTTACGTCATCAGTCAGCATTGCATCGAGGCCTCACATCCCTACCGGGAGGAGGCGTCAATGAAATGTCTGGTGATTGCATTGCTGAGCGGCCCGAGGCTGCTGGGCTATCAACTCGGGCCGGAACAGATGCAGTGCGCGCTGGGTCAGGTGTTGCACTTGTTGCTCGGCACCATTTGCCAAGGATGTTTCTCCCGATCGCCGATGCGCACCCGAGTTCAGTATGATTCGAACAATCATCACGATGCGCACACCGCCAATTCGGATGCCCCCGTGAAGCCGCGCCGCTGAGCACGCCTCGCGCGCCGCTCGCCATCCGGAACGCCCCAAGGAGACAGCATGCCGAGCCGCACCCCGACCGCGTTATGGGCCCAGCAGTTTCAGCGCTCGTCGGGGTCGAAGCAGAGCCTGCAGGATCAAATCCGGCAAATGCTCGTCGCCGCGATCCTCGACGGCCAACTCGCACCCAACGTAGCCCTGCCGTCGAGCCGCGAACTCGCCGATCAGTTGGGCGTCGCACGCAACACCGTCGTGCTCGCATACCAGATGCTCGTCGAAGAAGGCTATTTGATCTCGCGCGAGCGCAGCGGACACTTCGTCAATCCTGAAATGCTGCGCAGCCTGCCGCGCTTCGACGCGAGAGCGCCTGCCGCAACGAGCGCAGCCGACGGCGAAGCGGCCGGCCGTCCCGTTTGGCGGCAACGCATCGCGCACCCACCTTCGGCGCAACGCAATATCGTCAAGCCGGCGAATTGGCAGCATTACGAATTTCCGTTCATCTACGGACAATTCGACCAGTCGCTATTTCCGACCAACGATTGGCGCGAGTGCTGCATGAAAGCGCTGTCGATCATGGAGATCCGCAATTGGGCACCCGATTTGATCGAGCGCGACGACGAATCGCTGATCCAGCAAATCCGCACGCGCGTGCTGCCGCGGCGCGGCGTATTCGCGGCGCCCGAAGAAATCATCATCACGAACGGCTGTCAGCAGGCCTTGTACTTGGTGTCCGATTTGCTCTGCGGCGAAGAGACGACCGTCGGTTTCGAGAACCCCGGTTATCCCGATGCGCGCAACATCTTCGAAAACCGCAACGCGCAGCTCCTGCCACTGCGCGTGGACGGTCATGGCATCGCGCCCGATGCGCTCGCCGCCTCGCTTGCCCGCTGTGACTACCTCTATGTCACGCCCAGCCATCAATGCCCCACGACCGCGACGATGCCGATCGAACGACGGCGCGCCCTGCTCGAGTTGGCGCAGCAGCATGACTTCGTCATCGTCGAAGACGACTACGAGAGCGAGAACACGTTCTCGGGCACGCCGCACCCGGCGCTAAAGAGCCTCGATACCGCCGATCGCGTGATCTACGTCGGCAGCCTTTCCAAGACCTTCGCCCCCGGTTTGCGGCTGGGCTATGTCGTCGGACCGCGAGAGCTGATTCGCGAGCTGCGTGCGTTGCGGCGTTTGATGGTGCGGCATCCGGTCGGCTATGTTCAACGCGCGTTCGCGACGTTTCTCGCCCTCGGTCATCACGATGCGCTGCTGCGGCGGCTCGCGCATGCGTATCGAGAGCGCTCGCAAGCGCTGATGGCCGCGCTCGATGCGCACATACCGGAAGCGCGCTACGTGCCCATTACGGGCGGCGCATCGTCGTGGGTGGAAGGGCCGCAATGGCTCGATGCCGAACGGCTGGCCGCCGATGCGCAAGCCGTCGGCGTGCTGATCGAGCCGGGCAACGTCTTTTTCATGAACGACGATCAGGACGCGCGGCGCTATTTCCGCATGGGATTCTCGGCGATTGCGCTGGATCGGATCGAGCCGGGCGTACGGGCGCTCGCGCAATGCGTGCGCACGCAGCGGCCCACCGTGTAGCCGGGGCCAGTTTTACGACGCGCGCTGATAGTAGATGTTCTGCGGATGCGCCGCATCGGCGAAGAAGAACCAGCGCTCGGCGATGAGCCCCACATACTGAATCACGAACGCGGCGCCTAGCACGAGCGCCGCCGCGCTCGCTCGCGGCGCGAGCGCGCCCACGCCGGTCAGCACGAACGGCGCGGCGAACGCAGCCGTCATGAACCCCGCCTTGATCGCGCGCAGCGTGCCGGCGTTCTGCCCATGAAAGAACTCGCGCGTATTGAATGCGCTCGCGGTGAAGCCGCGCGACTTCTGCTCGACTTTGCCGTGGCGAATACCGGTTGCGCTCTGCACGGTCGATTTCGGCTTCAGGCGCGCGTTACGCATGAGCGAGGCCAAGCGGCTCGCGCAACCGGCGAGCGTCAACACACATGCGCATGGCGCGAGCATGACGACGAGCGCCGGTGCGAGCCACGCCGCATATGCCGTTGCGAGCGTGCAGCCGGAAGCACAGCCGAGCAGGGCGAAGTTCACGAGCGTGAGCGGACTCGCCCATTCCTGCAGAAAGCGCAAGCAGGCATAGATCATCGCTGTGCACACGAACAAGACGATACTCGCCGCGGCGGCGATCAAACCGATTGCAAGCGTATCGCCCCATCCTAGCCAATGCGCGAGTCCATACGCGGTCGTGAGCGATAAGAACGCCGGCAGTGCGATGCATTCGCGCGAGAGCCACGACGTGCGCCACATGGCGATCGCGCGCCAGGCTCGCTCAGGGTGACCCAGGTGAAAAAACGATGCGATCAGGCCGAGGGCGCCCAGCACGACCGCGAGCGCAGCGCCAACGACATAGAACGCCGAAGGCACGGCCACGCCTGCTGCAAAGCGTGCGGTGGCTTCGAGTGCGACCAGGGTGAGCAGCAGACCTTGCGCCGCACCGCAAAGCGTCGTGAGGAAAATGACTGAAAAAGCGGGCCGCATAGGGCTCTCCGTCGGTGCTGTTTGAATTGAGTGAATGTGTGACCTTCAACGCCGCACGGCCAGTGCGGCAAGCGCGATTTCACCGCGTTCGAGTTTCGCTTCGAGCGATGCCGGTTGCGCGCCGGACGCCGCGCCGGCGCAAGCGCTATCGCTGCCGCAACCGCAAGAAGATGCGGTTGTGACGCGCGGCAAGTAATGGTTCGAGGGCTTCGTATCCCACTCCGGCATGAGTTGATAGCCGCCGCGCTCGCTGATCGCGCGCGAAACCTCCGACTGCGGATCGTGGATATCCCCGAACAAGCGCGCCGAAGTCGGGCAGGCCAGGACGCACGCAGGCTTGCGATCGCGCTCCGGCAGTGCTTCGTTGTCGATGCGGTCCGCGCACAACGTGCATTTGGTCATCTCCTTGCGACCTTCGTCGAGCTCGCGCGCGCCATACGGGCAAGCCCATGCACAGTACTTGCACCCGATACACTTGTCGTAGTCGACCAGCACGATGCCGTCGGACTTGCGCTTGTAGCTCGCACCCGTCGGGCAGACGGGCACACATGGCGGATCCTCGCAATGCAGGCACGATTTCGGGAAGTGGATCGTGTCGGTCATCGGGAACACGCCCGCTTCATACGTCTGCACGCGATTGAAGAAGGTCCCGGACGGATCGTCCTCATACGGGTGAACATCGGCAAGACTGCCCGCCTCGCCAGACGTGTTCCACTCCTTGCAACTCGTCACGCATGCGTGGCAACCCACGCAAACGTTCAGGTCGATGACAAGCGCCATCTGCGTCATGATCGATCTCCTTCTCGCTGCACCGCTTCGCTCGGCGACGTGCCGGTTGCCCCCTTGCGGCGCAGTCTCGCCGCGAACTCACCCTTGCAGGCGAAATACGCCTGCATGCGCTGCAACACGTTCGTCGAACCGGGCAACGGCTGCATCGGCTCGAATTGCGGCAGTGTCGTCGCGGCATCGGCTTCGGCGCGATAAATGCGCACGCGCACGTCGTACCAACCCGCCTGCCCGGTGATGGGATCGGAATTCGAGATCCGCTCCCCGGCTTGCATATCGCTCGGCAACTCGTCGGTGATCACGTGGTTCAGCAAAAAGCCGCGTTGAGATTCCCCCGCGCCAGGCCCGAGATTCCATGCGCCGGCCGCCTTGCCGATCGCATTCCAGGTCCAGACGGTGCCGGGTTCCACGGCCTCGCTATAGCGCGCGCGGCAACGCACTTTGCCCCACGGCGATTCGACGTAGATCCAACCGTCGTCGTCGATCCCGGCTGCGGCGGCCGTCGCGGGATTGACGAATAAGTGGTTTTCGCCATGAATCTGCCGCAGCCACGCATTCTGCGAATCCCATGAGTGATACATCGCCATCGGCCGCTGCGTGATTGCCGCGAGCGGATAGCGGTTCAGATCGGTTACATCCATTTCGAGCGGCGGATACCAGAACGGCAGCGGATCGAAATGACGCACGATCCGCTCGCGCAAATGATCGGGCGGCTGCCGCCCGCTCGTCTTGCCCTGCGCCGCGAGGCGAAACGTCTGCATCACTTCCGAATAGAGTTGAATGACGATCGGCAAACCGAACTTGCGCATGCCGTTATCGACGGCCCATTGCATATACGGGCCGTTGCAATTGCGCATGTACTGCAGCGATTCGGGCAACCTGTGGTGATACACACAGTTGTTGCTCGCGTACTGTTCCCACTGCTTCGGGTTCGGTTCGCCCACCACCGCCTTGTCGCCATCCTTGCCGCGCCAGCCGATCAGAAAACCCGTGCCCGAATTGGGCGCCGTCTGGAAATTGACGATGAAGTCCGGATAGTCGCGGAACTTGCGCGTGCCTTGCGGCGTCGTGAACGCGGGAAGTTTCAAGCGGCTCGCGAGTTCGATCAGCACTTCCTGGAATGGCTTACATTCGCCGGTCGGCGGCACGACCGGCACCCGCACCGAATCGACGGGCCCGTCGAATTCCGAGATCGGACGGTCGAGCATCGACATCACATCGTGCCGCTCGAGATAAGTCGTGTCGGGCAGAATCAAATCGGCAAACGCGGTCATCTCTGACTGAAACGCATCGCACACCACGAGAAACGGAATCTTGTATTGGCCGTCCTCGCGCTTATCGACGAGCATGTTGCGCACTTGGCCCGGATTCATCGACGAATTCCATGCCATGTTCGCCATGAAGATCAGCAGCGTGTCGATCGGATAGGGATCGCCGCGCCAAGCGTTCGTGATCACCGAATGCATGAGGCCGTGCACGGCCAGCGGGTACTCCCATGAAAATGCTTTGTCGATGCGCGCAGGCGAACCGTCCTCGTGCACGAACAGATCCGCAGGCGAAGCGGGCCAGCCGAGCGGCCCCGCGGCCAGCGGCGTATTGGGCTTGATCGAGGCAGGATCGTTGGGCGGTTTCGCCGAAGGCGGCGCCGCACGCGGATACGGCGACTTGTGCCGAAAGCCGCCCGGCCGGTCGATGGTGCCGAGCAGCGACATCAATACGGCCATCGCGCGGATCGTTTGAAATCCGTTCGAATGCGCCGCCAAGCCACGCATGGCATGAAACGCAACCGGTGCGCCCTCCACCGTATCGTGCGTCTTGCCCCACGAATCGGTCCACTGCACCGGCAACACGATGCGCTGCTCGCGCGCGACCGTCGCCATTTCGCGCGCGATACGCGCGATCGTCTCGGCAGCGATGCCCGTGATTCGCTCCGCCCATTGCGGAGTGCAGTGGGCAACCTGCTCTCGCAGCAATGCGAACGACGGCGCGACGGGCGTATCGTCCTCGAGCACATAACGGCCCTCGAGCGCGGGCTGCGCGCCGTCCGTGTGATGCAGCACGGCACGATCGGTGTGCGTATCCCACCATAGGTGATTCTGGGGATAGAGCGCATTCACTTCGGGCGCGCCTGGATCGCGCATGAACAGCCCGAAGGTATCGCGGTCCTCGCGCAAATCGACGAGCTCGGCTGCATTCGAAAACCGCTCGACGAATGCACGATCGTAGCCATCGTGTTCGATCAATTCGCGGATCAACGCCATGAACAACGCGCCGTCGGTGCCGGGCCGAATCGGGACCCATTCGTCCGCAATCGCCGCGTACCCGGTGCGCACGGGGTTGATGGCAATGAAGCGCCCCCCTGCCCGCTTGAACTTGGACAACGCGATCTTCAATGGATTCGAATGATGATCTTCGGCGGTGCCGATCATGAAGAAGAGCTTGGCGTGATCCAAATCCGGGCCGCCGAACTCCCAAAACGAACCGCCCATCGTGTAGATCATGCCGGCCGCCATGTTGGCCGAACAAAAGCCGCCATGGGCCGCGTAATTGGGCGTGCCGAACTGCTTGGCGAAGAGGCCCGTGAGCGCTTGCATCTGGTCGCGGCCCGTGAAGAGCGCGAACTGCTTCGGGTCGGTCGCGCGCAAATGCGAAAGACGTTTCTCCAGCACGTCGAACGCGACCTCCCACGAGACCGGCTCGAACCGGGCCTCGCCCCGCTCGGCGCCCGCCTTGCGCATCAATGGCTGCGTGAGCCGCGCGGGCGAATACTGCTTCATGATGCCCGAGGCGCCCTTGGCGCAAATCACGCCCTGGTTGAGCGGGTGCTCGGGGTTGCCGTCGATGTAACGCACTTCGCCGTCGCGCAGATGCACGCGAATGCCGCAACGGCAGGCGCACATGTAGCACGTCGTCGTCTTGAACTCGAGCTTCTCATTTTGCGTACGCGCGTGATGGTCCATCGTGCTCTCTCGTTTGCGCAACGCGGCGCGCGGCCTCGACGAAGCAGCGCCCGCAGTGGGATAGGGCTATGGTAGGTGCGTCCGCGGCCGGCTAAAAGTTGTATTCGGTGATCGAAACTATCGGCCGCAGCGATAATTCAGCGAGGGGGATAGGAAGCCAACTCGTGCTCGTCGACGGCGCGCTCGCGGCGCCGCCGCACGAACAGGGCATAGGCGAGCAGCAGCATCCCCAGGCTCGCGACGCCGAGCCAGAGCGGCTTACGCTGATCGGGTATGAACGCCATCGCAACCAGGATGCCGATCATGCCGGCGATCGAGAGCCAGGTGAGATACGGGAAGCCCCACATCTTCACGCGAAGGCGGTCCGCTTGCGCGCGATCGAGCCGGCTGCGCAAGCGCAATTGGGAAAACGCGATCAACACGTAGACGAAGATTGCAACGGTGCCGTACGAATCGACGAGAAATGCGAACACGGTATCGGGCGAAACGTATGACATGACGACCGAAACGTACCCGAACAGCGTGCCCAGCAAAATCGCGCGCACCGGCACGCCGCGCCGATTGACCTTCGCGAGCGAACTCGGCGCGTCGCCGTTGCGCGTCAAAGCAAACAGCATGCGCGATGCGGCATAGAGCCCCGAGTTGAGCGCCGAGAGCACGGCGGTCAGCACGATCGCATTCATGACGTGCGCCGCGGCGGGCAATCCCATCACCTGCAACGCGCTGACATAAGGCGTTGCCATGCGGGCCGAATTCCACGGCACCAGCGCGACGACGAGCGCGACCGAACCCACGTAGAACACGAGCACGCGTGTGATCACCGAGTTGGTGGCCTTGGCCACCGCCCGCGCCGGCTCGTGCGCCTCAGCCGCAGCGATGGTCACGATCTCCGCACCGAAGTAGAAACCCGTCGCCGCGACCGCACCGCTCAATACCGGTCCGATGCCGAGCGGCATGAAGCCTCCATGACCGAGCAACGTCGGCAGCACGGCGCTCGTGTGCAACGATGCCGGCCACAAACCCAGCACATAGAGGCCGCCGAGAAACAGGAAAACGATGATCGCCCCGACTTTGATCGACGAAAACCAAAACTCGAACTCACCGTAGCTGCCGACCGAAATCAGGTTCGTCGCCGTGAGCACCACGAGCAGGACGAGGCTGATGAGCCATGCGGGCGTGTCCGGCAGCCAGAACTGCACGAGCTTCGCGCCCGCCACCGCCTCGAGCGCAACCACGATGACCCAGAAGTACCAGTACATCCACCCGGTCAAAAACCCGGCGAGCCTGCCGGGCCCCCGCCGGTTCGCGAATGCGAGCCGCGCATATTCGTAGAAGGACCCGACGGCGGGCATGGCGCAAGCCATCTCGCCGAGCATGCGCATCACGAGCACGACGAGCACGCCCGTGATCAGAAACGACAGAATGGCGGCGGGGCCCGTTTGCTGAATGACGACCCCGCTGCCCACGAAAAGCCCTGCCCCAATCACGCCGCCAAGCGCAATCATCGTCATATGACGCTGCTTGAGCCCGCATTTCAGTGTGCTGTTATCCATCGATGGTTGCATGTCTTCTCCATATCTAGTGATATAACCGCTGTCGAGGCGAAACTGCCAATTAGCAATTGCCTGGGCAATGGCGAGCGCCTTCGAACGCGCACGCAAAGGCGTGCGCGCTCCCCGCCGCATGGACGGGCCTTATTGCTGTCGTAATGGGCGATGCGAGGCCCGGCCTGCCATCGGCCGGGCGTGCATGACGGCGATCGCGGCGAGCGCCGCGCGTGGCTTACGGCCGTTCGTCGCGCCTGAAGTATTGAAAATAGAGCATGCGTTGGCCGATTCTGCGGAACGGCGCGAACGGGTGGCCCGGCAGCGGGCTCGTGAAAATCGGCAGCGTCTGGTGCGCGCTCTTGCCCGCGATGCGCTCGGCCAGCCTTCGTCCGGCTTGCTGCGAATACGACACGCCGTTGCCGCCGTAGCCGAGCGCATAGTAGACCGACTGCTTCGGATCGGGCTGGCACACGCGCGGCATCATGTCATGGCTCACGTCTACCCAGCCCCACCACGAATAGTCGATATCCACGCCGCTCAATGCCGGAAACTTGCGCGCCATGCCTTCCTTGAGCAGATCCAGATGGCGCGGGTTCGGCGCGTCCTCGCCCGTGATCGCGCTGCGACTGCCGATCTGCAAGCGCCGATCGGGCAGAACGCGGTAGTAGAACCGCAGCGTGCGCGTATCGGTCAGCACCTGCGTCGTACGAAAGTTGCACGCGGCGATTTCGGCGTCGGTCAGCACGCGCGTGACCATCGAATTCGACAGAATCGGCATCACCTTGCTGCGCAGCGCCGGGTGCAACGTCTGGGCCGTATACGCGCCCGTTGCGATGCCCACCGAGCGGGCGCGCACTACGCCGCCCGGCGTATGCAGATGATGCACGCCGCCAATCGTCTCCCAACCGGTCACGGGGCTGCTCGTGTGCACGCGCGCGCCCGCCGCTCGCGCAAGTCGCAGGTACCCGAAGGCGAGCTTGAGCGCGTGAATGCCGATCCCCTCGGGCTCGTGCAGTGCGCCGGCCGCCTCGTGATCGTCGATGAATTCCCGGCGGAAGGTTTGCGCGCTCAGTAATTCAGACGGGTAACCGAACACGTCCTTCCAGACTTTCGCTTCGGCGGCGAGCTTGTCCATCATGCGGGGACGATGCGCGATGAGAAAGTGCCCGCCCGGTTGCGGATCGCAATCGATCTCGGCAACAAACGACTTGAAGTGCTCGAAGCCTTCGAGGATCTCTTCATGCATCTTGAGCGCGACGCCTTTGCCCCAGCGCTCGATCCACTGCGAGCGCGAGAGGCGACCCGATGCATTTTGTGCCTGACCGCCATTGCGGCTGCTGCAGCCCCAGCTCGTGCGATTGGCTTCGAGCACGACCGCCTTGATGCCATGCTCGCGCGCCAGGCACAACGCCGTCGCCAGCCCGGTATAGCCGCCACCGATGATCGCGACATCGACGTCGATGTCCTTGACGATCGGACCATCGTCGGCCGGCGGCGTGCCGGCGGTCGCGACCCAGTACGTCGGCGCGTAGTCCTTGCCGTGCCCGGGCCCTGGAGAGACGAGCGGATCGTACTTCGGATCGTAGCGCCGGTCGGTCGCCGGGTCCGGCGCAAAGCCGCTCGCCGCCCGCTCGACTGAGCTGTATTCCATAATGAGGACTCCTAATGATTGGCCGGTGCGACGCGCGCAGCGGCCTGCTTGGCGTGCGCGGCCGCCGTGCTCGGGCCGCCTTCATGACCGCTCGCGCCGGCCACGCTTGCCGCGCCCTCGAGCCTTGCGCAATGCCTGTTGCCCATCTCTATCTCCTGGTCGTTCTTTTCAGTCGTTCGCGCGCAACGCTTTCGATGCGGCGATCCGTCGAGGAAAGTGTAGGTAGGCCAATTTCGCGCAGGTAGAACCAGTGGCGCAGATTCGCTTGGACCAGGGCACCGAGCGCGGACGCCATGCCGTGCCGGCAAGCCGACGCATGCGATCGTCGCCGCGTCGAACGAGCCGCGCCCCCTATCGGCATAAACCAGCATAGGCAGCCGCAATTTCATGCCGCACGCTATGAAGTGGTACAAAACGGTTCATTTATCTCGTCGTCCGCGACGAACCGATACGTATGTCCGACACCGCCTCTACATCACCCGACGCCACACCTGCCGACGAAGCGCGCGTGCTGCGCGCGCTTGCCGTGCTCGAAGCGCTAGCGGCTGCGGGACAGCCCTATACGCTGTCGCAGCTGTCCGCGCGGCTGCGCATCCCGAAGGCCACGCTGCTGCGGATGATCGAAGCCTTGGAATCGCGCGGCTACGTCATGCATATGCCCGATTCGCGCGGCAACGATCGCGCGATCGCGCTCGGTCCGCGCTCGGCGCAGTTCGCGCTGGCCACCCTATCGAACAACACCTTCACGCGTGGCTGCCGCTCGGTGCTGCGTGCGCTCGTCGAGGTGCTCGGCGAGACCTGCAATCTGACCGCGCTCGATAACGACGCGGTGCTGTACGTCGAGCGCGTCGAGACCACCGAACCGCTACGGCTCGAAATGCGCCCCGGCATGCGCGTGCCGTTGCATTGCACGGCGAGCGGCAAGCTGTTTCTTTCGCAAATGACACTGCTCGAGCGCAACGCCATGCTCGCGCGCATGACGCTCAAGAAGATGACGCACCGCACGCTCACCGACCCGAAAACGCTCGCCGCCGAACTCGACCGCCTCGGCCCGCGCGGCGTCGGCATCGATAACGAGGAGTTCGTACGCGGCATGGTGGCGGTCGCGGTGCCCGTGAAAGACGCGGACGACGGCCATGTGCTGGCGTCGCTGGCCGTTCATGCGCCGACCGCGCGCGCGACGCTCGACGATCTACTCAAAGCCGTGCCGCAGATGAAAGAAGCTGCCAGCGGGCTCGCGCCGCTGCTCCACGCGAGCCGCGTTTAACAGCGCCCATCCCGGCGCGGGCGCACGCGCAGACAGCGCGTGGCTCGCGTCGGCGTCCAGCCCACGCCCTCCGACCCCCGCGTTGCGGGTCAATGCAGGTGTCAATGCGCCAGGATGTCCATCGCCCGCTTTTTGAGCGCTAGAAAATGCGGCTCGAACTCGGTTTGCGGCGTGCGCGGCCGATCCAACTCGATCGGCACATCGAGCGCGACGCGCCCCGGCCGCGACGACAACACCACGAGGCGCGTGCCGAGAAAGACCGCTTCGTCGATGTCGTGCGTGATGAACACGATCGTGCAATGCAATTGCTCCCATAGCTCCGTCAGGAACCGCTGCATGGCCGTGCGCGTTTGCGCGTCCAACGCGCCGAAGGGCTCATCCATCAGCAAGACCTTGGGCTTCATCACGAGCGCACGCGCGATCGCCACGCGCTGCTGCATACCGCCCGATAGCTCGTAGGTCTTGGCGTGCCCGAACGCTTCGAGGCCGATCGTGCGCAGGATTTCGGCCGACGCCTGCCGCCGTTTCGCCTTCGGCACGCCGTGCAGTGAAAGACCGAACTCGATGTTCTCCTCCACGCTCAGCCAGGGCAGCAACCCGGCCTGCTGGAAGACGACGACGCGATCAGCCCCGGGCGCGCTCTTGGCCTCGCCGTCGATGTAGATGTTGCCGCGCGAAGGAGACGTGAGCCCGGCGAGCAGGTGCAGCAAGGTGGTCTTGCCGCAGCCCGATGCGCCGAGCACGGTGACGAATTCGCCGCCTTGGAACTGCAGATTGATGTTCTCGAGCGCCGAAGTTGCGCCGAACGTCTTGTATAGCGAATCGATGACGATGTTCAAATCCGTCTCCTACGGCGCTGCGACGCGCTCAATGGGCAAGCGATTGCGAATACTGCGGTGCAACGTTCGCATCGAAACTGGCCGGTACCGACTGAATGCGGCCGATCGTGTTGAGCACCTTTGCGGTGTTGACCAAGGTTTGGTAGGTGGCCGATGTCTTCACACCCGCGCCGGAGCCCATCACCTTTGCCGTGGTCTGATCCGCACCGGAAAACAACTCGTAGCCGGCCAATTCGCTTTGTGCCACCGGGACCGTCACACCCGTTTGCCGCGCCATCTCTGCCAGCGCGCGATCGCGATGCGCCTGCGTCACTTGATAGCCTTCGTCGAGCGCCGCGACGAAGCCGGCCGTCAACTCGGGATGGGCCTTGGCCCAATCAGCGTTCGCGATGCACACGTTGTAGCTCGACGCCTCGCGCGGTAGATCGCCGTCGGTCTTGATCGCCTTACCGCCCGCCGCGCGCAGTGCGCTAAATACCGGGTCCCAAACAATGGCCGCATCGATCGCTCCCGTCACCCAGGACGTGCGCATTTGCGGCGGCGCCATGTTGATTTGCGTCACGGCCGCATACGGCACGTGCGCTTGGGCGAGAAACGTCGCCAATTCGAACGACGCTTGCGAGCCGGCAACGATCGCGATTTTCTTGCCCTGCAGGCCCGCCACATCGCGAATCCCGCTCTCGGGCTTGACGACGATGCCGGCCGCGTTGGTGTAGCGCTCCTGGTTATAGACGATCGTCATCGGCAAGCCTTGCGCGATCGCCGTCACGAGCGGCGGAACGCCGAGGCCGCACATGAACGTCAAGCTGTTGGACGCCAGCGCGCTCATGGCCGCCGGGCCGGAACTGAAGAGCTTGTACTGCACGTCGGCGTTCATGTGCCGTTCGAACAAATGCTCGGCCATCGACACCATGTACGGATCGGCGCCGTTGTCTTCATAGCCGATGATGACCTCGGGCTTGCTCTGCGCGTACGCCATGCCACCCGCCAAACTACCGGCGGCCAGCAACACCGCGGCAACCGCTCCCATCCCGTGTTTCGTTTTCATGTTTCGTCTCCTCGATGAGTGGAATCAGTCATGCCCGCGCCAAGGCACGACCCAGTTCTCGGCTTTGCGTATGACCAATTCCATGGCGTAGCCGATCAGCCCGATGATGACGATGCCGACGATGACCACACTGACTTGCAACGCTTGCCCCGCGAACTGCACGAGCCAGCCCAAGCCACTGCTGGCGGCGATCAGTTCGGCCGCGACGAGACAGGTCCAGGCGACGCCGATCCCGACGCGCATGGCCGTGAAAATCTCCGGCAACGCCGAAGGCAGCACGATTCTTCGGAAGATTTGCGCGTTGGTCGCCCCGAGCGTGCGCGCGACCGCGATGCGCAGCGGCGGCGTGCTTTTGACGCCGGACATGGTGCCGATGATGATGACGGGAATCGTGCCGACGAGGATCAGAATGGCCTTGGGCAACTCGCCGATGCCGAACCAGACGACGAGCAGCGGGATGTAGGCGAGCGGCGGCACGGGCCGCACGAATTGCAGCAACGGATCGATGATGTCGTTCACGATCTTGTTGCGCGACATCAAGAGGCCCACGGGCACGCCGATCGCCACCGCGCCGACGAAACCGATGACGATGCGAAAGCAACTGATCAAAATGTCGCTGACGAGCGACTGCCCGCCGTAACCGTCGCGCACGATGTCGACGAAAGCGCGCCACACCGCCACCGGCGAAGGCAGGGCGAAGGCGGGAAACACACCCGCCATCGACACCACCTGCCACAGCAGGACCGCTATCGCCAGCACGACGGCCGTCAGCCCATACGATTTCATGCTCGCATGAGCGAGGCGAAGCTTGATGCGCGGCTCGCGCGGCGGCCCGGCGGGCCGTTTGATCGTCTTGCCGTGTTCGGGTAGTGCTCTCGCTCTCACTGCCGTCTCCTTCGGTTCTACATCGGGCGCCCACGGTGCGCGCAGCAATCCGGCACGCAACCTCGCTGCAGCAAGCGCATCGGCGTCTCGATGCGCGTACGACCAAACAGGAGATCGCTCGCCCGTTTAGTCAAGCATTGTCAAACAATAAGCGCGCCGGTAGTGCCAGGCGAAGGGATCCGATGGGTCCAGCGCACGAGCGCGCCGCCTGTCCATGATCGCTCTACTCTGGCCCAAGCGAAACTGGAAATCTGGCGCTACCGGCCCCTGCGCGCGCCCATTAACGTGTCGATAAACCATGCCGCGGCTTGCCTTCCAGCGAGGCGCGGCCCGCTCATTGTTCAGGAGACATGCATGACAGCCACGCCTCTCGCCCCTTGCGCCGTGACGGCCGACACGCTCGCCGGGTTTTCGGACGCCTTTAACCGCCACGACGCCGACGCGCTCATGGGATTCATGACCGAGGACTGCGTCTTCGACGCCGCGGCAGGCCCCGACGTGCATGGGACCCGCTTCGTCGGCCGCGACGCCGTGCGCGCCGCATTCGAGGCGGTATTCAGTGCTTTCCCCGATGCGCATTGGGGCCACGGCCGGCATTACGTCGCCGGCGAGCGCGGCGTGTCCGAATGGGTCTTTACCGGCACGCACAAGGACGGCTGGCGCATCGAAGCCGAAGGGTGCGACTTGTTCGAATTCCGCGATGGGCTGATCGCGGTCAAACGGGCCTTCCGTAAAGAACGCCCGAAGCAGCCCGCATGAGCCGCAGGGCGCGCGTTGCCGCATGCATCGCGGGCCTTTTGAAACGAATCATTTCATTCCATTCCAAATTCGTCGTCGGTAGACGGAACGGCTTGACCCGACTGGAACGCTGAATAGCATCGAAACCAAGCGTTTTGTTAACCGAGGACCGGAGACACTGATGAGCGACCAATCCACTTCCCAACGCGCGACGGCCAGCGGCCCGCAAGAGATGACCCCTTCCGAAGCGTTCGTCGAAACGCTCGCGGCCAATGGCGTGACCGACATGTTCGGCATCATGGGCTCGGCGTTCATGGACGCGATGGATATCTTCGCGCCGGCCGGCATCCGCCTGATCCCCGTCGTGCACGAGCAGGGCGCAGGCCATATGGCCGACGGCTATGCGCGCGTATCGGGCCGCCACGGCGTCGTGATCGGCCAAAACGGCCCCGGCATCAGCAATTGCGTGACCGCGATCGCGGCCGCCTATTGGGCGCACAGCCCCGTCGTGATCGTCACGCCCGAAGCCGGGACGATGGGCATTGGCCTGGGCGGCTTCCAGGAAGCGAATCAGTTGCCGATGTTTCAGGAATTCACGAAGTACCAGGGCCATGTCACGCATCCGGCGCGCATGGCCGAATTCACCGCGCGCTGCTTCGATCGCGCTCAGGCCGAGATGGGACCGACCCAGCTCAACATCCCGCGCGACTACTTCTACGGCAAGGTCAAGGTCGAGATCCCGCAGCCGCGCAAGCTCGATCGCGGCCCCGGCGGCGACGAAAGCTTGAACGAGGCGGCCGATCTGATCGCGCAAGCCAAGTTTCCGGTCATCATCTCAGGCGGCGGCGTGGTCATGGCCGACGCGATCGAGGCTTGCAAGGCGCTGGCCGAGCGCTTGGGCGCGCCGGTCGTCAACAGCTATCTGCACAACGACTCGTTCCCCGCGAACCATCCGCTCTGGTGCGGTCCACTCGGTTATCAGGGCTCGAAAGCGGCCATGAAGCTGCTCGCGCGCGCGGATGTGGTGATCGCCCTCGGCTCGCGCCTCGGCCCGTTCGGCACCCTGCCCCAGCACGGCATGGACTATTGGCCGAAAGAGGCGAAGATCATTCAGATCGACGCAGACCACAAGATGCTCGGCCTCGTGAAGAAGATTTCGGTAGGCATCTGCGGCGACGCGAAGGCCTCGGCGCTCGCACTCACGCAAAGGCTGGCCAATCGCGAACTCGCGAGCGATGCCACGCGCAGCGAACGCGCCGATCAAATCGCCGCCGAGAAAGCGGCGTGGGAAAAAGAACTCGACGGCTGGACGCACGAGCTCGACGCCTACAGCCTTGACATGATCGAGGAGCAAAAGCACGAGCGCACGTTCAACGGCGGGCACTATCTGCACCCAAGGCAAGTGCTGCGCGAGCTCGAGAAAGCGATGCCCGAGGACGTCATGGTGTCGACCGACATCGGCAACATCAATTCGGTC